>DASZEJ010000057.1:0-8869 GCA_035940955.1 Solirubrobacteraceae bacterium
GGCCTGCTGCGCCGGCGCGCCGCCCAGGCTCCGGACCGGGTGTTCCTGCGCTTCGCCGGCGGCGACGTCACGTTCGCCGAGGCCGATCGGCAGTCCGACGAGGTCGCCTGCGGCCTGCTCGCGCTCGGCGTGCGGCCCGGCGCCTTCGTCGCCGTCATGACGCCCAACCGGCCGGAGCTCGTCATGGCGTGGCTCGCGCTGGCGAAGATCGGCGCTGTCCACGCGCCGGTCAACACGGCGTTCCGCGGGCCGGGGCTCGCCCACGTCCTCGACGCGTGCCGAGCCGAGCTGCTGATCGTCGACGCGTCGCTGGTCGACGCCGTCGCCGACGTGCTGCCGGCGCTGCGATGCGCGCGGACGGTCGTCGTCGTGGGCGAGGAGACGTCGGCGGCCGAGCGGCTGCGCGGCGTGCAGGTCGTGCCGTGGCGGGACGTGCCGCAGCGTGGGGGCGAGCCCCCGGCGGCCGGCCACGGGGCGCGCGACCTGGCGATGCTGCTCTTCACCTCCGGGACGACCGGCCGCTCGAAGGGGTGCATGCTCAGCCACCGCTACGCCGTGCGCCAGGCCGAGCTGCTCTGCGAGCACCTGGAGCTGCGCGACGACGACGTGCTGTTCTGCCCGTTCCCGCTGTTCCACGCCGACGCGGCGATCTTCACGGTGATGCCGGCGCTCGTGCTCGGCACCACGGCCGCGCTGGCCGAGCGCTTCAGCGTCTCGCGCTTCTGGCAGCAGCTCCGCGACTCTCGCTCGACGGTGTTCGACTTCATGGGGGCGACGCTGGCGATGCTCCACAAGCAGCCGGAGCGCGCTGACGACGCCGACAACCCGGCTCGGCTCGGCTGGGGCGTGCCGCTGCCCGACTTCGCCGAGGAGTTCGAGCGGCGCTTCGCCGTCGAGCTGACCGAGCTGTACGGGCTGACCGACGCGGGCATCGTCGCCTACAACCCGCTCGGAGCCGGTCGACGCGCCGGCTCGTGCGGGCGCCCCGTGGCGCCCTTCGAGGTGCGCCTGCTCGACGAGGAGGGCTTCGAGGTGCCGGTCGGCGCGACCGGCGAGATCGCCGTCCGCTCCGCCGAGCCCGGCCTGCTGATGGACGGCTACTACGGGATGCCCGAGGCGACCGTCGCGGCGACCCGCGACCTGTGGCTGCACACGGGCGATCTCGCCCGCCGCGACGAGGACGGCTTCCTGTACTTCGTCGGACGGCTCAAGGACGTGATCCGCCGCCGCGGCGAGAACATCTCGGCCTTCGAGGTCGAGGAGGTCGTCCAGTCCCATCCCGCGGTGCTCGAGGCAGCGGCCTTCGGCGTGCCGAGCGACATGACAGAGGAGGACGTGATGGTCGCCGTGGTCCCCCGTCCCGGGCATCGCGTGGAGCCCGCCGAGCTGATCGCGTTCTGCGCGACGCGCATGGCGCGCCACATGCTGCCCCGGTACGTCGACGTCGTCGACGAGCTGCCCAAGACCCCGACCGAGAAGGTCGAGAAGTTCCGCCTGGTCGAGCGCGGCGTGTCCGCGCGGAGCTGGGACCGCGACGCACGCGACCGGGAGCGCGTCGCATGAGCCCGTTCGCGCCGGACGCGCTCGCCGGGCGCCTGGCCGTGGTCACCGGGGCCGGGAAGGGGATCGGCGCCGCCATCGCGCGGTCGCTCGACGCCGCGGGGGCGGCGCTCCTGCTGCTCGACCGCGACGTCGACGCGGCCCGTGCGGTCGCCGCCGACCTCGCCGACGCGCGCGCCGTCTGCGTCGACGTCGCCGACTACGAGCAGGTGCGTTCGGCCCTGGAGGACGTCGAGCGCATCGACGTGCTCGTCAACAACGCCGGCTGGGACCGCGTCGAGCCGTTCCTCGACAACGACCCGGCCCTCTGGGACACGTTGATCGGGATCAACCTCCGCGGCCCGATCAACCTGTGCCACCTGGCGCTGCCGCGGATGGGCGCCGGCGGGCGGATCGTCAACGTCGCCTCCGACGCGGGGCGGGTGGGCTCGTCGGGCGAGGCGGTCTACTCCGCGTGCAAGGGCGGGGTGATCGCGCTGACGAAGTCCCTCGCGCGCGAGAGCGCCAGGAGCGGGGTGAGCGTCAACTGCGTCTGCCCGGGCCCCACGGACACGCCCCTCCTGGCGGAGATCAAGGGGCCGCAGGGCATGGGGCGCACGATGGACGCGATCGTCAAGGCGACACCGTTGCGCAAGCTCGCCGCGCCCGAGGACGTCGCCGCCGCGGTGACCTTCCTCGCCGCGGGACCGGACCACATCACCGGGCAGACGCTGTCGGTGTCCGGCGGCCTCACGATGGCGGGCTGATGGCCCGTCCGCGCGGCGCCGGCGCCGCGACCGAGGCGAGGGTCCGCGAGGCGGCCGTCCGCCTGTTCGCCCGTCGCGGGTTCGCCGCGACGGGCCTGCGCGACCTCGCCGCCGAGGCGGACCTGACCGCGGCGGGGCTCTATCACTACATCGGCACGAAGGAGGACCTGCTCGTCGAGATCATGCGCTCGACGACCGAGCCGCTGCTCGACGCGGCGCTCAACCTGCCGGCCGACCGGCCGCCCGAGTGGCGGTTGGCCGCGCTCGTCGAGGCGCACGTCTGGGTGCACGGCGCGCGGCCGCTCGCCTGCCTGGTCTCGGACACGGAGCTGCGGGCGCTGCAGGGCGAGCAGCGCGCACGCGTCGTGGAGCTGCGCGACGCCTACGAGGAGCGCTGGCGCGAGGTCGTCGGCGACGGCCAGCGCTCCGGCCGGTTCGAGGTGCCCGACGTCCAGGTCACCGCGACCGGCCTGCTGCAGCTGGCCACCGGGGTGGCGCACTGGTACGCCCCCACCGGTCGCCTGCCGCTGGCCGAGCTGTGCGCGATGCACGCGGACCTCGCGCTCGCCGCCGTCCGGGCGCGCGCGGGTCGCCGCCCGATCCGCCGCGCCGCGCTCGCGCTCGCGCCCCCGGACGAGCGCCTGCCCGTCGCCGACATCGAGCGAGCGCTGCACGCCTGAGGCCGGCCGCCGTGAGCGGCGGAGGAGGCGGAGCAGCCCCCGGAGGCTGTCTACCCGTGGCGCTAGGGTCAGCGAGCATGTCAGCGGTCGCCGACCTGCAGCTCGACCTGGAGGTGTTCTCCGGGCCGTTCGACCTGCTGCTGACGCTCGTGCTGCGCGAGGAGGTCGACCTGCTGGAGGTCGAGCTGGCCGACGTGGTGCTCGCGTACCTCGACCACCTGGAGGCGCGGGGCGAGCTCGACCTCGAGGTGACGACGGAGTTCCTCGTCCTGATCGCCGCGCTGCTCGAGTTGAAGTCCCGGCTCATGCTCCCGCGCGGGGAGGAGGAGCTGCTCGACGTCGAGCCCGCCGAGGCGGCCGAGGAGCTGCTGGCGCGGATGATCGAGGCCCGCCGGTACCGGTCGGCGGCGGAGCACCTGCGGGAGCTGCTCGCGGCCGAGGAGGGCGTGCGCTACCGGAGCGCCCCGCCGCCGCCGTGGCTGCGGCGCGGCGGGCTCGAGGAGCTTCCCGGGGGCGTCTACGCCCCGGACCGGCTCGGCGCCGCGCTCGGCGGCCTCCTCCGCCACCCGCCGAAGGTCGACGTCACCCATCTCGGCCAGGTCCGGGTCAGCGTGGCCGAGCGCCTCGCGGTGCTGCGGTCGCTGCTGCGCCGGGGCGCGACGACGTTCGACGAGGCGGTCCGAGGAGCGGACCGCGTGACGGTCTGCATCACGCTCTTCGCGCTGCTCGAGATGTACAAGCAGGGCGAGGCGACGTGGGAGCAGCCCGAGCCGTTCGGGGAGATCACGATCGCGGCGCGAGAGGCCGCGCCCGCGGGCGCGCCGCGCGAGGCGGCGGCTCCGCGCGGTGCCGCCGCCGCGGACGCGCCACTCCGCACGGCCGCGGCCGCTCCGCACGCCGCCGCCGCGGACGCGCCGCTCCGCACGGCCGTCGCTCCGCGCGCCGCTGCCGCCGCAGACGCGCCGCTCCACGCCGCCGCCGCTCCGGAGCCCGCGCGATGACCGACCTCGCCCGGATCGTCGAGGCGCTCCTCTTCCTCTCGCCCGAGCCCGTGGCGACCGAGGACCTCGCCTCGGCCTGCGACGTGTGGCCCGACGACCTCGCGCCCGTCCTCGACGAGCTGAAGGCCGAGTTCGCCGAGGGCCGCCGCGGCCTCGTGCTGCGCGAGGTCGCGGGGGGATGGACGCTCGCGACCGACCCGATCGCCGAGCCCGCCGCGCGCCGCCTCCTCGCCCGCCCCCGCACCCCGCCCCTCAGCCCCGCGCAGGCCGAGACCCTCTCGATCGTCGCCTACCTCCAGCCGGTCTCCCGCCCCGAGGTCGCCCGCATCCGCGGCGTCGCCTCCGACTCGGCGACGGCGACGCTCGTCGAGCGCGGCCTCATCGAGGAGTCCGGCCGCTCCCAGTTCGGCGCCGTCCTCTACCGCACGACCCCGCTCTTCCTCAAGCTCTTCGGCCTCGACTCCCTCGACGACCTGCCCGACCCCTCGCGCTGGGACCCGACGCCGGACGAGCACGCCGAGCTGCGCGACCGCCTCCTCCGCGCCGGCGAGGCCCGCGCCGGCACGGCGCCGGCGACGACCGCCGCCGAGTAGCGGCGGGCTCACCTCCCGTCGCTGTGCCCGGCGGCGCCGCTGACTGCTCACCGAGGGAGGGAGGACGCACTGGCGACCCGCATAACGCACCACTCGTGCGTCATCCCGAGGGGGTGTGTCCCGTTTCGTCCCGTATAGGGCCCTCAACGCACCACACGTCCATCGACGGGGCAACCAGTGGTGCGTTGTGCGGGTTCCCTGCCCTCGGTGAGCCGTCAGTAACGCCCCCGGGTCGAGAAACGCGACCGAACGGCACGCCCACGCCGCCCGAGGCCGCGCCCGGCACTGCTGGACGCGCCCGAGCGCGCCGCTAAGCCCGCGCCGCCGCGAGCTGGCCGCACGCCGCGTCGATGTCGCGCCCGCGCGTCAGGCGGACCGTGACCGGTACGCCGTGCTCCTCCAGCACCGCGCGGAAGGCGTCGATCGCCTCGCGGGTGGAGCCCTGGTAGGCGGTTCCCGTCGGGTTGTACGGGATGAGGTTGACCTTGAAGTGCTCGGTCCCGAGCAGGCGGGCGAGCTGCAGGGCCTGCTCGTAGCGGTCGTTGACGCCGGCGAGCATCACGTACTCGACGAAGACGCGGCGGCGCTTGCGCTCGTGCCAGCGGCGGCAGGCGGCGAGGACGTCGGCGAGCGGGTAGCGCTCGTTGACCGGCATGATCTGGGAGCGCAGGGCGTCGTCGGGCGCGTGGAGGCTGAGCGCGAGGCGGATCGGCGCCGGGTCGTCGGTCAGCCGCTCGATCCCCGGCAGCCAGCCGACGGTGGAGATCGTCGTGCGGCGGTGGGTGATGCCGACGTCCGGCAGGCGGCGGGCGGCGCCGAGCACCGCGTCGAGGTTCATGAGTGGCTCGCCCATCCCCATGAACACGGCGTGGTCGACCTCCTCGACGCGGCGGAAGTGCAGCGCCTGGTCGACGATCTCGCTCGCCGTCAGGTTCCTGCCGAACCGCATCGCGCCGGTCGCGCAGAACGTGCACGTCAGCGGGCAGCCCGACTGGGACGAGAGGCAAAGCGAGCGCCGGCCGTCGCGGTAGCGCATGAGGACGGCCTCGACCGGGCGGCGGTCGGCCGTCTCGAAGAGCACCTTCAGCGTGCCGTCGCGCGACTGCGCCTCGTGGACCGGCGTCAGCGTCGAGAACGGGACCGCCTCGCCCAGCCGCGCCCGCAGCGCCGCCGGCAGGTTCGTCATCGCGTCGTAGCCGGCCGCCCCGCGCGCCGCCCACTCCCACACCTGCCGGGCGCGGAAGCGCGGCTCGCCCGCGGCGGCGAGCGTCTGCTCGAGCAGCTCGAGGTCCACACTGCCAGGGTATGCGCCTCGCGAAGTACCTCGCCCACGCGGGCGTCGCCTCCCGCCGGGCGGCGGAGGAGATCGTGCGCGCCGGCCGGGTGACCGTCGGCGGCGATGTCGTCACCGACCCCGCGCGCGACGTCGGCGACTCCGACGCGGTCACCGTCGACGGGCGGCGCGTCTCAGGCGCGGAGGAGCGGGTGGTGTGGGCGCTCAACAAGCCCGCCGGCGTCGTCGCCACCGCGCGCGACACGCACGGGCGGCGCACGGTGGTCGACCTCGTCGAAGCGGGCGGCGCGCGGCTGTACCCGGTCGGCCGGCTCGACGCCGACAGCACCGGCCTCATCCTCCTCACCAACGACGGCGACCTCGCCAACGCGCTCACCCACCCGCGCTACGAGGTGCCGAAGACCTACCGCGTGCGGGTCGCCCGCACCCCGGTCAGCGACCGCGCGGTGCGGCGGCTGCGCGAGGGCGTCCAGCTCGAGGACGGCCTCACCGCGCCCGCCCGGGTGCGGCGCGACGGCCGCGACGTGCTCGAGATCACGATCCACGAGGGCCGCAACCGGCAGGTCCGGCGGATGTGCGAGGCGGTGGGGCACCCGGTGGTCTCGCTGGAGCGGATCGCGTTCGGCCCGCTGCGGCTCGGCGACCTGCCGCCCGGGCGCGCGCGGCGGCTGAGCGGGTCCGAGCTCGACCGGCTGCGCCGCCGCTCCTGATAGAAACGTCGCCCCGCCATGCGCCTCTTCGCCCTCCGCGGCGCGTCGTCCGTCGACCGCAACGACCCTCAGGCCATCCTCGGTGCGACCGAGTGGCTGCTGCGCGAGATCATGCGCCGCAACCACCTCATCCCCGAGGACGTCGTCAGCTGCATGTTCACGCTGACCGAGGACCTCGACGCGGAGTTCCCCGCCGTGGCGGCGCGCAACATCGGCTTCGACCGCGTCCCGCTGCTGTGCGCGCGCGAGGTGCCGGTGCCGGGGGCGCTGCCGAAGGTGATCCGGATCCTCATGCACTACTACGCGCCGGACGCCCACCGCGCGCAGCACGTCTACCTGGGCGAGGCGCGAGCGCTGCGCAGCGACATCGAGGCCGCGCAGTAGCGGCTCAGCTGTAGACCAGCATCGACTCGATCACGATCACGACGAACGTCAGCGCAGCCAGCTGCTTCGCGGGCCGGATGAGGGGGTGATTCGGTGGCGGCGCGACGATTCCGAAGAACGCCAGCCACAGGATTACGATGTGAACGTACAGCGCGGTCACCGCAGGCTGCGCAAAGCCTCGCAGCCTCCGGCCCGCGCCGCTAGTCCTTGTACGGGTCGAACGTGTCGGCGCCGGCCATCGCGACGCCGATCGGGTTGAGCGTGTGGAGGACCTTGACCGTCCCCGCGTGCGCGGCGAGGACCTCCGGGAGCCGCTTGTACGCGCCCGGCGCCTCGTCCGCCCCGCCGCCGCGCAGCTCGATCCCTTTCGCGCGCAGCTCGGCGCGGACGGCGTCGTAGTCGATGGCGCCGCCCTCGCGGACGCGGACCGACCGCGCGCGCCGGGCGCCGGGCGCGGCGAGCGCCTCGGCGCGCGTCGGGTGGACGGCGTCGTCGACGTCGTTGCGCCAGCGCTTGCGCGGCTTGCCCGCCGCCGCGTTGCGCGACATCGCCCGCCCCGCGCCGTGCACCGTCGAGTACAGCGCCCCGCGCGCGGCCTCCGTCCCCTCGAGGATCACCGACGGCTCGCCCATCGACGCGCCGACGAACCCGCGCTGCCCGGGGAACGCCGGGGTCGCGCCCTTGCGGACGACCCACCAGTCCTCGCCGTCGTGCGTCTCGCGCCAGATCTCGTTGTGGTTGTTGTGGATCTCGTCGGTGGCGTGCGTGCCGAGGATGCGCAGGACGGTGTCGACGACCACGTCGCGGCCCGCGAACGCGTAGCGCGCGGCGAGGTCCATCGCGGCGACGTACGCCTGCCCGAGGTCCGTCCTGTCGTGGAAGAGCACCGGCGGCGCCTCCATCCCGCCCTCGCTCGCGCGGTCGTCGAACGCGAGCCCCTGCGCGAGCGCGAGGAACCCGGACGCCGTCCTGTGCCCGAACCCGCGCGACCCGAAGTGGACGCCGACCCAGACGAGCCCGTCCTCGTCCTCGAACAGGCACACGAAGTGGTTGCCGCTGCCGACGGTGCCGAGCTGCTGCGCGGCGAGGTCGTAGAGCTTGCGCTGCGGACCGAAGTCCGCGGTGCGGATCTCGTCGAGGATCGGGTGGTCGGCCCTCGTCCCGGCGCTGCGGCCGATGCCGAAGGAGACGCGGTCGACGATCGCGTCCATGACGCGCGGGAGGTCTGGCCTCAGCTCGGCGGCGAGGAGCGGGGTGCGGACGGCCTTGTTGCCGCAGCCGATGTCATAACCCGCGCCGGACGGCGAGACGTGCTCGCGGTACGCGACGACGCCGCCGATCGGCTGGCTGTAGCCAAGGTGCCCGTCGGCGCAGAGGACGCCGCGGGCGCCCTCCTCGGCGCCGACGCAGCGCTCGAGCTGCCGGATCGTCTTCTCGTCGTGGTCGCCGAAGACGCGGATGCGGTCGGTGTCGGTCATCGGTGTCTCAGTGTGCCCTTCGCGGTGGGTCGGAGGCGGCGGGAGCGGCCGGTGTCACAGCCGCTCCCGCCACCGGAGCGCCGCGGCGGCGACCGCGGCGAGCGCCTCGTTGAGCGCGACGCGGTCGCTCGCGGCGCGCGCCTTCGCGAGCGCCTTGAGCGCGTCGGCCAGCGGGCCGGGGCCGACCGGGCCCGTGCCGCCGCGCAGCTCGGCGGCGAGCGCCGGGTCGACGCGCGGCGCGGTGCGCACGGGCGCCGCGGCCTCGCCGTTGCTCCCGGGCGCCGCCCCGGCCGCACGCGCGGCACGCGCCTCGCTCGCACGGAGCGCCGCCTCCGCCGCGCGGGCGCGGGCCTCCGCGGCGCGCAGGCGCGCCTGGAGAGCCGCGACCGCGGAGGGTGCGGCCCCGGTGGTCGCGCCGCCCGC
>DASZEJ010000058.1:0-90074 GCA_035940955.1 Solirubrobacteraceae bacterium
GCGCGTCGCGGTGATCGGGACCGGCTGCAGCGCGATCCAGGTCGTACCGGCGATCCAGCCCCGGGTCGGCCACGTCGACGTCTACCAGCGCTCGCCGGGCTGGACGTTCCCGAAGATGGACTTCGCCTACAGCGAGCGCACGCAGCGCCTGTTCGAGCGCTTCCCGATCCTGGCGCGGCTCGACCGCGCAGCGGTGTTCGCGTTCTTCGAGCTCGGCGCCCTCGCGATGACGAGGCGCCGCCGGCTGCTGGCCCTGTTCCGGGCGGTCGGGCGGCGGCAGATCGCGCACGCGATCGAGGACCCCGAGCTGCGCGCGAAGGTGACGCCGAAGGACGAGATCGGCTGCAAGCGGATCATGCTCACCGACGACTGGTATCCGACGCTCACCAGGCCGAACGTCGACCTCGTGACCGACCGGATCGCCGAGGTCACGCCCGGCGGCATCCGGACCGACGACGGCACCGAGCGCCCGGCCGACGTGCTCGTTCTGGCGACCGGCTTCCAGTCGCACGCGTTCGTCGCGCCGATGGCGGTCGCCGGCGAGGGCGGCCGCTCGCTGACCGAGGAGTGGGGCAGGGTCCCGCGCGCGTACCTGGGGATGAGCGTGCCCGGCTTCCCCAACATGTTCCTGCTGTACGGCCCGAACACGAACGGCGGGACCGGCTCGGTCATCTACACGATCGAGTCGGGCGTCCGGCACGTCGTCGCCGCGCTCGAGGAGCTCGACCGCGCCGACGCCCGCCGCATCGAGGTCAGCCGCCGGGCGGCCGAGGAGTTCGACCGCGAGCTGCGCGCGGCGCTCGCGAACACCGTGTGGCACACGGGCTGCACGAGCTGGTACGTGGACGCCGACGGCAACGACCCGAGCCAGTGGCCGTGGCTGTGGAGCCAGTACCGAAGGCGCACGGCCCGGCTGGAGCCGGGCGCGTACGTCGTCGCCTGAGCGCGAGGGGGCGCGGGCCTTCGCGGCCCGCGCCCCGTTCGCTCGCTCTCAGCCGGTGTACTGGAACAGGTAGACGCCGCTGTCGCGGTCGGACGCCAGCACGTACTTCTGGCCGTTCGGGTGCTTGTGCACCTCGACGCCCCAGAAGTTGTTGCCGCCCTCGTCGATGTACCGGCCGACCTCGCGCATCCCGCCCGCGCCGTAGCTCACGACGCGGAAGCCCGCGCCGTAGTACGAGATGTAGCCGAGGTTCCGGTCGGGGTCGGTCGCGACCTCGTGGACCGAGAGGTCCCCGAAGCCGTCGGCGTACGCCGGGTCCTGGGACTCGGGCACGTAGTACTGGTCGACGTCCTGCATCGTGCTCGCGTCGTACTGGTGCACGTAGCCCCAGCCGTCGAACACCGCGCGGATGTCGACGGTCTGGCCGTCCGTGCCGACCGCCGGAGCAGCCGTCCCGGCGCCCGACTCGTCGCACGTGTAGCCCGCCGGCACGCTGCCGGTCAGGATCCGGAAGCCGTCCGTGCGCGACACGAACACCGCCGGGATGCCGGCCTCGACGAGCATGCTGATCAGCGTCTCGCAGCCGTCGATGCCCGTGCGGTTGAACACGATCGCGCTCGAGTAGCCCGCCGCCTGCACGTTCTGCACCTTGACGGTGAAGTCGCACACGCCGCGCTCGATCACCGCGACCGGGTGCCCGGCGTCAGCCGCCGGGATCGTCGCCGCGTCGCACGCCAGCCCCACGGCGCGGGTGTCGCCGGAGACCGTCGTGTGGTCGTCGATCTGCGGGACGTCCGAGCCCTGGATCGCCGTGAACGCGGTCCCGTCGCCCATCGACGCGGTCACCCTGTAGGGGTTGAAGTCCTCGTCGGTGGCGAGGAAGTACCGGTTGTCGCGGGTGAACTCCGCCTCGTGGCCGTTGCCCTCGGGCGAGATCGCCTGCGCGCCGCCCGTGACCTCGAGCCGCACCGGGTCGAACATGGCGAAGTCGGTGTCGGCGATGAACTTCGGGTTCGCCGGGTCCTCGACGTCGAGCTTCACGTAGCCGCCGTCCCAGTACGAGACGAGCATCGTCTGCCGGCCGTCGATCTCCTTGACGACCATGTCGTGGTGGAACACGGCGTCGCCGTGCACGGCGCCGAGCGGCTGCTGGGTCGCCGCGGTCAGGTCGGTCTCGGAGATGAGCTTCGGCCGGCTCGGGTTCGTGATGTCGAGGATGTCGACGTCCGTCGCCTCCTCGTCGTCGACGAGCACCGCGTAGGCCTTGCCGCCGTCCTGCCACGCGAACGCGGAGTGCGTCTCGTTCGAGTGGGTCTGACTCTTGCCGGCGACGGTGAAGTCGCCGAAGCCCTCGACGAGCTTCTTCGGCGAGCGCGGGTTGGTCACGTCGACCAGCGTCACGCCGCCGACGCCGCGGTCCGAGCCCGGGCAGATCTCGTTCTGGTAGACGAGCAGGTCGCCCTTGAACGAGGGGGTGTTGAGGGTGACGACCTGGGAGCCCTCGCCGCTGTAGGTGCCGAGGTGGCTCGGGATGAGCGAGACCTTCTTCGGCGCCGCCGGGTTGGAGATGTCGACGATGTAGACGCCGCCGCGGTCGCAGTCGGGCTCGTAGAACGCCGTCAGATAGGCGTAGTTGCCCTTCGCCGACACGTCGGCGATGCGACCGGGCTCCTCGCCGGGGGCGAAGAGGTCGAGGTTGCTCACCTTCCGCACGTTGCGGCTCGTGGGCGGCAGATGACCCTCGTCCGTGCCGTGCTGGGCGTCGTCGTGGTAGTGCGTCTCCTTGCCCGAGTCGATCGCCCCGTCGTCCGCGAGGCGGGAGACCTCGTGCGCGAACGCCGTCGACGAGACGAGAAGGACCGCGCTCGCCGCGGCCAGGGCCGCGCGGGCCAGCTTCTTGCTTCTCAAGGGGGGTGCCTTTCGATCAGCGCGCCGCCTCCGATGCGGCGCGACCGCGGGCGAGCCTAGCCGACTCTCACGGTCTAGTGGGAAAAATCTGATCATGTGCGCGCATTAGCGCGATCAGCGCTCAGCGCACCGGTTTCAGGCGAAGAGCTCGGCGATGATCGGCTGCGCCTCCGGCGGCCCGGTGACGTCCAGCTCGAGCGCCTCGCCGTCGCGCCGCAGGTCCAGCGTGAGGAACGGGCAGCACTCGGCCTCGGCGTCGACGATCTCGCGGATCTGGCCGGCGAGGTCCTCGCCGCCGGCGAACCGCAGGCGCTCGCCGCCGTCGATCGGCTCGCGCCCGCGCAGCGCGGCGCGCGCGATCGCCGCGGTCTCCTCGCGGCGGGCGGCGAACTCGGAGGCGTTCAGGGAGCAGGCGATGGGAGTGTCCATGGCTAGAGTGTGGATGCTCAAGCCGACTTGAGGTCAAGGGATGGAAGCTCGCGGCGAGATGCGGATCGGAGAGGTGGCTCGCGCGGCCGGCGTGCGGGTCTCGCTGCTGCGCTACTACGAGGACGTCGGCCTGCTGCCGCCGGCGCCGCGCGTGTCCGGCCAGCGCCGCTACGACGCCTCGACGCTGCGGCGCCTGGCGGTCATCGACGTCGCGCAGCGCGCCGGCCTGTCGCTCGACGAGATCCGCGACCTGCTCGAGATCGGCACCGACCCGCTGAGCGAGCGCCTGCAGCAGCTGGCCGAGCGCAAGCTGCCGGCGATCGAGGCGCTCATCTCGCGCGCCGAGCGCGTGAGGTCCTGGCTCGAGGCCGCGACGCGCTGCGAGTGCCCGACGGTCGACGACTGCGCGCTGTTCGACGAGCCGCCGCTCCCCGCCGCGCCGCCGCTGCGAGCGACCCCCGCGGCGTGACGGGCCGCTCGATCGCGCTGTTCGTCGCCGCCGCGGTGGCCGAGATCGGCGGCGCCTACCTCATGTGGCAGGCGATCAGGGAGGGCCGCGGCCTGCTCTTCGCCGTGGCGGGCGCCGTGGCGCTGACGGGCTACGGAGCGGTGGCGGCGCTCCAGCCCGACGCGAACTTCGGCCGCGTCCTCGCGGCGTACGGCGGCGTCTTCATCGTCGGCTCGCTCCTGTGGGGGATGGCGTTCGACGGCTTCCGCCCGGACCGGTTCGACGTGGGCGGGGCGGCGGTGTGCCTGGTCGGGGTGGCGGTGATCATGTACGTGCCGCGGTGAGGGGCGCCGCGCCCTCGTCTCGGACGTCCGCGCAGGATCCGGCCCATCCGTCGCGTCATCCCGTATACTTCCGATAGTAGGAAGCACGCCGTACCAAGCGCCGCACGACTGGACGCCATGAGCACCGCCGTCCTCGAACCGCCCAGCACGACCGACGAGCTTCGCGACCGCGCCGAGGAGCTGGCCGGCGAGGTCGCCGAGCAGCTGCAGCCGGCCGAGGACCGGGCCGGCGAGCGCATCGAGCCCACGGCCGACCTCGCGCGCGAGCAGCGGCTGGCGCGCCGCGACGAGTTCTTCGCCGCACTGCGCACCGCGGTGATGAGCATCGCCTCCAGCCCGGCGTGGCGAGCGCACGACCTGACGACCGAGCTGCTGCTGCTCCTCGAGCGCCTGCGCGACGAGCTCGCCGCCGACGCCGACGCCACCGACCCCGAGTGGCGGGTCCGCGAGACCCTTCAGCGGACGCTCGTCGTGCTGCACGCGATGGTCCGCCAGCTCGAGCACAACGAGCTGGACCGCCCGGAGCAGGCGGCGCGCTTCGTCGCTCAGGCGCTGGCCGACGTCGAGGTCGGCAGCGTCGC
Organism: Solirubrobacteraceae bacterium; assembly: GCA_035940955.1. Taxonomy (GTDB): domain Bacteria; phylum Actinomycetota; class Thermoleophilia; order Solirubrobacterales; family Solirubrobacteraceae; genus CADCVT01. The sequence continues at coordinate 4,654 of DASZEJ010000058.1, forward strand.
GGCGCTGCTCGGCACCACGAACCGCATGATCGGCAGCTACCGCAGGGGCGAGGTCGGCCAGATCCGCAAGAACCCGGCGCGCGTCACGCTCGTCGCGCAGCTGGTCCACGAGCTGCTGGGCTCGATGACGCCTCGCGGCGCGCTGCTGTGGTTCGACGCCCGCCATCCGCAGCTCGCCGACCGCACGCCGCGCGAGCTCCTCGACGAGGACCCGGCCACGCACCGGCAGGCGCTGATGGCGCTGGCCCGCGGCGGCCGCGCGCAGACCGACCGAGGCGGCGCGCGGCATGGCGCTCTGGACCGCGCCGCCTGACCGGGCCGGCGGCGTCTGGATCGCCTACCGCCACACCGACCGCCGCTTCCCCCCGCTGTGGTACGGCGGCGGGGCGGCCAGCCTGCACCAGGAGTCCGGCCGCTGGCACGAGGAGGGCAGCGGAGTGGCGCAGTACCTGGCGCTGTCGAGCAACGGAGCCTGGGCCGAGCGCTGCCGCTACGCGCACATCCGCGACGACGTCCGGCGCCTGGAGGACCGGCGCCGGCTCTGGCAGCTCCAGGCGATCGAGCACGACGTCGCCGACCTGTCGACGTTCGACGCCTACGTGGACTGCGGCCTGGCGCCCGAGCTGGCCGTCGGGCCGCACGAGGACTGCTGGCCGCTCGCCGACGAGCTGCGCGCCGCCGGCTACCGCGGCGTCCTCTCCCCCGCCGCCGCGTACGACCGCCCAGGCGCGGTCAACCTGACGCTGTTCGGCGAGCGGATCGAGAGCCAGCACTACGGCGCCATGCCCGAGCCGGCCGACAACCCGCGCCCGGACACGTACGTCGCGACGATCCTGGTCGCCGACTCGGGCTCGCCGACCGAGTACGCGATGCGGCACACGTGCTACGAGGGCGAGTACCACCAGGAGCTCGACCGCTGGCGCGCCCGTCGTTGAGGCGGCCGCTCCCGCGCCTAGCGGCGTCCCACGTCGGGCTGTGGCATACGCATGGTATAAGCGTGGCATGGCGCGCGTGAGGGTGAGCACCACAGTGGACGGGGAGTTGCTCGCACAGGCGCGGCGGGTGCGGTCGGAACTGGCCGACTCCGCGCTCATCGACGAGGCGCTCGCCGCCCTGCTCGTGCGCAACCGCGCCGTCGAGATCGATGCCGCGTACGCGGCATACGACCGCTCCCCACTCGACACGAACGACGAGTGGGGCGACCTCGCCTCGTTTCGCGCGGCCGCCGGCTCGTCGTGACGCCGGTCCCGGTCCGCGGAGAGGTCTGGTGGTGCGAGCTCGCCGGCGTGGGGCGTCGGCCGGTGGTCGTGCTGTCCAGAGACGCAGCGATCCCGCGGCTTCGCCGCGCGCTGGTCGGACCGTGCACCACCACGATCCGCGGCCTGCCGAGCGAGGTGCCGCTCGAGCCGGGCGAGGACCCGATCCCGCGGGCCTCGGTCGTCAACCTCGACTCGGTCGAGAGCGTGTCGACCGGCACGCTCGTCGAGCGCCTCGGGCGCCTCAGCGACGAGCGCATGCGTCAGATCGGCGCAGCCCTCGAGGTCGCCGTGGCATGTGAGGCCTGACTGCATCGGGTGCCGGCCGTCGTCCTGAGAGCCACGCCTGCACTTCGTCACATCGATGGGACAGTTTCCGATTAGCCAGGTAGCGAACGCGGGCGTCTGTCGGCCGTCGGAAAGCCAGTCTCCATGCTGGCAGCTGACCGCCTTCTGAGTGTCTGGGCTCACCGCCGGCGAAGCTCTGTACAGACGCGGATCGACGGTTTGTACGCGCCGCGACCGCCCGCTGGCGGCGTCTCCGCCGCTGCGCCTTGCCCATCGTGCTGACTTCCTTCCGAAGCGCGCCATCCGGCCTCCGTCTGGCGGAGCACCTCATCGCGGCCCAGTTCGGCGATGAGCTCCCGAGCCTGGGCGCGAACCGCAGCGAAGTGAAAGCGCGAGGCAGGTGGGAGGTGCCGTCGGCCGGTTGACGCGTCGACGTACATCTTGCGCGTGTCCTTCTGTGTCCCGCTGAGCCGCACGAGCCAGCCGACCACCGCGAGCACGGTGCGTTCATCGTCCATTCGAGGTTGCGTGGCTCGTGACCATGGTCGGGCAGGAACCTCGGATCGACCGGAACGCTGTAGTCGGGCCGCATGTGCATGGGCGGCGGTTCATCGGGGATGTCGAGACCTGCGTCGAGCCGCGCGTCCTTCCATGCTGCATGGAGTCGCTGTAGCGCCGGTCCGGCGTGGTGCTGAAGACCGTTGGCGCGAGCGAACGTCTCGAGCTCGGGAACCGTCGGCTGAGCGCCGTGGGCCCGGTAGCAGCAGTCGAGCAGTTCGACGATGCCGCTTGCGGCAGGCAGGCCCTCTCGCTCACCTGCGGGCGGCTCGGCACCGGCTCGCTCGCAGGCCGCGCTAAAGCGACCTCCGCCGACCTTCCACGCGACCTGGTCGTCGTTGGGCAGCGGCGGCCGGCCGCGCCGCCGCGGGTTACGGCGTTCGATCTCGCGCCGGTAGCGAGCTTTAGCGAGCGGCTCGCCCAGGAACCCGAGCCATCAGACGAGCGGTCGCGATGGCGTGCTCTTCGGTCAGCCAGTCAGCTTCCTCTGCTCCGAAGAGCCGACCCAGCCGGTGGTCGAGCTCGGCGTCAGCAGCGAAGGCGAGATCCAGGACGAGAGCCCATGAGCAGCGCAGCCGCGAAGCGATCTTGTTCGCGTGCGGGGCGTCGGGATTCCCGGCACCAGCGCGCCCGTCGTCCCATCGGCGCCCGGAGACGGTCTGCGGGGCCACGCGGTCGACGTACTCGGCGACGCGGCGAACAATCCGAAGGAGCGCCCGGAGGTCATGCCGCGCCGTGTACTGCCCCATGCCACCGACGCTAGTACGGGCGCCGGATCGCGCGGTACCCGTCGAAGCAGCTAACCGCGCCGGCTTGCCAACCGAGCATGCGGTGAAGGACGTCTGGCTGGACAACGAGTGCCACCGGACGTTCGATCACTCGTGCACCCGCACGGACTGCGCGCCGGCGCGTGCCAGTCGCAAGCGAGACGCCGACGACCGCTGGAGCGGTTCAAGGTCGCGGAGCCGGCGCGGCGTTCAGTAGCTCTGGGCAGCTCAGGATGCGGCGGACGGCGTTGCGACCAGCCCACCAGAGGTTGCGAAGCCGCGTGATCGCCCCAAAGAAGACGTGCTTGGCCATGTCGGGAATCGGCCACTGCGCGAGCTTGTCGGACTTGGCGTTGCCCTTATGCAGGTAGTGACCGTGCAGGAACAGGTCGATCAGCAGCCGTGGCGTGAGCCTCTCGGTCGTCTCCGTGCCGTCGGTGTGTCGGCGGGTCATCTGCATCGCGATCTCACCCTCGCCCTTGAGGATCCGGCGTTCCAGCTCGCGGTACTCATTGAGCGCGTCGAGCGCCTCGCGCATAAGCTCCGACCCCCGCTCGCGGACGTGGTCGGCCAGCAGCTGACAGATCGCATGAAAGCTCGTCGGCTCGTTGTGCGAGTACAGCTGGCGAAACAAACCCACGACAGCTCGAACGGCTTCCTCGCCCGCGTAGTTGAACTGCGTGGTCAGCGTCTGGTCGATGCCGGCGCGGATCGTGATCTTGCCGCCCGGGTTCTCGAAGAAGGTCGACGCAGCCAACTCCTCGACGTCGGCGACGAACTGCCGCAGGCGTGCGGTCTCGACTACCGAGAACGGCGAGTAGATGACGGAGGCGTGCTCCAATGGCGAATCAGCTGAGCTCATAAGCGAGACCGGGAGCTCATCGCCGCGGCCCGACCGCCACGCTCGGCTCGTCGTCTTCACGCGAGACGTCGATGTGCAGGTCCGAGTGCTCGGTGACGTCGTCGGTGTGGGAGATGACGAACACCTGCCGGAACTCGGCCTCGGCGAGCGCGCGCAGCTGGGCGAGCAGCGCGCGGCGGCGGGTCGGGTCCTGGCTTGCGAACACCTCGTCGAGCAGCACGAACCCGGTCTCCGCGCCGCGCGTGCGCGCGAGCGTGCGCGAGAGCGCCAAGCGCAGGCAGAGCGCCGCCAGGTCCTGCTCGCCGCCAGAGAAGCGCTTGAGCGGGTGCAAGGAGCGGCCGGCGACGATCTCCAGCGCGTAGGAGTCCGACATCTGCACGGCGCTGTAGCGCCCGCGTGTGATCTTGCCCAGCAGCCGGGCGGTCTCGTGTTCGAGCGTGGGGCGGGCGCGGCGCGAGGCGTCCTCGCGCAGCGCGCTCAGCGCGTCGGCGACGTGGCCGCGCAGGCGCAGCTCGCCGCGCGCTGAGCGCAGCTTGCGGGCCTGCTCGCGCGCGTCGGCCAGCCGCGCCCGCGCGCCGGCCACCGCATCAGAGTCAGTGGAAGCCTTCTGCGATGCCTCGATCAGAGCGCGGCCGGCCTGCTCGACTTGCTGTTCGGCTCGCGCGCACGCGCTGCGGGCGGCATCGAGCTGCTGGTCGCTCACGGCGACCCCGCTGACGGCGGCGTCCAGCTCGGCGAGCAGCTTGGCCGCCGTCTGCGCCTTGGCTTCCTGCTCGGCCAGTCGGCGGCGCAGGAGCTTCAGGCCGTCCGCCTTGGCGCGCAGTACGGCGCAGCGCTGCGCCGCCTTCGTCGCTTCGGCCAGCTGCGTCCGCACGCGCGTGTGCTCGTCGGGCTGGTAGCCGTTGACGCCGACCGCGGCCAGCTGCTCGGCGTACAGGCGCGCTTCGCCTTCGGCCTGGCGCTGGTGAGCGGCGAGCTCGCCGGCCTCGCGTTCGGCGACGCCGGCGCGGCGCGCACGCTCGCGCAGCGCGGGCAGCCCGGACGCGAGCTCGGAGCGCTGCGCGGTGACCCGCGCAAGCTCGCCGTCGAGCGTCTCGCGCTGCGCCTCGTCGCCAGCTAGCTGCTCGCGCAGCGCGTCGAGCGCCGCTGCGTCGGCCACGTCCCCGAGCGCGCGCCGATCGGCAGCAAGGCCGCGCAGCCGTTCGGCTTCGGTACGCAGCTTGGCCCCGTTGCTCTTGAGCTGCGCGAGCTCGGTGTCGAGTTCGGCCAGCCGCGTGCGCGCGGCTGCAAGGTCTGCGTCGTAGCCGGCGACGATCTCATCGCGTTCGCCGTGCTCGTAGGTGCGCTTGCAGGTCGGGCAGGCGGCCTGGGTCTCGCCGGCCAGCACGGCCTCGCGGTGCTCGGTGTCATGGCGGATGGCCTCGTCGAGCTGCGTGCGCTGCGCGCCGAGCTGCGCCCATCGCTCCAGCGCGCGCTCGACGGCCTGCTCGGCGTCCGCCTGCGTCGCCAGTTGCGCGTCGAGCTCGGCGGCGTGTGCGCCTCGGCGTAGCTGCTCGCGCAATCCTGTCAGGCGGGTGTCGAGCGCGCGCAGGTGCCCATCGAGCTGCTGCTCGCGCTCGCGAAGCGCCTCGATCTTGCGCTCGCGCCGCTCGATCGCGCGGGCGAGCTGCTCGCTGCCGCTGAGGGCCTGACCACCGCGATCATGCGCCACCGCCTCTGCGTCGTCACCTCGCCGCTCTTCCCCGCCGTCGGCGCGGTCGTCGCCGTCGCCGAACGCTCCGTCGTCCTGCACGCTCGCCCCGACCAGCGTCGGCATCGGCACGAGCTCGGCCAAGCGGCCACGCACCGCTGCCAGTTGATCGGCCAGCTGTGCGGCGCGCTCGAGCGCCGCTCGCTGCTCTGAGCGCAGCCCTTCGGCGCGCTCGTGGTTCGAGCGCTTGTGGTCAAGCTCGCGCTCGCGCGCAGTGAGCGGCTCGACCTGCTCGGCCAGCGGCGCAAGACCTTTCAGCTCCTGGGCGGCGCCCTCGGCTTCGGTCACCTGCGCGCGCAGGGCTTCGGCCGCGCGCTGCTCGTGCTCGGCGCTCGTGCGCGCGCTCTGCGCCTTAGCGCGGCGCTCGATCATGGTGCGCTCGCGCCCGCGCAGCGTTTCGAGCGCTTCGGCCGCTTGCGTCTTGGCCTCCGTGGCCGTCTTCAGCTTTGCCTTGGCGGCCTGGACGCGCAGGTCGCCCTGCTGGGCTTCGCGCTCGACCTGCTCGGCCTCGGCCCGCAGCGCATCGACATCGGGGACGTCGGCGTCCAGCGCGCGGAGGACGGCGCGCTGCTCTTTGAGCGCCTCCTGCGCGTAGTCGGCCGCCCGGCGCAGGCGCTCGACGCCGAGCAGCACCTCGACCTGGGCCACGCGCCGCTCGTTGTCGGAGTCGAGCGCGAGCACCTCCTTCTGACGCGCGTAGAACGTCGCGCAGAACATCTCGCGCGAGAGCCCGAGCAGCGTGGCCACCTGCCGGCTGGTCTCGTCGAGCTGCGTGCAGATCGTCTCGTCCGTGGTCGCGTCAAACAGCCGCGCGGTCTTCTTGTCGACGCGGCGCACGCCGTACGCGCGCCCGCCGATCTCGAACTCCACCTCGACGAAGCACTCGGCGTTCTCGGGGCAGTCGTCGCGGCGGACCGGCGTCGAGCTGGGGCCGCGCTTGGTGCCGTACAGCGCCCACTCGATCGCCGCGAAAATCGTGCTCTTGCCCGCGCCGTTGTCGCCGACCACGGCGGTCACGCCGTCGGCGCGTAGGTCGAGCTCCAGCCGCTCGAACGAGCGGAAGTTCTCCGCCTCGATGGAGATCAGCTTCACCGGCTGGCCTCCGCGATCAGCGTCTGGTCGGCCTGGGCCAGGAAGGCTTCGGCTCGGCTGACCAGCTGCTCGGCCGGGGCCTTGGGCGCGTGCTCGGCCGCCCAGGCCAGCAGGAAGTCGCGCAGCGCCGGCGCGGGCGCGGCCGCCGCGGCGGCCTGGCCGGTGAGCTGCGGCTCGCGTTCGAAGTGCAGGCACGCCGAGTAGGCGGCGGCGACCGCCTTGTGGTCGACGGCGTTCCAGTCGGCGGCGGAGACGTTGCGGATCGCCAGCCGGACCATCGCTCCGGCCAGCGCCTCGCCCGCGTCGGCGGCGCGAGCCAGGAGCGCCGCCGTCAGGTCGTCTGTCTGCGCGGCGTCGATCGCCGGCAGCGTGATGTGCGCGCGGGTGGGGACCGGGTGCAGGCGCAGGTAGTCGGCCGACATCCGCCCGGCGGCCAGGTCGACCTCGACAACGCCCTTGTGCGGCGCGTCGTCGGCCCACGACAGGCGCTCCAGCGAGCCGGAGTAGGCGGCGTTCTCGCGTGCAGGCGCGAACTTGTGCAGATGCCCGAGCGCGACGTAGTCGAACTCGCCGGCGCCGGCCAGCTCCTCGCCCGAGAGCGTTACCGAGCCCGCTTCGGCGCCGACGACGTTGCCCAGCCCGTCGAGGCCCATGTGCGCCATGAGCACGTTGAACTGCGCCTCGCTGGCAGGCCGGGCGGCGCGCAGTGCGGCGGCCATCACCTCGGGCTCGTTGTCGTGCGCGATCGCGTGCACGGCCAGCGTCGCCGAGCCGTCGCGCGCGGGGATCTCGATCACCTCCGTGCCGCCGTAGACGACGTGCACGCCGCCGAAGCGCGCCAGCACGCCGAAGATGTGCTCGGCGGCGGCCACCCGCGGGGTGGAGTGGTTGCCGGCGATCACCACGGTCGGGATGCCAACCTCATTCAGGCGGCGCAGCCCGTCGAGCGCCACGCCGAGCGCTGCGGTCGACGGGTGGTAGGAGTCGAACAGGTCGCCGGCGTGCACGACCGCGTCGGGCTCAAGCTCGACGATCGTCTCGATCGCCGCGTTCCAGGCGCGGTAGATGTCGAGCTCGCGCTCGTTGCGGCCTGCGTCGTCGACCCGGTGCAGCTGACGGAAGCCCAGGTGGGTGTCGGCCAGGTGGCAGATCCTCATCGACGACCTCCACGGCCGCGCGCGCCGCGCTGCTCGCCGACCACCGGCACCGAGGCCATCCAGGCCGGCAGCAGGCCGAGCGTGAGCAGCCGCAGGCGGATGGCCGGGACGCTGACGTCGAAGCGCTCGGCCAGCGCCGGCAGGTTGCAGCCGGTCGCGCGCGCCTGCTCGTGCACGAGCAGCTCGGGCATCAGCAGCTCGGACGCGAAGGCGTTGGCTTCCCGCTCCTGGCGCGCGAGCTCGCGCTTGCGCTCGGCCTCGGCGGGCGAGAGCTCGGCGATGTCCTGCGGACGGCAGGAGAAGCTGCACTGGCCGCCGAGCACGTGCAGCACCCAGTGCCCGGACTCGTGCGCGATCGTGAACCGGCGCCGCCCGCGCGAACGCCGACACTCGGTGCGGTCCAGCCAGATCCGCGAGCGGTCCGGGTCGATCATGCCCGACAGCCGGCCGCGGTACTGCGGCGCGCCGGGCACCGAGCGCACGTCGTCGCACTCGACGATCAGCAGGTCCAGGTGCGACTCGGCGATGTCCTCGACCGGGACCGGTGGCACGCCGCCGGCGCCGTAGGTGCTCTCGTAGGAGCGCAGCACCTCCAGCGCTGCGGCGACGGGGTCGAGCTTCGAGCTGTCGGCCACCGGGGCACACAGGTCGCGCCCTTCCGGCGCCGACCCGTCGACGACGGTCGTCTCCGTGTCGTTCTCGCCGCCGTGGATCAGGCGCAGCTCAGGCATCGGGCCCTCCGGTGAACAGTCGGCGCACGAGCTCGACCTGAGGGTCGGGCCCGACGGTGCGCGCGTCGCCCGCTCGGCCGCTTGGCGCGCTGCCCGGGTCGTCGCCGGCGCCGCGGCCCATCGCCGGGGCGGGCCGCAGCCGCGGACCGCTCTCGCCCCCGCCCGCGCTGCCCGTCGGACGCACGGCCGCGCGGAAGTCCTCGAACTCGGCCTGGAAGAAGTCGGCCAGGCTGCGCAGCAGGCGGTGCGCGATGTTCGGCCCGACGAGCTCGCCGGACTCCAGCTGGTGGTAGTGCTCGCGCAGCGCTTCGCGGCCCTCGGGCCCGAGCTCGTACTCGGCGGCGAGCGCGTCGACCACGTCGCGCGGGCGGATGCCGCGGGCCTTGCGCATCTGCTTGAGCGCGCCGGGGAGGATGCCGGCCTGCCCGGCCTCGGCCCGCACCGCGGCGACCGCGCCGAGTGCGGCCTCGAAGGCCTCGGACGTCAGCTCGGAGGCGCGCAGGCCGCGGGCGGCCCGCAGCGCACTCAAGCGGCGGGTGAACTCCTCGTGGCGCGCGGCGGGCACCGTGCGCAGGTAGTGCTCGGGCGCGTGCAGCTGCCCGGCGTTCATGTCGTCGACCGCGGCCAGGAAGGCCTGCTCGAAGGCGTCGCTCACGAGTTCGTCCCCTTGTTCGGCTTCAGGCGGCCGTCTGCGAGCGCCTCGCCCAGCGGGCCCTCGACCGTGCGCAAGCGCGGCGGGCGAGCGGTCAGCCGAGGCGGCGCGGGCGGCGCGGGCGCCATCGCCTCGACGCGCTCGCGCGCCAGGCGCCCGGCGAGCACCTCGACGGCCGGCAGCTTCTCCTCGCGCGCCAGGCGCATCTGCAACTGCACGCTGGCGTCGACAGTGGCGGCGGTAATCTGGTCGGCGTCCAGCCCGCGGGCGGCGCCGAGCTGGGCGGCCACCCGCTCGGCATGGGCGATGCCGCGCACCAGCAGGTGCTCGGCGGCCTGCTCGAAGCGCACGTCGCCCGAGCGCAGCAGGTCGTAGCGCACTCCTTCGAGCTGCACGTCGTCCAGGGCGCGCAGCCAGCGCTCGTCCAGGCGGTCGCGTTCGTTCATGACCCGTCCACCGACAGCGGGCCCGGATCTCTTACTGCGCGCTGGTCAGCCAGCGCATCGGAGCGCAGGAGCTTCTTCAGCGCTCGCGAGGTGGCGGTGTCGACGACGCGCCGGTGCACGCCGTGGCGGCGAGCGATCTCGTCCGGCCGCAGCCCGCCGAAGAAGCGCTCGGACAGGAAGACGCGGTCGCGCTCGGGCAAGGCCGCGATCCGCGCGCGCAGGTCGGCGGCCTCGGCCTCCAGGCTGGCGACGTCCTCGACGCCGACCGCGGCGAGCGCCTCGTTGGAGATCTCGCCCGGGCGGCGCGCGCGCCGGCGAGCGAACTCGGCGGTCTGGTCGGCGATCTTGCGGCCGATTACCGCGCCGAGCCCGACCTTGCCGGCCAGCACGTTCTCGATGTCCTTGATCATCCCGAGCCGCACGCCCTGGACCATCTCGTCGATGTCGGCGGTCGACGGCTGCTGCGTGTAGGCGCGCCACTCGATGTCCGAGCGGATCTCCTTCTCGTAGCGGCCGATCAGCTTCGCAAGCAGGATGTCGGCATGCAGGCCGCCGTCGGCCCGCCCGCGCGCGACCCTCAGCTGCCCCAGGAGGTCCGCGTCTCGATCGTCGTCGTCTTCGTTCGCCGGCTCGGTGCTCATCGAGATCCTGTCGTTCGGGCTTGGGTGGGCCGCGCGCTGTCGCCCGGTTAACCGACGCCCTGCTGGTCGGTCTTACAGGCCGCGTCGGACCGCGCGGGCGAGGCCGCCCGCGGACATGCCGCACGCTGCGGGGTCTTCGTGCTCACGCCGCTCGGTCGCCGGGCTCGATGACTGCGAAGCGCAGCTCGTCGCCGGCGCCGGTCGGCGCGACGAGGCCGGCGTGCACGAGCGCGGCCAGGTCATCGGCCAGCTGGCGGGCGACCCGCTCCTCGCGCGCGACCGCGCCGAGCACGTCCGTCGCGGGCGCAGCGCGTGGGCGGCGCCGGCGGCGGGTCGAGGCGTCCGTGGTGGTCTTCGTCTGCATCCTGGGCTCCTGTGGCGTCTACGCGCCGTCGCGTATGAAGTCGGGATGGTGGGCGGCGGGTCGGACGGAAGGGGGCGCTGGCTTCGCCGGCGCTACGCGTAGCGCTCGGTCTCGATCCCGCTCGTTGCGCGCTTTGTTGACGAAGAAGCCGCTCGTTGCGCAGCTTCGTCACCGCCGTGCACAGAGTTCTCAACAGGCGCTGGCGTAGAAGTCGCCACGCGGCAAGGCTTATGCACATCCGGTGCACAGCCCAAGCTGACGGGCAGTCCCGTGGCCCCTGTAGAACCGCTTCACCCGATGACGCCTGCCGCCCCTCCACCTTCTGCTCGCCTGCTTCGCGCCGCCGAGGCCGAGCGCGCCGACCTGGCTCGCCACCGTGCCCGACTGGAGGCCGAGCGCGAGCGGCTGCGTACCGAGCTGGAGCGGATCGACGCGGGCCTGGTCGACGTGCGGGAGCGCGAGCGTCTGCTCGATCGCCTGGCACCGCGAACCGCCGACGACGACGTCGACATGACGGTCACGACGCTGGCGCCCGGCCGAGCCGCTGGTGTGCCGGCCCGCACCGCAGAGGAGGCCGAGAACGCGCGGGCCGGTGACGAGGCGCTGCGCACCGTGCTGCGCGGGCCGGCGATCCGCGAGACGGCCGTCGGGCTGCTCGTGGAGGCCGGTGACGCCGAGGCGCTGCACTACCGCGACTGGTACGAGCGTGTGCGCGCGGCCGGCTACGCGGTCGCTGGGAAGGACCCGCTCGCCGTGTTCCTCACCCAGCTCTCGCGCTCACCAGCGTTGCGCAGGAGCACGCAGGCCGGCGTCTACCAGCTTGACCGCTCCGCGCCCGCGCGGCTGCGCGGGCGACTGGAAGAGCTGCACGAGGAGCTACGCGAGCTGCCCACGTCGCCTGGCGCGACGGCCGACCTCGCCCAGATCCGCGCCCGACGCGAAGAGCTCAACGCGGAGATCGGGCAGACTGAGAAGGCGCTTGAAGAAGCTGGGCGGCTGCTTGAAGCCGGCGAGCGGGCGCTGGCCGTCGCCGGCTGAGCGACGGGTGGAGACCCTAAGCCGAGCGGGCGGCGCGGCGCAGGGCGCGGGCGCTGTCGAGCTTGCGCTGCGCGTCGCGCAGGTCGCTCTGTGCCGACTTGAACAGCTTCTTGCCAGCCTTCATGCGCGGCGTGAGCGGCGCCTTTGCGGCCTTGGCGGTTGTCGCGCGTGAAATGCTCATCGAGACATCCATGGTAATGCCCGCACGGACCGACGTCTAAGCCGCGCCGCCGGGCTCCTCGTCCTCGCCGTCGTCGGTAAGCAGGGCCGACAGCGACGCGGGCGGCGTCGCCGGCGGCTCGATCTCCGCGGCCTGCTCGACGGCGGCCAGGCGCTCGTGCAGGTCGGAGACGATGTCGTCGGCGCCGGCGCTGATCTTGCCCAGCGCGTCGATGGTGCCCTGAAGTGCACGGGCTTGCTGCTCGGCGGCCACCTTCTCGGCGTTGGCCTGCGCGGGACCGGCGGTCAGCCCGGTGAACAGCCAGCCGTGGAAGACCAGGGCGATCACGTTGAGGATCGCGCTGGCGATCGCGAAGAGCGCCAGCGCCACCAGCGCGCGGTAGACGAGCTCGTGCTCCAGCGCCCACGCCGGGATCTTGTCGGGCAGGTCGCCGGTCAGCGCCAGCACGATCGCGAACACGGCGATGATCACGGCGCCGCGGCCCATGAAGCGGCGGCGGCCGGCGTCAGCGGCCTCCGGGTCCGGGAGTGAGGGGAAGAACGGCACGACTTGATGCGAACCGTACGCGGCAAGCCGGACCTCCTGCGAGCTTTGCGCTCGTGCCGCGGCGGCAACCCTTCCAGCGCTCGCAGCTCACGCGACTGTCAGAGATCAGAGGGCGGCGCCGGTGAACTCCATGAAAGGCCGGCATCCGGTCGGCCCACCGAAAGGACCGTCATGGCACGATCGCGCAAGACCTCCGCGTCCGTGGCGCGCACCGCTTCCAAGGTGCTGCGCTCGGGCTCCTACGGCCGCGCCTCCAAGCGCGTGGCCGCCTCGGCGTTGTCGCAGCGCGCGCCGCGGCGTGGCCGGCGCTAGGCGCGAGGCGGCCTGCTCGTCGCGGCCGGCCCGGCGGCCGGCCGCGCGCGAGCGCCGCCCCTTCGGCATCGACGATCCGCCGCCCGTCGCCCGCGCAGGCCGCGCTGAGCGAGCAGCTGGAGCGCACGCTGCGCGCCGCCGATGCGGCGCTGGCGCTGCGCTTTGCCTTCGAGCAACGTGAGTGGAGTGCAGACCTCCGGGCGCTCAAAACGCCGGGTGGCCGCAAGGCCGGTGCGGGTTCGAGTCCCGCCGCCCGCATCGGCCCGTGCGGAGATCCTGCGCCGGGAGACCAAGAGGACCGAGGTGGGCAGGGCTGCGCACTCGCGTTGAGCGGGAGTCGCGAAGTCGACTCGTGAGATCCGTTTCGCGGTGCCGCGCGCGTGCGCCGCGGCGACGCTACGGTCACCGGCGATCAGCGAGATGGTCTCCATGGCCACCTCCGCGGGTCCCGGAGACGTCCGGGGCCTCTCACTTCAGCCGCGGCGAGCGGCCAGGGTCGCAACGGCCGCAGCGAGGCCCCTGTTGCGCGCCCGACAAGGCGGGCGGTCGTCTATCGCGACGCTGACCGGCGCCCAGCGCCACGTCTGACTTCAACCAGCTGATCTTCCCGCCGACCGCTCGGCGGTCCGGGCAGTGCCCGCGCACTGACACGTCAACGGACCGCACAACCAGGTCGAGCCCGCAACGACCGAGGCCGCCCCTTCCGGGGCTGCCTCAGTGCTTCTGAAGTCAGTCTGACGCTCCGGCTCCCTCAGCCGTCTGACTCAAGGAACTGAAGCGTCGAAGTGTCGCGATGGAGACGGCGGGAATCGAACCCGCGTCCGCGGTCGCGCGGAGGGCAGCTTCTACGAGCGTAGCCGGCACTCTGAATCTCGCTCCCGGGTTGCCGTGCCGGCGGGGTTCCCGGGAGCCAGCTTCCTGAGGTGTCCCCCGGTCGGCGGAAGCGGACCTTCCGGGGTGAGCCCGCGTTCTGATACCGAATCCCCCGCGGCGGGCGGGCGGGGGGCGGCACCTCTACCTAGTGACTATGCGTAACTAGGCGAGGGCGAACTCGTGAGAATCCGCACGTATGGTTTTCCGGTGGTTTTACGAGGCCAACCGGAACCTCGGCTCGCGACTGCCCCAGCGGAACCGACCACGTCGAAGCCTGTCGTCCCCAGGGGCTATGTACGACTCCCAGTCTAGCTCGGCGGAGGGGGCCGGGGAGCGGGCCGAGCGGCGCGGGCGGGTGGCGGGGCGCGGGCGGAGCGGCGCGGGCGGCGGGCGGCGCGGGCGGGCCCCTACGGCCGCCGGCTCAGCACGCGCGACGCCTCGGTCGCGCTCTGCTGGCCGGTCAGCGCCGTGGCGGCGAAGACGATCCGGTACTCGCCGCCCTCGCGCGGGCGGGGGAACCGGGCTCGGAACGTGCCTCGGCGGGCGCGGAGCGTCGCGGCGTCGACCGCGACGGCGTCGCGGTAGAGCGTCGCTCGGATCGACGAGCGCTTGGAGACGAACACGCGGCCCTCGACGGTGCGGCGGGAGGCGACGATGCGGGGCGTGCCGAAGCGGACCGGCTCGGTCTCGTAGACTGCGAAGCGCTCCGCCAGCCCGCAGAACGGCTCGCCGCCGATCTCGTCGCACAGCCGTTCGAGGAACCCGCGGAAGACGCCGTGGTAGTGCAGGTCGGACTCCTGGCCGGACGCCGAGCCGGGCTCGTGGTAGTACAGCGACCAGGCGCCGGTGTCGTACGCCGGGAAGTCGGCGCGCGCCTCGGCCAGCGCCGCGTCGAACGCCTCGCGGGCGCCGGGGTCCTCCGGCTCGAGCTCGGCGTACGCGCGCAGTGAGAGGAGCGCCTGCGCGAACCCGTTGCCGATCAGCAGCCGCGGCGCCTGCGGGTACATGAGGAAGTGCGCCCGGCCGGGCGCCGTGTCGAGCCGGACGCCGAAGGGCGGTGCGGTGCGGAAGACCTCGAGCATCTCGCGCGCCTCGGCGCGCCGGCCGAGCCGCGCGTATGTCTCCAGGGCGATCGCCTGCGGCATCGCGGACGCCCAGCCCGGCGGCCCGCCCGCCCACGGGAACAGGTACTCGAACGCCAGCGCGCCGCGGCGGCGGACCGCCAGCTCGAGCAGGTCGTCGGCCCACGCGCGCGTGCGCTCGGTGATCCGGCGGCGCCGCGATAGCGAGTTGAGCGTCCCCAGGTTCGCGAGCGGATGCAGCTGCCAGCCGCTGCCCGCCATGAGCTGGAAGACGACGTCGGAGCCGGGGAACGCGCGGCGCGTGCCGGTCGGTGGCGCCGCCAGCCGGTCGCGCCAGAACCACTCGACGTTGCGCTGCACGACGAGCAGCGCCGGCCGCACGCGCTCGACGAGCAGGCCGCGCGACGCGAGCGACCGCGTGTTGCGCACGACCCCCGCGACGTGCGCCCGCGCCGCGCCCGTGAGCCGGCGCGAGGCGGTCCGGGCGTCGCGCCAGTCGCGCCGCCACGCGTCGAGCACGACCGGGTCGACCTGGCCGCCCGCGGCGATCTCGTCGAGCGTCCGGTCGACCGGGTCGGTCGCGGCCTGGGCGGCGGCGACCGGCGGAGCGCAGACGGCGGCGAGGACGGCGAGGAGGAGGGCGAGCGGGGCGCGCAAGAGCGGAGCAGGGTGACAGGATCGGCGGACGCGCCTCCTCCGCCCCTCGAACACGCGTCCGCTGCGCTGCGCCTGAGCGCTCGGCTCACCGACGACCCGAGGGCGCGGCCCGACGGCGAGGCACGGACGCCGGAGTCGTCGGGCCGCGCTCCCCTCGCCGGCCCTGCCCCCTACCGCCCCGCCTCGCGCAGCTGCCGGTCCATGTCGCGCTTCATCTCGCGCGCCTTGATCGTCTCGCGCTTGTCGAACCGGTCCTTGCCGCGGGCCAGCGCCAGCTCGACCTTCGCCCGCCCGCCGGAGAAGTAGATCCGGGTCGGCACGAGCGTCCAGCCCCGCTCGGCGATCCGCCCGACGATGCGGTCGATCTCGCGCTTGTGCAGCAGGAGCTTGCGGTCGCGCTCAGGCGGGTGGTTGTCGCGCGCGGCGGGCTTGTACGGCGGGATGTGGAGGTTGTGCAGCCACACCTCGCCGTCGTCGATCGTCGCGTACGAGTCCTTCAGCTGCGCGCCGCCGTCGCGCAGCGCCTTGACCTCGGTCCCGAGCAACACCATCCCGGCCTCGAGCCGGTCGAGCAGCTCGTACCGGTACGACGCCTGCCGGTTCGTCGCCACGTCGCCCGCGTCCGCCTTGCGCTTGCCGCCCTTGGCCATCGGCGGCTCAGACTAGCCCTCCTACTGCTCGCACCCCACGACCGCTCCGTCCGGCCCGGGCGCCGCCTCGCACCGGTCGAAGTCGGTCCCGCCGTCCAGCTCGTCGCGGCCCGTGCCGCCGAGCAGCCAGTCGTTGCCGCCGAAGCCCTCGAGCACGTCGTCGCCGGCGCCGCCCACGAGCACGTCGTCGCCGTCGAGCCCCTTCAGCGAGTCGTTGCCGCCGAGGCCGCACACGACGTCGGCGCCGTCGCCGCCCTTGAGCAGGTCGTCGCCCGCCGTGCCGGTGACCGTGCACGTCGCCGACGTGGACGTCTGGGCGACGTCGTTGCCCTCGTTCGGGTCGGCCTCCAGGGCGGTCACCGACGCGCCGGCCTGCACGCTCCCCGGCGCGAGCGCCAGCCCGGTGATCGCGAACGAGCGCTCGGCTCCCGGGTCGACGAAGCCCGCGGTGCAGACGACGGTCGTCCCCGCGGCCGAGCACCCCGCCGGGACCGAGCTCAGCCGCACGTCAGGCGGCAGCGACAGCACCGCCCGCGCGCCGCTGGCGAACGCCGGCCCGTTGTTGCGGACGCGCAGCGTCCACGTCAGCGGCTTCGTCACCGTGACCGGGTCGGGCGAGTCGGTGAGCGTGACCCACATGTCGGCCAGCGGCGCCGGCCGCCGGTAGTTCACGAGGTTGAGGAACACCTGCCACCCCGAGAACGTCAGCGAGTAGGACGACAGCCCGAACCGCATGTCGCGCGGCCCGCCCGGAGCGAAGTTCGGGTCGGGGAACATCGCCCCGGCGACCCGCACGACGCCGTTGCCGAGCACCCGCTCGCCGAGCGCCGTGCCCGACCCGAACAGGCCGGACGTGCAGTCGGCCGCCGACGGCTTGCCGCAGCCCTGCTCCCACGCGGCGCGGCTCACGTGGTACTGCGTGATCTTCGCGACCGAGGCGCCGTCGAGCGTCGCGTCCGGCGTGTAGCCGAGCGGCGCCGGCTCCATCACCTGGCGCGCGGTCCCGCCCGCCGAGCCCGGGAGGCACACGTCGCGCACGAGCACGTCCTGCTCCTCCGGCGTGCACAGGTTGCGCCGCCCGCTCACGTTGAACTGGATCCGCGGCACGGCGCCGCGGCCGCTCGGCTGGCTCGACGTCACCGAGCCGCCCGGCACGAGCCCGAGCTGCTCGAGCCCGCGCAGCGCGCCGTCGGTCAGCACGAGGTTGCCGCCGGCCGCCGCGAACCCCCGCAGGTTGTCGAAGTACCGCTGGCGCTCGGCGGCGGTGAGCCCGAGCGGCGTGCCCGCCGCGTCCGAGTACGCCGGCAGCGCCTCGTTGACGACGACCAGCGAGTCGAACCGCTGGAGCGTCCGCGGCTCGTCGATCACCTGCCGCACGGTCACCGCCTCGGCCCGCTTCGCCGGGTCCGTGACGTACCGGTTGAGGTCGTCGAAGAAGTCCATCGACGAGGCCGAGAACGCCCGCTGACCCGGGTTCTCCTCCGCCGTGACCTGGCGGAAGTCGACCTTGATCCGCGCCGGCAGGCCGGCGGCGGTGGAGATCCGCACGCGCCAGCGGCCCGGCGACGGGTCGTCGACGGTGACGATCTGCCCGGCCGACAGGTAGGTGGCCTCCTGCTGGTAGTGCTGGGCGACCGGCTGCCACTGCCCCTCGACGAAGTGCTCCACGCGCGTGCTCACGGTCGCGCTCGACGGCGAGACGCCCTGCACGTTCGCGTACTCGGCGGTCACGGTCAGGCCGCCGTTCCAGATCCCGCGGTCCGGGCCGAGGACCTCGAACTCGAGCACCGGCGCGTTCGTCGCGTCCCTCGCGAACGTCGCGCCGTCGCAGTCGAGCGCGCACGGCACGAGCGTGTCGATGTCGTTCTGCGACGGGTAGCCCGGGTTCTCCCCGCGCGCGCTGCCGCTGTCCGATATCCGCTTCGGGTTGCGGACGTAGCCGATCTTCCCGGGCGGGGCGTACCGGTACTGGCTGGCGGCCTTGGTGAGCATCGACGCGATCTGCGAGTAGATGAGCCCCTTGTTGCCGTCGACGTGCATCTGCTCGTTCGTCGGGTCGAACACGATGTTCGGCGCGAGGTGCGACAGCGACATCTCGTTGTCGATGCCGACGCCGCGCAGGCCGATGTCCGACTCGAACCAGTCGCCGACGCCGCCGGTGATCTGGTAGGCGATCGTGTCGACCACCGTCCCCCACTGGTCGGCGACGCAGATCAGCGCGCAGACCTCGCCGGAGTCGGTCCTGCCGTTCGCGTTGCGGTCCGACAGGTAGGGCGACCACGCGAGCCGCTGGGTCTGGTCCTCCCACGCGCGCAGGGACTGGTCGACCGTGGCGAAGTTCTTGCGGAAGTCGCGCTGGCCGGCGCCGAGCAGCGTGTACGAGTACGCGCCGGCGGTCAGCTGGCCGTGCAGGTCGATGCCGCCGGTGAACGCCTTCTTCGTCGTCGCGTCGCGCAGCGTGCGCAGCGCGTAGGCGAACGCCTTGGTCTCCGGCTCGGAGCCGGGCGAGTACGGCCGGTACGTGTAGCCGACCGTCGGCCAGTCGCGGTTCAGGTCGACGCCGTTGCCGTTGTAGCGCTGGAACGACGGGTCGCCGTTCTGGACCTCGCCGCGGTGCCAGCCGTCTGGGTTCGGCAGCATGAAGTAGACGACCGAGCGGCGCAGCGTGTCGCCCGCCGTCGGCGACGGCCTGTCGCTGCGCGTCTCGACGATCCGCTTCGGGAACGGGCCCTCGACCGGGCACGCCGGCGCGCTCGCCGGGTCGCTCTCGCACGCCGCCCACGTGACGAGGTCCTCCATCGCGCGGACGCCGCCCTCGACGCCGGCGCGCTCGATGCCGTGGATCGACAGCGAGTAGACGAAGTGCTCGCGGTCGCGCTCGGGGATCGGGGAGCGCGCGTCGGTGACCTTCATCAGGTACAGCGGGCGCTTGGCGCGCGAGAGGACCTCGGGCTTGCCGTCCTCGTCGACGCCCACCGTCTGCGGCAGGCCCGCCGACTTGAAGCTCTCGTCGTCGAACGCCTCGTCGAGGCGCATGACCTGGAGGAAGCGCGAGTGCTTGCGGGCCAGGAACTCCGACCCCTCGACGACCTCGTCGAACGTCAGGAACTGCGCCGCGCAGACGTTGCCCTTCGCCCACGGCGAGACCACCACGCCCGTCGGGCTCGGCCCGCACCCCTGCGGGTCCGGGAACGCGCGACCGAACGCCGTGTACGTCACGTCGTTCGTCGCGACGGTGACCGCGGCGCCCGCGGTCGCCGACGTCAGTGCGAGCAGAGCCGCCGCGAGCACCGCGGCGCGCATGATCCGTGCCATCTCCATCTCCCCCTGGGCGGAATCCCAGGAGCACCAACGACGGGCGAGTCGAAAACCTGCGTTTCAATGTTCAGGAGCTGGGTACAGGTCGACGCGCCCGCGGGGGGCGTCGACCTTCCCGACCGTCACGCGGACCGGGTCGCCGACGCGGATCGCGCCCCCGCCGCGCGTCCCGTGAAGGATCGTGCCCTCCTCGTTGAGCTCCCACCAGTCGCCGCGCAGCCGGCGCACCGGCAGCAGCCCCTCGTAGCCGTCGCCGAACGCGACGAACGCGCCCGCGCCGATCACGCCGACGACCTCACCCTCGAACTCGCGCTCCCAGCCGCGGTCGAACAGCTCGCGCTCGAGGACGAAGCAGCGCGCGACGTCGTCGGCGTCGCGCTCGATCGTCATGGCGTCGCGCTCGCGGGCGCTCGTCCACTCCCCCGCGTCGTCGAGCCGGGAGCGCTCGGCCGGCTCCTCCCCCGCCGCGATCGCGCTCAGCAGCGACCGGTGGCAGACGATGTCGGGGTAGCGCCGGATCGGCGAGGTGAAGTGGCAGTACCGGGGCGAGGCGAGGCCGGCGTGCCCGACGTTGCGCGGCGAGTAGTACGCCGCCTTGAGCGTGCGCAGCACGAGCGACGTGAGGCCCTGCCGCCCGCGGCCGGTGGCGCGCACGTGCTGGTCGACCATCCGCGACATCTGCGCCGCGGCCTCCGCGGCCTGCGACGGCGACAGCGTGTCGGGAAGCGGCGGGGTCGGCACGTCGAGCGACGCGAGCTGCGCGGCCAGCCGCTGCACGGCCTCGGGCTCGGGCCGCTCGTGGACGCGGTAGAGCGCCGGCAGCGACCGGTCCTCCAGCACCGCGGCGACCGCCTCGTTGGCCGCGATCATCAGGTGCTCGATCAGCCGGTGGGACTCGGTCTGCTGCACGGGCAGCACCTGCTCGACGTGGCCGCGCGTGTCGAAGCGGAACTCGGGCTCGGCGGCGTCGAGCGCGAGCGCGCGCGCCTCGCGGGCGCTGCCGAGCGCGGCGGCGGCGGCGCGGGCTGCGGCCAGCGGCGCGGCCCACGGCGCCGCCGCGCGCTCGCGGCCGGCGAAGATCCGGTCGACGCGCTCGTAGTCCAGCCGCTCGTCGGAGCGGATCACCGACCGGTAGAAGGCGGCCTTGACCACCTTCGGCCCGCGCACGTCCAGCTCCGCGGTGACCGCGAGGCGGTCGGCGAACGGCACCAGCGAGCACGCCTGGTTCGACAGCGCCTCGGGCAGCATCGGCTCGACCGCGCCGGGCACGTACACCGACGTCGCGCGCCGGTAGGCCTCCTTGTCGATCCGCGAGCCCGGCCGCACGTACGCGGTCACGTCGGCGATGTGGACCCACACGCGCCACGCGCCGTCGCCGAGCTGCTCGGCCGAGATCGCGTCGTCGAAGTCCTTGGCCTGCGCGGGGTCGATCGTGAACGTGACGAGCTCGCGCAGGTCGCGCCGGCGCACGCCGTCGACCGGCTCGAGCTCGCGCGCCCGGCGCTCCACGTCCGGGTCGAACCGCCGGCGCAGCCCGCGGTCGAGCATCAGCGCCTCGATCACGTCCCGCGCGACGTCCGGCCGCCCGATCAGCCGCACGACCTTCGCCTGCCCCCGGCCGGTGCCGGTCGTCCGCAGCAGCGCGAGCGCCCCCTCCTTCAGCCGCCGGTCGCGCTCGACCACGACGCGCCGCCCGCGCTCGAAGAACGGCTCGCCGGTCCAGAAGCGCCCGCGGCGCTGCAGCTGGGCGACGATCACCGCGCCAGCGTCGCGAACGCCCGCTCCAGCGCCTCGTCGCGCCGCCTCGTCCTCGGGTCGTCCCGGGCCTCGACGTCGGGCTCGAGCCCCTCGCCGCGCGAGGTGCCGCGCCCGCCGAGGTTGCGCCCGCTGGGGAGGAAGTACTGCCCGACGGTGAGGTCGAGCGCCCCGCCGTTGTCCAGCTCGACGACCTCCTGGAAGACGCCCTTGCCGAACGTCCGCGTGCCGACGAGCTTCGCCCGCTTGCGGTCCTGCAGCGCGCCCGCGACGATCTCGGACGCCGACGCGGTGGCGCGGTCGACGAGCACGACGAGCGGCGTGTCGGGCGCGGCCGGGTCGCCGGTGGCGCGGTAGACCTGCTCGGACACCGACCGCCCGCGCGTGGTCACGACCTCGCCCTCCTTGAGGAACGCGCTGGCGACCAGCCGCGCCTCGTCCACCAGCCCGCCGCCGTTGGCGCGCAAATCGAAGACGATCCCCGCCGCCCTGTCGCGCACCGCCGCGCGGACCGCCTTAAACACCTCGGCGTGGGCGCCGCTGGAGAACGCGCTGAGCCGGACGTGAGCGTAGCGCCTGCCGTCGACCGTCCGCCGCTTCGAGGTGACGACCGGCACCGAGATCTCGGCCCGCACGACGCGCCTGCGCAGCTCGGTGCGCCCGCGCCTGATCGTCAGCGTCACCGGCGTCCCCTTCGGCCCCTTGATGAGCCCGGTCGCCGCCTCCTCCGACTTGCCGCCGAGCCGCTCGCCGTCGGCGGCGACGATCACGTCGCCCTGGCGGAGCCCCGCCTCCAGCGCGGGCGACTTCGGGTAGACGTGCCCGATCCGCAGCCCCGCGCCGACCTGCGTGACGTTCACGCCGATCCCCGAGAAGCGCGCGTCGGTCGCCTCGCGGAAGCTCCGGTAGTCCTTCTCGTCGAGGTACATCGAGAACCGGTCGCCGAGCCCCTGCACCGCGCCGCGGATCGCGTCGTCGGCCAGCTCGCGGCCGCGCACCTCGCGGTAGAAGTCGTCCTCCACCCGGGCGAGCGCGTCGTTGACGGTCGCGACGTCGTCGTCGGTGACGAGGTCCTGCAGCGGGTCGGGCAGGACGTGGCTGTGCCCGCCGAGCCACATGCCGGCGAGCAGGACGGGGACGAGAGCGATGAGGGCGGCGGCCCGGCGCACCCGCGACAGGGTAGGCGGCGCCGCTAGACGCGCAGGAAGCGGCGCAGCGACAGCCCGGAGCCCGCCGCGGCCACGCCGACGGCGGCCGCCAGGAGCATGAAGCCGAGCAGGCGGAAGTCGATCGTCTCGGGCGCGGCGATGAGCGAGAAGTCCTCGGCCAGCGGGTCGATCAGCGCGACCTTGCCGACGAGCAGCATGAGCACCGCGAGCACGCCGCCCATCGCCCCGAGGATCACGCCCTCGATGACGAACGGCCAGCGGATGAACCAGTTCGTCGCGCCGACGAGCCGCATGACCTCGACCTCGCGCCGGCGGGCGAAGAGCGACAGCCGGATCGTGTTCCCGACGAGCAGGATCGAGGCGATGATGAGCAGCGCGGTCAGGACGGCGGTCGTGAGCTTCACGACCCGCGTCGCCGACAGGATCTTGTCCGTGTCGTCGCGCCGGTTCTTGACCTCCTGGATCGCCGGGTCGAGCGGCCTGCCGCCCGCGTCGACGAGCGCGTCGCGCAGCGCGTTGACGTTCTGCGGGCGGTCCGGCGTGAGGCGGAACGTGTCGGGCAGCGGGTTTGACCCGAGCAGCTGGTAGGCCTCCGGGTTGCGCTTCTTCTCCGCGGCGTACGCCTCCTCCTTGGAGACGTACTTGACGCTGCCGACGTACGGCGTGTCCTCGTTGAGCGTGCGGCGCACGCGCTCGACGTCGGGGTCGGACGCCTTCGGCGACAGGTACACGTCGACCATGACCCGCGCGCGGACCTCGTTCGCCGCGCCGGTCGTCGCCTGCACGATCGGGATGAAGACGCCGAGGACCAGCACGGTCACGAGCACCGACGCCATCGCGGCGAAGCTCGGCACCGCGTTGCGGCTGACCGACCGCATCGCCTCCTTGAGGAAGAAGCCCGGCCTCACCGCCAGAGCGCCTCGGTCTCGGACGCCCACTCCTCGCCGCGCAGCATCGCCCCCAGCTCGTCGGTGGTCTGCGGCTTCTGCAGCCCGGCCGGCCGGTCGCTGACGATGACGCCCTTGTTCAGCTCGATCACGCGCCGCCTCATCCGCTCGACCATGTGCAGGTCGTGCGTGGCGACGACGACGGTCGTGCCGGTCCGGTTGATCC
The DNA here is from genome assembly GCA_035940955.1 of Solirubrobacteraceae bacterium. Taxonomy (GTDB): domain Bacteria; phylum Actinomycetota; class Thermoleophilia; order Solirubrobacterales; family Solirubrobacteraceae; genus CADCVT01. Next base: position 27,912 of record DASZEJ010000058.1, read on the forward strand.
GGTAGAGGAGCTGCATGATCCCGATCGACGTCTCGGGGTCGAGGTTGCCGGTCGGCTCGTCGGCCAGCAGCAGCGGCGGGTGGTTGACGAACGCGCGCGCGACCGACACGCGCTGCTGCTCGCCGCCGGAGAGCTGGTCGGGCCGGTTGTGGAGCTTGGTGGCCAGGCCGGTGAGGCGCAGGATGTCCGGCACCTTGGAGCGGATGTCCTTGCGCGAGTGGCCGGTGACCTGCAGCGCGTAGGCGACGTTGTCGTACACCGTGCGCGTGGGCAGCAGCTTGTAGTCCTGGAAGACGACGCCGACGTTGCGCCGGTAGTACGGGACCTTCTTCGGCGGGATCTCCGTCAGCTCGCGCCCGGCCACCCGGATCGACCCGCTCGTCGGCTCGATCTCCTTGAGCAGCAGGCGCATGATCGTCGACTTGCCCGAGCCGCTGTGGCCGACGACGAAGACGAACTCGCCGCGCGGGATCGAGAACGTCGCGCCGTCGAGGCCGACGTCGCCGCCCTCGTAGCGCTTGACGACGTTGCGGAACTGGATGACGGCGGGCGCGCGCGACGGCGGCGCGGGCTGCGCGGCGCCGGGCGTGGCGGTCTCGGACGTGCGGGTTCGGGGCGTGATGGTCGCCATGCGGGCCGGGAGGCTAGTGCGGGTCCCGCGAAAATCCCCTGCTTGCAAGGGATTTTGCGAGAGCGTCATAACCTTGGCGCGGTGACCGACATCGCGACCTCCACCCTCGCCAACGGCCTCCCCCTGCACCGCGTCTCGATCCCCGGCACGCGCGCGGTGACCGTGCTCGTCGCGTTCGACGCCGGCGCGCGCACCGAGCGGCCGGACGAGAACGGGATGGCGCACTTCCTCGAGCACCTCGTCTTCAAGGGCGGCGAGAAGTTCGACGACTACCGCAAGGTCAACGAGACGGCGGAGCGGATGGGCGGCTCGCTGAACGCGTACACCTCGCACGACCTGGTGGCGTTCCACATCACGGTGCGGGCGGAGGCGGCGCTCGAGGCGATCGACCTGCTGACCGACTTCGTCGGGCGCCCGAAGCTCGACCCCGCCGAGCTCGACCGCGAGCGGGGCGTCGTCATCCAGGAGATCCAGCGCTACAAGGACCAGCCGGCGTCGGTCGCCGAGGACCTCATCGACCGCGCCGCGTTCGGGGACCACCCGCTGGGGCGCACGGTGCTCGGGCCGGAGGAGCACCTGCGCGCGTTCAGCCGCGACGCGATCGTCGCGTTCCGGCAGCGGCGGTGGTCGGGTGCGCGCGGCGGCGCGTTCGTCGTCGGCAACCTCGACCACGTCCCCGCGAACGGCGCGGTGGCGGAGCTGTTCGAGCGCTTCCCGCAGCTGCCCCCGCCCGAGCCGTTCCCGCCCGCGCCCGAGGAGATCGAGGCCCGCGTGCTGGTCGAGGAGCGCGACACCAACCAGTCGCACCTGCGGATGCTCTACCGGCCCGGGGTCGACGTGCGCGACCCGGCGCAGCGCGCCGCGCTGTCGATCTACTCGACGCTGCTCGGCGGCTCGATGGGGTCGCGGCTGTTCGACGAGATCCGCGAGCAGCGCGGCCTGTGCTACTCGGTCTGGGCGGTCGACCACGCGTTCGCCGACCTGCCGGTGCTGTCGCTCGGGGCGGGCCTGGACTCGACGAAGTGCGCCGAGGCGTTCACGCGCATGCGCGAGATCGTCGGCGAGCTGCGCGACGAGGGGCCGAGGCCCGAGGAGGTCGAGCGGGCGCGCGCGTACGCGGCCGGCCGGCGGGTGCTGGCGTTCGAGAACACCAACGCGGTGGCGCGCTACGCGGCCAACCAGGCGATCGTGTTCGGCGAGGACATCGACCCGGAGGGCGCGATCGCGCGGCTCGACGCGGTGACTCACGACCAGGTGCGCGCGGTGGCGGCCGACGTCGCCGACCGCCTGGCGATCGCCGTCGTCGGCCCGCACAGCGAGGGCGAGTTCAGCTGAACGCGCCGCGGCTGCGCCGGCGGCGGACCGCCAGCGCGTCCGGCAGCACGAAGACGCCCCAGCCGAGGATCGGCCACACCGGCCAGAAGTAGCCGGCGCCGGTGAGCGCCCAGATCGCCACGAGCAGCGCCATCACCGCCAGGTAGCTGCGGACGTGCTCGGCGCGCTCGCGGGTCCGGTCGCGAGGCCGGCGCGGGAGGTCGTCGAGCAGCGCGGCGAGGTCGGCGCGCGTCTTCGCGGCGAGCGCGGCGGCCAGCCGCTCGTCCAGCTCCTCGACGCTCAGCCGCCCCTCGGCGGCGTGCGCCCGCAGGTCGCTGATCGCCTGGTCGCGCTCGGTGTCGGACGCGCGCTTGTCGTCGGCGGCGAAGCGCGCCTCGGTCGCGGCGGCGGCGCGGCTGCGGTGCCGGTGGTGATGCCCGCACATCATCGCTGTGCCTCCCTGATGTAGTCGCCGTGGAAGTGGAACGGGATCGCGTGCGGCACCTCCGCACGCGCGAGCTCGCCGAGCGTGCCTGCGTCAAGCACGAGCAGGAACGACGTCTCGCGCTCGCTGTCGAGCACGATCGACAGCAGCACGCCGGACTCCGGCTGGCCGTCGGAGACGAACACCGGCTCGCCCGGGTAGCAGCGGCGCTCAGACCACCAGCGGGGGGCCTCGCCGCCGGTCACGTCGAGCTTGACGAGCGCGTCGAGCCACCAGCCGTCGCGGTTGCTCGCGCCCCAGGCGTAGCGGTACGCGCGCCCGTTGCGCCGGGCGTAGTCGATCCGCCCCAGCTCGAAGCTCGGCTCGGCGAGCTGCTCGACGGTCGCATCGCCGCCGCCGAGCGGCACGCGGTGGCGGCGCAGCGTGGCCGGCGGCAGGCCCGCGCCCGAGCGGATGCGGTCGAGGTACAGCAGGTCGATCACGCTGGGGTCGTCGTACGTCGAGGCGTCCAGGAGCAGCTCTCCCCCGCGCTCGCACGCGTTGACGTGGTGGAACGCGAACGTCGCCGGGCCCTGCACGCGCGCCCGGACGCGCCCGTCGCGGCGGTCGATCACCGTGTAGCGCGTGCCGCGCTCGGGCTCCCAGCGGTAGTTCTCGATGAACGGCCGCCCGCTGAGCGCGAGCCGCAGCGGGTTGACCGTGAACGGCCACTCGGCCAGCACGGCGTACCGGTCGGTCAGCGCGAAGCTGTGCATGTACGCCGGGCGGTCGACCGGCACGTCGGCGAGCACGCGCACCGCGCCGCCGGGGCGGACCGCGTAGAGGCGGTAGCGGCTGCGCGGCCCGAGCTGGGTCGCGTAGCTGAGCAGCTCGCCGGTCTGGCGGTCGTGGTGCGGGTGGGCGATCGTCAGGTGGCCGGGGATGTCCTCGGCCCAGCCGGTGACGCCGGCGGTGTCGAGCGTCCGCCGGTCGAAGGCGACGGGGAGCGGCGTCTCGGTGAGCGCCAGCGTCTCGTCGCCGAGCCGGACGACGTTGACCGAGCCGTTGTCGGAGAGCTTCGGGGAGAAGGCGGCCTGCGCGCGGCCGAAGAGCGACCGGCAGGGGTCGGTGGCGAACTCGGGGTAGCCGATGTCGCCGCTCGTCTCCGCGTGGCGGAACGCGCGGCTGCGCAGGAAGCGGTTCGAGTAGGTGACCTCGCCGCCGCCGAAGGCGAAGCGGTGCAGCATCGCCAGGCCGTCGAACCAGTGGGCGAGCGAGCGCTCGCCGACCTCGAACCGCGCCGGCCCGGTGCGGACGAGCGTGCCGGTCAGCCATGGCGGCAGCTCGCCCTCGACGGCCAGCGCGACGGGGTCGACCTCGCGCTCGAGCGACCGCACCCCGATCGCGTAGTCCACGTCCACCCTCGGCTGTGTCAGCATCCCCGCTCCCAGCATCCGTCCAGACCATACCGTCTACTCTGGATGATGCAAGCGTGAGTGTGCCACGTCTCACAGCCGTGTCGTACATGGTGCTCGGGCTCGTCGAGAACGCCGGGCGGGCGACGCCGTACCAGCTCAAGCAGGTCGCGAGCCGCAGCGTCGGAAACTTCTGGACGATCCAGCACGCCCAGCTCTACACCGAGTGCGAGCGGCTGGCGAAGGCGGGGCTGCTGAGCGAGGAGCGCGAGACCGGCGGCCGGCGGCGGCGGACGTACAGCCTGACGCCGGCGGGCGTCGCGGCGCTCGACGCGTGGCGCTCGGCCCCCGCGACGGAGCTCGGCGAGCTGCGCGACCCAGGCCTGCTGCAGCTCTTCTTCGGCGCCGAGAAGGAGCCGCTGGCCCGCGCGCAGGTCGAGTCGCACGCGGCCAAGCTCGCCGAGTACGAGGCGCTGCACGCGTCGGCGGGAGAGTGGCTGCCGGAGGGCCAGCGCCTCGCCCTCGAGGCCGGCATCGCCCACGAGCGCGAATGGCTGCGCTTCTGGAGCCGCGTGGGGGGTCAGACCCCTTGAGTCCCCCCGACTCAAGGGGTCTGACCCCTTCAGTCGCCGGCGCGCAGGGGGTCAGACCCCTTGACCGGCGCGGCTCGCCGCCGCGACAATCGAGGCGCGTGGGAGCGACTGTGAACGAGGCGGAGCTGCGCCGCTACCTGCAGCGCGTCGGCGACCGCTGGCCGCTCGACCGCGCGCTCGTCGGCGGCGCGCGGGTGGCCGACGCCCGCGGCGCCCTGCCGCAGCGCGAGCGCGGCCCGGAGTGGGTCGTGATCCTCGTCTCCGAGGCGTTCGACGGCGTGCCGTGGCTCGAGCGCGTCTACCAGGCCGGCTCGCTGTGGGACGGCGCCGAGATGGGCGCGCCGGCCGACGTCCACTGCTACACGCCGCCCGAGTTCGAGCGCAAGGTCGAGACGCTGAAGCTCGTCCGGCTGACCGCGAAGTACGGGCTCGACCTGCTGGCCGCGCCCGCCTGACTAGGCCCCGATCGCGACCATCCGCTCGATCGGGACCCGCGCCCGCTCGGCGACGGCGGCCGGCACCTTGACCTCGTGCTTCAGCTCGCGCAGCGCGTCGCGCAGCTTCGGCAGCGTGATCATCTTCATGTACCGGCAGGACGCGCGCTCGTTGGCGGCGATGAAGTCGACCTGCGGGGCGGCCATCCGCAGCGGGTGGAGCATCCCGACCTCGGTCGCCATGATCACCGTGCTGCCCGGCTCGGCCCGCTCGGCGAACTTGAGCATCCCGCCGGTCGACAGCATGTGGACGCCCTCGGCGTCGACGTCGCCCGCCGCCACGTACTCCATGACCGAGGTCGAGCAGCCGCACTCGGGGTGGATGAGGAAGTCGGCGCCGGGGTGGGCGGCGCGGGTCGCGGCGATGTCGTCGGGGCGGATGCCGGCGTGGACGTGGCACTCGCCGTCCCAGACCCGCATCCTCACGCCCAGCTCCTTCTCGACGTAGGCGCCGAGGAACATGTCCGGGCCGAACAGGATCTCCGTGTCCGGGCCGTGGGTGTCGAGGATGTGGCGCACGACGTTCACGGCGTTCGAGGAGGTGACGCAGTAGTCGGTCAGCGCCTTGACCTCGGCGGTCGTGTTGACGTACATGACCGTGACCGCGCCCGGGTGCTTGGCCTGCCAGGCGGTGAGCTGCTCGGCGGTGATCGAGTCGGCGAGCGAGCAGCCGGCGTCGAGGTCGGGGATGAGGACCGTCTTGCCCGGGCACAGGATCGACGCCGTCTCGGCCATGAAGTGCACGCCGCAGAAGACGATCGCGGAGCCCTCGGCCTTCGCCGCCTGCTGGCTGAGGCCGAGCGAGTCGCCGACGTAGTGGGCGACGTCCTGGACCTCGGGCACCTGGTAGTTGTGCGCCAAGATCACGGCGTCGCGCTCAGCGGCGAGCGCGCGCACCTCGTCCTGCAGCTGGCGGATCTCGTCGGCGCCGAGCTGACCGGCGACGGGGAGCGGGGCGGCGAGGGACATGGCGCGGAGCGTAGCAGGGTTTTCGACTCGCGGGCATAAACTATGCTGGCCGTGTGACGGATGCCACGGGGGGTCAGGCGGAGCGTGGAGCGGGCGGCGCAGCGGAAGCGGGCCGCGCGACGGCAGCGAGCGGCGCGACGGGAGCCGGCGGAGCGGGCGGCGCGGCGGACCCCTCCCCCTCCCCGCGACTCGCCGCGCCGGTCGTCAACGCGGTCGTCCTGCGCGTCACCGACCGGCTGGAGACGCTGCTGTGGCGCCGGTCGCGGCCGCCGGCGGAGGACTGCTGGTCGGTGCCGGGCGGGTTCGTGCGGCAGGGCGAGTCGCTCGAGGGCGCGATGCGCCGGCACCTGGCCGAGAAGGTCGGGGTCACCGATGTCGGGCACCTGGAGCAGCTCGACTCGCACAGCGCCGACACGCATCCGGAGCTGTGGCTGCTCGACGTGTCGTACCTCGCGCTTATCGCGCGGGGCGCCGAGCCGCAGCTGCCGCCCGACACCGAGTGGCACGGGGTCGAGGCGCTGCCGAAGATCGCGTTCGGGCACGCGGGCGCGATCGCCCGCGCGCACGAGCGGCTGCGCGGCAAGCTCTCGTACTCGAACGCCGCGTTCGCGCTCGCGCCGCCGCGGTTCACGCTCCGCGAGCTGGCCGACGTGTACGAGGCGGTGCTCGGCTACGCCGTGTCGCCCACGAACCTCGGGCGCGTGCTCGGCCGCGACGGCCTCATCGCCGCGACCGGCGGGCACCGGCGCGCGGGCGCCGCCGGAGGGCGGCCGGCGGCGGAGTTCGCGTTCACGCGGCGGGAGCTCGTGGTGTCGCGGCCGCTGGCGGCGTTCAAGCCGCCGGAGGACGCGGGGTAGCGGCGGGCCGGAGCGGCGGGGCCAAGCGGCCAGGCGCGGCGCCCTAGTCGAGCGGCTCGAGGAGCAGCGACAGGTCGAGCGCGGGGGCGGAGTGGGTGATCGCTCCGAGCGAGACGAAGTCGACGCCGGTCCGGGCGATGTCGCGCAGGTTGGCGAGCGTGACGCCGCCGCTGGCCTCGAGCTCGGCGCGGCCGGCGACGAGGTCGACCATGGCACGGAGCTCGCCGGGGGTCATGTTGTCGAGCAGCAGCCGCGGCGCGCCGGACTCCAGGGCCTCCTCGACCTCGGCGCGGTCGCGGCACTCGACCTCGAGCGGCAGGTCGGGACGGGCGGCGCGGGCCGCGCGGACGGCGGCGCCGACGCCCCCGGCCATCGCGGCGTGGTTCTCCTTGATCAGGATCGCGTCGAAGAGGCCGAAGCGGTGGTTGGTGCCGCCGCCGGCCGCGACCGCGGCCTTCTCCAGCGCGCGCATCCCCGGCGTCGTCTTGCGGGTGTCGAGCACCCGGGCGCCCGTCCCCTCCACCTCGCGCACCGCCCGCGCGGTCGCCGTCGCCACGCCCGAGAGCCGCTGGAGCAGGTTGAGCGCCGTGCGCTCCGCGGTGAGCAGGGCGCGCGCCGATCCCTCGACGACCAGGACGTCCCCGCCCTCGCGCCAGGCGCCCTCCTCCACCCGCCGCTCGATCCCCGCGCCGCCGTCCAGCTCGCGGAACACCGCCTCGGCGACGTCGAGCCCGAACACGACGCCCGGCGCCTTCTGGACGATCTCCGCGCGGGCGCGGGCGGCCTCCGGGACGGTGGCCAGCGTGGTCGCGTCGCCGTCGCCGACGTCCTCGGCGAGGGCCCGGCGGAGGAGGTCGCGGTCGAGCATGGCGGGGCAGGATAGGCTCGGAGGCAGGCTGGCCGCCGGCACGCTCAGGCGGCAGCCCCGCCCGGCCGATGTACGTAGTGATGGCCCACCCCGTCCGCCTCGCCCTGCTCGCGACCGTCGTGGCGCTCGCCCTGGCGGTGCCCGCCTCCGCGCAGGTGAGCACCCGCGTCGTCGGCGGCACGCCGGTCGCGGCCGGCGACTACCCGTGGCAGGTGGCGGTGCTCGACACCGCCGGGACGCAGTACTGCGGCGGCACGCTGGTCGCAGCCGACTGGGTGCTCACCGCGTCCCACTGCGACGTCTGGGAGACCGAGACGGTCCGCGTGAACTCGATCTCGCGCCACAGCGGCGGGCAGGTCATCCAGATCGCCGCCGTCAAGCACCACCCGCTGTCGAACCGCACCTCCTTTCCGCCGCCGTACGACATCACGATGGTCCGGCTCGAGCAGCCGGTCGCCGGGGCCAAGCCGCTGGCGATCGTCACGCCCGGCGACCACGACGCGTTCTGGGCGCCGGGCGACGCGCTCACGGTCACGGGCTGGGGCCGCACGTCCGAGGACGGCTCCGGCAGCGACACGCTGCTCGAGGCGCAGGTCCCGCGCGTCAGCGACGCGGACTGCGCGACCGCGTACGGCGCCGGCTTCGGCAGCGCCGACATGGTGTGCGCCGGCACGGGCGGCAAGGACACGTGTCAGGGCGACTCCGGCGGCCCGCTCGCCGCCCCGATCGTCGCGTCTCCCAGCAAGAGCGATCCCGACGACTGGCGCCTCGCCGGCGTCACGTCGTGGGGCACCGGCTGCGCCCGGCCGGAGTCCCCCGGCGTCTACGCCCGCCTCGGCAACCCGGTCCTGCGCGACTGGACGTCCACCACGCCCCCGGTCGCGGCGACGCCGGTCCTCAGCGGCGGCTCGAACGTCGGCGACACCGTGACGTGCAGCCGCGGCTCCTGGACCGGCGGGAGCGCCTACTTCACCTACCGCTTCTTCCGCGGCGCGGCGCTCGTGCGCGCCTCCACCGCCAACACGTACACGCTGAGCGCGACCGACGCCGGCAGCGCCGTGTCGTGCCGCGTCCGCGGCGACAACGCCGCCGCGACCGTCGACTCCGGCTTCTCGAACGCCGCGACGGTGATCGCGCGCACCGTGCCGGTGAACGTCCAGCGCCCCACGGTAACCGGCGAGACCGTCGTCGGCCGCGAGCTGCGCTGCGAGCCCGGCACGTGGAACGACGCGGCGAGCGTCACCACCGGCTTCCGCCGCATTTCCGCAGCGGGCGTCGCGACGCCCGTCTCCTCCGGCTCGGCGACGTACGTCCTGACGCCGGACGACGCCGGGTCGACCATCGCCTGCTTCGAGGCCGCGACGAACGCGAACGGCAGCGCCGAGGCCCAGTCCGCGTCGGTCGGCCCGGTCACCGCGCCGCCGCCGCCCGTCCAGCCCGAGCCCCCGCCGAAGATCGTGCCGCCGCCGCCCGACCTGACCGCCCCGACCGCCGCCGTCCAGCACCGCCGCTGCCTGGCCCGCCGCTGCGCGGTCGTCGTCGTCGCCCGCGACGCGCTGCCGTCGGCCGGCGTCGCGTCGGTCCGCGGCCGGCTCACGTATCGCGTCCGCACGCGCTGCCGCGTCGGCGGCCGGGTCGAGACCTGCGTCCGCACGCGGCGCATCACGCTCACCGGGCGGCGCCTGTTCGGCAACGTCTTCCGCCTCGCGACGCCGAAGCTCCCGCGCGGCGCCGCGACCCTGCGGATCACCGCGACCGACAACGCGGGCAACGCCCAGGCGGCCGCGACCGTGACGCGGCTGCGGGTCCGCTAGGGCTCGCGCAGGACGTTGATCGTCCGCAGCGTCGGGTCGCTCGCCCCGTGCAGGCGCGAGCCGGCCTCGAGCGTCGCGCGCAGGTAGGCCAGCGTCTCCTCGGTGATCCGCTCGCCCGGCAGCAGCGCCGGGATGCCCGGCGGGTAGCCGGCGATCGACTCGGAGGAGATCCGGCCGACCGCGCGCTCGACCGGCACGACCTCGGACTCGCCGAGGAACGCGTCGCGCGGCGCCACCGCCATCTGCTGCTCGAGCGACGCCGGCGGCGCGATGACCGCGGGGATGGTCCCCGGCTTGTAGATCCGCTTGACGACCTCCTCGACGTCGCCGGCCACCCGCTCGAGCGCGACCGGCTGCTCGCCGAGGCCGACCAGCAGCACGACCGTGGCCTGCGTCGCCAGCTCGGCCTGCACGTCGTAGGAGTGCTCGAGCGCGTGCGCGACCTCGTAGCCGGTGCAGCCGGTGCCGCGCACGTCGAGGACGATCTTCATCGGGTCCCAGTCGGTGACGCCCGGCCGGCCGACGCACTCCTCCCCCAGCAGCGCGATCCCGGGGACCGTGGCGAGCTTCTCGCGCGCCCGGTGCACCGCGCGCAGCGTCTCGTGCAGCAGCGCCTCGCCGTGGATCGCGAGCTGGCGCCGGGCGGCGTCCAGCGACATGAAGAGCAGCGAGCTGGGCGACGTCGAGCGGGTGAGGCGGATCGCCCGCCCGACCGCGTCGGCGTCCACCCGGCCGGTCGCGGCGACGTGCAGCATCGCGCTCTGCGTCAGTGCGCCGACGGTCTTGTGGGTGGACGTCAGCACCGCGTCGGCGCCCTGGCTGAGCGCCGAGGCGGGCAGGTCGGGGTGGAAGCCGAAGTGCGGCCCCCAGGACTGGTCGACGACGAGCGGAACGCCGGCCTCGTGGGCGACCCGCGCGCAGCCCTCCACGTCGGCCACCATGCCGTAGTAGGTCGGCGACACGAGGAACGCGGCGCGCGCGCCGGGCGTCCGCTCCAGCGCGCGGGCCAGCGCGCCGGGATCGACCCCGTGCGCGACGCCCAGGTCGGCGTCGTACTCGGGCGCCACGAAGCTCGGCAGGCCGCCGCTCAGCACGAAGCCGTCGACGAGGCTCGCGTGCGAGTTGCGCTGCGCGACGACGCGGGCGCCGAGCGGGGCGAGCGCGAGGCACAGCGCGTGGTTGCCCTGCGTCGCGCCGTTCGTCAAAAACCACGTCCGCTCGGCCCCGTACGCCTCGGCGGCGAGCCGCTCGGCGCGGTCGAACGGGGTGGGGTGCGGGCCGGCGTCGATGCCCTCGAGGTCCTGCGGCACGTCGACCGCGAGCGCGCGGTCGCCGAGCGCGAACCGCAGGCCGGGGTCGGCGCCCGGGCCGCCCTTGTGGCCGGGGACGTGGAAGCGGCCCGCGCCGCGGAAGCCGTAGGCGACGACGGCGTCGAGGTACGGCGCGGTCGGCTGCTCGGGGAGGCCCCGGCCCTCCGGCTCTCGCGCCGCCACTAGACGGCCGCCCGCCGGTGCAGCTCGGCGCGGACGAAGCCGTCGAGCTCGCCGTCGAGCACCTTGTTCGCGTCCCCCATCTCGAAGTCGGTGCGGTGGTCCTTCACCATCGTGTACGGGTGCAGCACGTAGGAGCGGATCTGCGACCCGAAGTTCACGTCCTGCGCCTCGCCCTTCTCGCGCGCGATCTCGTCCTGGCGCCTGCGCTCCTCCAGCTCGGTGAGCTTCGCGCGGAGCATCGCCATCGCGGTCGTGCGGTTGGAGGACTGCGAGCGCTCGTTCTGGCACTGGACGACGATCCCGCTCGGGCGGTGGGTGATGCGGACGGCGGAGTCGGTCTTGTTGACGTGCTGGCCGCCGGCGCCGCTGGCGCGGTAGGTGTCGACCTGCAGGTCGTCCTCGTCGATCTCGACGGCGCCGGCGTCCTCGACGACGGGCGCGACCTCCAGCCCGGCGAACGAGGTCTGGCGGCGGTGCTGGGCGTCGAACGGGCTGAGGCGGACGAGGCGGTGGACGCCCTTCTCGGCCGAGTACAGGCCGTAGGCGTTGGGGCCGCTGACGCGGAACGTCGCCGACTTGATGCCGGCCTCCTCCCCCGGGCTGACCTCGAGCAGCTCGACCTTGAAGCCGCGCTTCTCGGCCCAGCGCATCTCCATCCGCAGGACCATCTCGGCCCAGTCCTGGGCGTCGGTGCCGCCGGCGCCGGCGTTGATCGTGACGAGCGCGTCGCCCTGGTCGTACTTGCCCGCGAAGAGCCGGTCCTCCTCCAGCTCGGCGAGGTGCTGCTCGATCGCGCGCAGCTGGCCGTCGACCTCGTCGATCAGCTCCGGGTCCTCGGCGCTCAGCTCGGCCAGCTCGACGTCGCCCTCCAGCGAGCGGTAGAGGTCGAGCTTGCGCTTCGCGCGGGCGTACGCGGCGTTGACCTTGGCGGCGCGGTCCTGGTCGCCCCAGAAGCCGGGGTCCTGCATCTGCCCCTCCAGCTCGCCGACCTGGCGCTCGAGCGCGGGCGGGTCGAGGTGCTCGGACAGGCGCTCGAGCTGCTCGCGGACGGCGCTGAGCCGCTGCGGCAGGGACTCGGATGCGGCGGGACCGGCCATGCCGCTCAGCGTACAAATCGGGGCCGCCGGGAGCCCGCCCGGCGCGCCCCCGGCCCCTACTCCTGCAGCGGCCCCTGCACGGTCAGGTACGCGAGCCCGCTGCGGCTCGGGCTCGCGTCCCGCGTGCCGCGGAACCGCGCGCGGAAGCGCCAGCGCCCGACCGACGGCGGGCGGAACGCGACGTTCGCGACGCCCCCCGAGGCCCGCACGCGGTAGCGCCGGGCGAACTGCCACCCCGCGAGCGGGTCGAACCGCTCGAGGTCCAGCGTCACCGGCCCGGCGGCCCCGGGCGCGACCTGGGCGGTGAGCGTCGCGACCGCGCCGGGCGCGATCGTCGCCCGCCGGCGACCCTCGACGAGTGCGCGAGTACGCGTGATCGCCCGCGAGGTCCGGGTCAGCCGGTAGGCGCCGGTCGCGCGCCGGCCGGCGCGCACCACCGCGAAGTACCGCCCGGGCCGCAGCCGCCGCGTCAGCCCGCCCTGGCCGCGGGCGAGCCGCCTGCCGCCCGCGCTCAGCAGCACGACGCGGAAGTTGTGCTCGGTGTCGAGGTCGAGCTCGGTGTCGCTGCGGCGCGTGACGTCGAACCGGTAGAGGTCGACGACGTCGATCCGGGCCGCGTCGAGGCTGCCGCGGACGCGCTGGTGGTTGCGGATGAACCGCCCGGGCGCGAGGTCGTCCCCGCGGGCGCGCGCGGCCATCAGCCGGTAGCGGGTCGCCTGCCGCGCGCGCGACGCGATGGCCAGCAGGCTGTAGATCCCGCCCTCGTCTGCCTCGGGCGTGAAGACCATGTAGCCGCCGCACGACGCGCTCTGCACCGGCGCGGCGTCCTCGAACGAGTCGGTGCCCGGCGGGTAGAGCGCGAGCGGCGTGCACGACCCGCTGGCGAGGTTGAACTTGTAGGTGACGCCGGCGCGCAGCCGCACGGAGTACGCCGCGTTGGGGGCGGTGGCGCGGTGCAGCGAGCCGGTCGCCCCGCCGGCGGGCAGGCGCGGCCCCGGCGGCTCGGCGAGCGGGCGGCCGAACTGGAGCGTCAGCTGGAACGTGTCCGCGACCGAGTCGGCCTGCCGCGCGACCCTGACGAGGAACGTCTCGTTGGGGCCGACCTCGACCGCCACGGAGGCCCGCCCGCGGCGGTCGGTGGGGTCGCAGTCGATCGCCTCGAGCTCGGAGCGGCGCGCCCGGTAGACGTCGACGACCGCGTCGAGGTCCCCGTTGGCGGCCAGCTCGACGACCAGCCGGCCCTCGCGCTGCGACGTCACGCGGTACCAGACGGAGCCGGGCGCCGGCTCGCACCGCGACTCCTCCTCGTTGGGCTCCGCCGTCGCGTCGACGGTCGTGCCGTCGACGGTGGCCGGCGGCGTCACGGTCTGGGCGTTCGCCCGGTTGTCGTTCGGCGGGGCGTCCGCGAGCGCGGGCGCGGGAGCGATCCCGGCCGCGACGAGCGTGAGCGCCACCCACAGCGATCCCCTGCGCATGGGCGGATCCTTCCGCGCCGGGGGACGTGGCGTCAAATCGCTGCGGTCGGGCTGCTCGTCGCGGGAGGGCGCGCCGCGACCGTGCGCCGCCAGGTCGAAGGAGAGGTGCCGCGGCGCCCGCTCAGGCGCCGTGGCACTTCTTGAACTTCTTGCCCGACCCGCACCAGCACGGGTCGTTGCGGCCGAGCTGCTCCTCGTCGGAGACGCGGCGCTGCTCGACGGCCGGCACCACGGGCTCGCCCTCGCCGTTCTCCGCGTAGCCGTCGGGCGCCACGCCGGCCGCGCCGGCCGCGGTGGCGAGCGCGCTCGGCTGGGCGGTGCCCGCGCCGCCGGAGTACGTCACGCGGCGGCGGCCGGTCGCGGAGCCGGGCGCCGACCGCGCCGGCGGCGGGACGGGCGCGCCGCCGTCGCCCTCGACCGTGATCTGGACGTTGAAGATCATCTGCGCGAAGCGCGTCCAGATGCCGGTCATGAGCTGGGCGAACAGGTCGAACGCCTCGTTCTTGTACGCGACCAGCGGGTCGATCTGGGCGAACCCGCGCAGGTGGATGCCCTCGCGCAGGTAGTCCATGTCGTAGAGGTGCTCGCGCCACTGGTCGTCGATGATCTGGAGGAGCAGGTAGCGCTCGACCTCGCGCATGATGTCCGCGCCCAGCTCGCGCTCGCGGTCGTCGTACAGCTCGATCGCGTCCTCGTGGATCAGGCGGACGAGCTCCTCGCGGTCGACGGACTCGGCCTTCATCGACGCGATCGGGACGTTCGACGGCCACAGGTCGTCGATCGACGCGGCCAGGCCCTCGAGGTCCCACTCCTCGATGAACTCGCCGGGCGTGTACTCGTCGACCCTGCCGCGGATGACCTCCTCCAGCTTCTCGCGCGCGACGCCGCCCATCTCCTCGCCCTGGAGGATCTGGTCGCGGTACGCGTAGATGATCTGGCGCTGCTGGTTCATCACGTCGTCGTACTCGAGGACGCGCTTGCGGATCAGGAAGTTCTGCTCCTCGACCTTCTTCTGAGCCTTCTCGATCTGCTTCGTCAGCATCCCGGCCTCGATCGGCTCCTCATGGCCCTCGTCGTCGTAGGTGCCGAGGCGGTCGAGGATCTTGTAGATCCGGTCGCCCGCGAACAGGCGCACGAGGTCGTCCTCGGCGCTGAGGAAGAAGCGCGACTCGCCCGGGTCGCCCTGCCGGCCGGAGCGGCCGCGCAGCTGGTTGTCGATGCGGCGAGACTCGTGGCGCTCGGTGCCGCAGATGAAGAGGCCGCCGGCCTCCATCACGCGGGCGCGGTCGTCCTCCACCCGGCGCTCGATCGAGGGCAGGACCTCGGCGAACCGCTCGTCGTAGTCGGGGTCGCCCGGCTTGAGGCCGAGCTTGGCCAGCTCGAGCTGGGTGAGGTGCTCGGCGTTGCCGCCGAGCTTGATGTCGACGCCGCGCCCCGCCATGTTCGTGGCGATCGTGACCGCGCCGGGGCGGCCGGCCTCGGCGATGATCTCACCCTCGCGCTCGGCGTGCTCGGGCTTGGCGTTGAGGACCGTGTGCTTGATCCCGCGCCTGGTCAGCTGGTCGGAGAGGTGCTCGGAGACCTCGACCGAGATCGTCCCGACGAGGATCGGCTGGCCGATCTCGTGGCGCGCGGCGATCTCCTCGATGACCGCGTGCCACTTGCCGCCCTTGGTCTTGTAGACCTGGTCGTTCTGGTCCATGCGGACCATCGGCTTGTTGGTCGGGACCTGGACGACCGGCAGCTTGTAGATCTTCATGAACTCGGTCGCCTCGGTGAGGGCGGTGCCGGTCATGCCCGCGAGCTTGTCGTACATCCGGAAGTAGTTCTGGAGGGTGATCTGCGCGAGCGTCTGGTTCTCGTCCTGGACGCTGACGCCCTCCTTCGCCTCGACGGCCTGGTGCAGCCCCTCCGACCAGCGTCGGCCCTCGAGGATGCGGCCGGTGAACTCGTCGATGATCTTCACCTCGCCGTCGATCACCGCGTAGTCCTTGTCGCGCCTGTAGAGCGACTCGGCCTTGAGCGCCTGCTGCAGGTGGTTGACGAGCGGGCCGTTGTCGGCGCGGTAGAGGTGGTCGATGCCGAGGAAGCGCTCGGCCTTGGCGACGCCGCGCTCGGTCACCGAGACCGTCTTGTGCTTCTCGTCGAACTCGTAGTCGTAGTCGGCGACGAACTCCTTCTTGGCGCGCGGGTCGAGGCCCTCGGGCTTCTTCCCCGGCTGCATGGTCCGCGCCAGGCGGGCGAACTTCCCGTAGAGGTCGGCGGCGGTCTCGGGCGCGCCGGAGATGATCAGCGGCGTGCGGGCCTCGTCGATGAGGATGTTGTCGACCTCGTCGACGATCGCGAACGGGTGGCCGCGCTGCACCTTCTCCTCGAGCGTCTTGGCCATGTTGTCGCGCAGGTAGTCGAACCCGAACTCGGAGTTCGTGCCGTAGGTGACGTCGGCGCCGTACGCCTCGTGCTTCTCCTCGTACGGCTGCATGTTCTGCAGCACGCCGACCCGGACCCCGAGCAGGTCGTAGATCGGGCTCATCCACTCGGCGTCGCGGCGGGCGAGGTAGTCGTTGACGGTGACGACGTGGACGCCCTGGCCCGCGAGCGAGTTGAGGACGACCGCGAGCGTCGCGGTCAGCGTCTTGCCCTCGCCGGTCTTCATCTCGGCGATCGCGCCGTCGTGGAGGACCATGCCGCCGATGAGCTGGACGTCGAAGTGGCGCATGCCCATCGTGCGCTTGCCGGCCTCGCGGACGATCGCGAAGCACTCGTACATGAGCTCCTCCAGCGGCTCGCCGTCGCGGGCGCGCTGGCGCAGGGCGTCCATCCGCTCGCGCAGCTCCTGGTCGTCCTCCAGCTCGAGCTCGGGCTCGTACGCGTTGATGCGTGCGACGCGCTTCTCGTACGTCTTGAACTTCTTGGCCTCGCCGACGTGGAGGGCGCGCTGGAGGATCGAGGGCATCCGCTCAGATTAGCGGCGCGGAGCGGGCGCTCTCCACCGTTCGATCGGGTTGCGAGGGGCCGCTCGCGGCCCGCCGCGCTACACCGCCGGCTGGGTCGTCGTGCGGCGCGCCTGGCGCCGCTTGCGCCGCTTCTCGCGGTGCTTCTTGACCTGCCGCGCCATCTCCTCGGCGGCGAGGTTGACCGAGTGGTCCATGTCGCGCGTGGCCTCCTTGGCGCGCAGGGTCACGCCCTTCAGGTGCAGCGTCACCTCGGCGACGTAGCACTCGGGGTTGGCCGGGTTGCGCTCCTCGTACAGCTCGACCTCGAGGCGGGCCAGGTCGGACACCTGCTTGGCCACCTTGCTCAGTCTCCGCTCCGTCCGCTCGCGAAGGTCGTCGCTGACGGGGCAGTTGCGGCCCTTGACCTCGATCTGCATGGAGGGACCTCCCTCGGTCTCTGCTTCGGCCATCTAAGGGTGGGTGGGGCACCGGCGGTTGTCAAGCGCCGCGGACCGTCCGCGCGTAGGCGACTGCGCCCACGATGCGGGTTCCGGCGCCGCGGAGCGCGCGGGCGCACGCGTCGAGCGTCGCCCCGGTCGTGTGGACGTCGTCGATCAGCAGCACGGCCGGCGGCGGGCTCCCGCGCACGGCGACCCCGCCGGCCCGCAGCCGGGCGGCCCGCGCCGCGCCGACCTGCCGCCCGGCGCCGCCGCCGCGCCGCAGGCACCGCACGACCGGCCGCCCGGTGCGCGCCGAGAGGCGCCGCGCGAGCACGTCCGCGGGGTCGGCCGCGGGCGCGCCGGCGGTCGGGCGCGAAGGGGACGGGGACGAGCGGCGCCGCGGCGAGGGGCGCCGCGGCGAGCGGCCCCGCGCGCGGCACCCCCGCCGGCCCCGCGCCCACCGGCGAGGCCGCCCCGGCGGCGCGCGGGAGCGCCGCCGCCATCTGCGCCGCCATCGCGTCGGCGGCGGCGAGGTGGGCGTGGAACTTCAGGGCGTGGACGAGCGCCCGGGCAGGGCCGTCGTAGGCGACCGGCGCCCACGCGGCCCGGAACGCCTGGCGCGCTGCGGGGCACGGCGCGCACGGGCGCGGGAGCGCGCAGCGCGGGCAGGCGTCGCGCAGCCACGGCAGCGCCGCCCGGCAGCCCGCGCAGAGCACGTCGCCGCGCGCGGCGACGCCGCACGCCAGGCAGCGGGGCGGGACGAGGAGCGAGAGGAGCGTGTCGAGCACGGGACCTACGGTGCCCGGGAGCGGCGCGCGAGAGGGTGCCGGGGTGTGACAAGACTGCTGCGAGACTGCTTCGGGTGTCCCCCGACGCCTCGTGGACGTTCTCGCCCGGCGCGATCGTCCTGCTGCTCGCCGCGACCGCCGTCTACGTCGCGCGCTGGCGCCGGGCGGGCGCCTCGGCCGGCCGCCTCGCGCTCTTCCTCGCCGGCATCGCGTGCGTCGCGGCCGCGCTGCTCTCCCCCCTCGACCGCCTCGCCGAGCAGCTGCTCTCCATGCACATGGTCCAGCACATCCTGCTGCTCGACATCGCGCCGATCCTCGTCATCCTGAGCCTCACGAAGGTCCTCCTGCGCCCCGCCACCCGCCGCCTGATGCCGGTCGAGCGCGCGGCCGGCGCCCTCGCGCACCCCGCCTTCGCCGTGCTCTTCTACGCGGGCGCGATGTGGGCCTGGCACGTCCCCGCGCTCTACGACGCCGCGCTCGAGACGCCGGCCCTCCACGTCTTCGAGCACCTCACGATGAGCGCCGCCGGCGGCCTGTACTGGTGGCACGTCCTCAGCCCGATCCGCCCCCGCATGCGGCTCACCGGCCTCGGCCCCGTCGCGTACATGCTCAGCACCAAGCTGCTCCTGGGCGTCCTCGGCGTCGTGCTCACCTTCGCGCCCGAGTCGTTCTACGCGTTCTACGAGCGCCAGCCGCGCTACTGGGACCTCACCGCGCGCGAGGACCAGGCGTTCGCCGGGGCGATCATGGCCATCGAGCAGTCGATCGTGATGGGGATCGCGCTCGCCTACCTGTTCGTCCGCCTGCTCGGCGAGTCCGAGCGCGAGGAGGAGCGGGCGGAGCGGTACGCGTCCTGATCAGCGGATCGGGTCGCCGCGCTCCAGCCGGCCGACGTAGTCGGCAATCCGCCGCGCCCGCGTCTCGGGCCGCTTGGCGTCGTGCACGCGCCAGAGGATCGAGTAGCGCAGCGACCGGGTCAGCCCGGCGAACCGCTCCGCCGCCGCCGGGCTCGCGTCGAGCGCCCGCTGCAGGTCCTCCGGCACCTCGATCGTCGACTGCGGCGCGTACGCGGCGTCCCACCGCCCGTCCGCCTTCGCGCGCTCGACCTCGGCCAGCCCGGCCGGGCGCATCCGGCCGGCGGCGATCAGCGCCTCGGCCGTGTCGCGGTTGACCTTCGACCACGGGCTGCGCGCGCGCCGCGGGGTGAAGCGCCGCAGGTAGAACCGCTCGTCGTGGGACTTCCTGAGCTGCCCGTCGATCCACCCGAAGCACAGGGCCAGCTCGACCGCCTCCGGGTACGTCACCGAAGACACCCCGCTGCCCTTCTTCGCGAACTCGAGCCAGACCCCGTCCGAGGACGCGTGCTCGGCCTCCAGCCAGGCCTCGAGCTCGGCGGCGGACGCGAACCTCACGACGCCAGCACCTCCCCGTCGCCGACCCGCCGCGGCCCGGTGACCGTCACCGAGCCGCGCACCACGACGCCGCGCCCGAACGTCACGTCGCCCACGACGTTCAGCCGCTCGGCCTCGACCAGCGACGGCGGGCCCGCGGGGAAGCGCGCGTCGAACTCCGCGACGAGCCTGAAGTACTCGGGATCGAGGTCGACCAGCGGCGGCGTGCCGTGCCGCTCGGGGACGAGGTCGAGGTGCGCCTCGGGGCTCAGCTCGTAGGCGTCCGAGCGCACGACGAGCAGGTCGTTCGTCGTCTTGACCGGCGCGAAGCGCGACTTCGGCACCCGCAGCGCCCGCGCCCCCTCGAACACGTCGATCGCCGCCGCCATCGCGCTCTCCAGCTGGATCACCGCCGGCGACGAGGGGTCGGCGGGGTCGACCGTCTTGCGGTTGACGATCATCGGCAGCGGCAGGACGCCCTCGTGCACGCCGAGCGTGTACTTCAGCGCCCGCAGGTCGAGCCACAGCGTGTTCGTGTTGAAGAAGCGGTGGCGCTCGACGTCCTGGAACGCGGGCAGGTCCTCCTCGGCGGTCTGCGCGACCTCCCGCAGCACGAGCCCCCCGCCGCGCCGGCGGGCGAGGTGCCCGCCCTTGCGGTCCTGCTCGGTGCGGACCGCGACCTCCATCAGGAACGGCACCTCCTCGCGCGCGATCCACGCGAGGATGCGCGGGTCGAGCGTCGCGCCGAGGTTGTCGCTGTTCGACACGAACGCGTAGCGGTAGCCGCGGTCGAGCAGCGCGTCGAGCATCCCGGAGGCGACGAGCGCCGGGTACAAATCGCCGTGGCCGGGCGGCGCCCACTCCTGCTCCGGGTTGGCCGGCCAGTCGACCGGCTCGAGGTCGTCGGCGCGGATTTTCGGGACGCGGTTCTGGAGGAAGTCGAGCGGCACGTCGACCTCGACGCCGTCGTGGCGCGCGAGCGCGGCGAGGGAGTCCTCGCGCGTGGCGAACGAGCTCATGAGGACGAGCGGGACGCGCGCGCCGCTGCGCTCGCGCAGCGCCTGGACCTGGCGGACGATGAGGTCGAGGAACGTCAGGCCGTCCTTGACCTCGAGCAGCGACTTGGCCCTCGTCATCCCCATGCTCGTCCCGAGGCCGCCGTTGAGCTTGATCGCGACCGCCTCGTCGAGCGGGGCGTCGGCCTCGGGCAGCTCCTCGAACGCCGGGACGTCGTCGACCGGCTCGATCTCGTCCTCGCGCAGCACGCCCGCCTCGCCCTCGCGCAGCCGCTCGTAGTAGTGGCGGAACGTGTCGACGGCGACCGGCTGCGCGCCGTCGGCGCGCATCTTCTCCAGGGCGGCGTCCAGGCCGGTCACGGCGCGGGATGGTAGTCGCGGCGGCTCAGGGGCAGACGGGCAGCCGGCCGCACGCCTGGACGACCGCGTCCGTCACCTCGTCGGCCGGCTCGAGCGCGGGGCGGGCGGGTTCGGGCGCCTGCGCGCTCGCGTTCTCGACGGCCTGGTCGACGCGGTCGACGACGCGGGGGTCGCGGCCGGGCGGGGCGGGCGGCGGGCCGCCGTCGGGGCCGGGAGCGGGCGGCGGCGAGCCGCCGCCCGGCGGGCGGGCGTGCGGCGGCCCGCCTGGGCCGGCGCCGGGGCCGGGACCGCGCGCGCCCGGACGGCCGCGCCCGCCGCCGCCGGCTCGCTCGCGCGCGCCTGCGCCGCCGCGGCCCTCGACCGCGGTCGCGGACCGCGCGGGCAGCGCGACGATCGCGTCCCCCTCCGAGTCGCCGCGGCGGCCGTCCGCGCCGGTGCCCGCGTCCGCGCGCAGGCCGGCGTCCGCGCCGATCAGGCCCCCGAGCGGGCCGAGGACACCCGTCCCGCCCGCGACGACCGCCACCGCCGCCGCGGCGACGAGCAGCGCCCCGGCGGCCGCGACGCGCCCGGCGGCCGCTCCGGCGAGCGCGCTCAGTGACGCCCGACCCGTCCGCACGGCCATATCGTAGGTGCGGTGCTGAGGGCCGTGCGGAACCGGTGGCGCCGCAGCTTCGTGGCCTCGGTGACCGTGCTCGCGCTGCTCGCCGTCGCCCTGTTCGCCCTGCTCGTGGGCCGCGTCGTCCACGACCAGATCACCGACCAGGCGTTCGACCGCGCGACCGACACGGCGGAGGTGCTCGCCCGCGCAAGCTTCGCTCCGCGGCTGCCGGTGCCGGGCGACGGCCTGAGTCCCCGCGACCTCGCGGAGCTGGACCGCCAGCTCGCGGCGGCGCGCGGGGGCGAGCCGCTGCTCGACATGCGCCTGTGGGCGCGCGGCGGGCGCGTCCTCTACGCGCGCGAGCGGCGGCTGGTGGGCCGCCGCGCCGCGCCGCCCGAGCCGGTCGCGGCCGCGCTCGCGGGGCGGACGGCGAGCGAGGTGGTCGAGGGGCCGGGGAGCGGCGCGGAGGGCCGGGGCGGGGACGGCGACGCGAGCGGCGCGAAGGGCCGCGGCGGGGGCGGCGACGCTGCGAGCGAGGCGAGCGGCGACGACGCCGACGACCGCGTCCTCCTCACCGCCGTCCCCGTCGTCCGCCGCGCCGGCGCGCGGCCCGCCGCGGCGCTCGAGCTCGCCCTCCCCTACGGGCCCGTCGCCGCCGACGTCGACCGCCGCACGCGCCGCCTCGTCGTCGCGCTCGTCGCGGTCGCGCTGCTGGTCTACCTCCTCTCCCTCCCCGCGCTCCTGCGCGCGGCGCGGGCGCTTCGGGCGCACTACGACCCGCGGCGCGTCCAGCTGGTGCGGGAGCTGAGGCGCGCGATGGCCAGGGGCGAGCTGGAGCTCCACTTCCAGCCGATCGCCGGCGCGGCGTCGCGCCGCCCGCACAGCGCCGAGGCGCTCGTGCGCTGGCGCTACCCGCCGGACCGCTTCATCCCGATCGTCGAGCCCACCGAGGTCATGTGGCCGTTCACGCTCCACGTACTCGACCTCGCCATCGCCGCCTGCGCGGGCTGGCGGGCCGAGGGGAACGAGATCGCCGTCGCCGTGAACGTCTCCGGCGGGGTGCTCCACGACCGCCGCCTCGGGCCGGAGGTCCGGCGGATGCTCGACCGCCACGGCCTGCCGCCGGCCGCGCTGCAGGTCGAGGTCACCGAGGGCGCCGTCATGCGCGACCCCGACGCGGCCGCCGGCATCCTGCGCGAGCTGACCGGCTTCGGCATCAGCGTGATCGCGATCGACGACTTCGGGACCGGCTACTCGTCGCTCGCCCGCCTGCACGAGCTGCCGCTCGACACGCTGAAGATCGACCAGAGCTTCGTGGCCCGGATGGCGCGCGACGGCGACGCCTCGATCGTGTGCTCGATCGTCGAGCTGGCCCACGCGCTCGGTCTGAAGGTGATCGCCGAGGGCGCGGAGGACGAGGCGACGATCGAGCGCCTGGCGTCGCTCGGGTGCGACTACGTCCAGGGCTACGGGCTCACGCCGCCGCTGCCGCCGGACGAGTTCGCCGGCTGGCTCAGCGCCGCCAGCGGTTCAGGTAGGCCTCCTGCTCGGGCGTGAGCGCGTCGATCTCGACGCCGAGCGCCTCGAGCTTCAGCCGCGCGACCTCGGCGTCGATCGCGGGCGGGACGGCCTGGACGCCGGGCTCGAGCTCGTCGCGGGCGAGCAGCTCGGCGCTGAGGGCCTGCAGGGCGAACGAGACGTCCATCACCGCGGCCGGGTGGCCCTGCGCGGCGGCGAGGTTGACGACCTGGCCGCGGGCGAGGAGGTTCAGGCGCCGGCCGTCGGGCTGCTCGTAGCGGTCGACGAGCGGGAGGACCTCGGTCCGCCGCTCCCCCAGGTCGCCGAGCGCGATCTCGACGTCGAAGTGGCCGGCGTTGGCGAGCACGGCGCCGTCCTTCATGCGGTCGAAGTGCTCGCGGCGCAGGACGTCGCGCGACCCCGTGACGGTGATGAACACGTCGCCGCGCCCGGCGGCGCTCAGGGCGGGCAGCACCTCGAAGCCCTCCATGCGCGCCTCGAGCGCGCGCAGCGGGTCGACCTCGCACACGACCACCGACGCGCCGGCGCCGCGCGCGCGGACGGCGATCCCCCGGCCCGTCCAGCCGTAGCCGAGCACGACGACCGTCTGGCCGGCGAGCAGCAGGTGGGTGGCGCGGACGATCCCGTCGAGCGCCGACTGGCCGGTGCCGAAGCGGTCGTTGAGCGCGCGCTCGGCGTGGGCCTCGTTGACGGCGAGCACCGGGCAGCGCAGGTCGAGCGAGCGGACGTGGACCAGGCCGCTGCGGGTCTCCTCGGTCGCGCCGCGCAGCCGCTCGTGGGTGGCGGCGATCAGCTCGGCGCCGTCGTCCAGGACGAGGTCGGGCTCCCACGCCGCGACCGCGTCGAGCCCGGCCCGGTAGTCGCCCGCGTGGACTCCGTCCCCCAGCGCCTCGGCGACGTCGGCCTGCGCCGTGTACGGGTTGGCCGCGCACAGCGCGACGCTCGCCCCGCCGTCGCGCAGGGCGAGCACGAGGTTCGCGGTCTCCGCCGTGACGTGCAGGCAGGCGCCGACCTTGAGGCCGTCGAGCGGCCGCTCGGCGGCGAAGCGCGTGCGGATCGAGCGGAGGACGGGCATCTGCCCGCCCGCCCACTCGATCTGAGCCGCGCCGGCTGAAGGGGTCAGACCCCGGTACCCATCAGTAGCGGTAGTGGTCGGCCTTGTACGGGCCCTCGGCGGGGACCCCGATGTAGGCCGCCTGCTCGGCCGTCAGCTCGGTGAGCTGCGCACCGAGCGCCTCGACGTGGATGCGCGCGACCTTCTCGTCCAGGTGCTTCGGCAGGACGTAGACCCGCTTCTCGTATTCCTCGTTCTTCGTGAACAGCTCGATCTGGGCGATCGTCTGGTTCGAGAACGAGTTCGACATCACGAAGCTCGGGTGGCCGGTCGCGTTGCCGAGGTTCAGCAGCCGCCCCTCCGACAGCACGATGATCGCCTTGCCGTCGGGGAACACCCACTCGTCCACCTGCGGCTTGACGTTCACCTTCCGAATCCCGTCGATCCTCGCCAGGCCGGCCATGTCGATCTCGTTGTCGAAGTGGCCGATGTTGCCGACGATCGCCTGGTGCTTCATCCGCGCCATGTGCGCGGCGGTGATGACGTCCTTGTTGCCGGTGGCGGTGATGAAGATGTCGCCGGTCTCGACGACGTCCTCGAGCCGGACGACCTCGTAGCCCTCCATCAGCGCCTGGAGCGCGTTGATCGGGTCGATCTCGGTGACCTTGACGCGCGCGCCCTGGCCCTTGAGCGAGGCGGCGCAGCCCTTGCCGACGTCGCCGTAGCCGCAGATCACGGCGACCTTGCCGGCGATCATCACGTCGGTCCCGCGGTTGATGCCGTCGATGAGCGAGTGGCGGCAGCCGTAGAGGTTGTCGAACTTCGACTTGGTGACGGAGTCGTTGACGTTGATGGCCGGGAACAGGAGCGTCCCGTCCTCGTGCATCTGGTAGAGGCGGTGGACGCCGGTCGTCGTCTCCTCGGTGACGCCCTTGATCCCCTCGCCGATGCGCGTCCAGCGCTGCGGGTCCTCCTGCAGCGAGCGCTGGAGGACGGTGAGGATGACGCGGAACTCCTCGTTGTCGGCGCTCGCCGGGTCGGGCACCGCGCCGGCGCGCTCGAACTCGACGCCCTTGTGGACGAGCAGCGTGGCGTCGCCGCCGTCGTCGAGGATCATGTTCGGGCCGCCGCCGTCGGGCCAGAGCAGCGTCTGCTCGATGCACCACCAGTACTCCTCGAGCGTCTCGCCCTTCCAGGCGAAGACGGGGACGCCCCCCTCGGCGATCGCCGCCGCGGCGTGGTCCTGGGTGGAGAAGATGTTGCAGCTCGCCCAGCGGACCTGCGCGCCGAGCGCGGTCAGCGTCTCGATGAGCACGGCGGTCTGGACCGTCATGTGCAGCGAGCCGGTGATGCGCGCGCCCTTGAGCGGCTGGCGCTCGCCGTACTCCTCGCGCAGGGCCATCAGGCCGGGCATCTCGTGCTCGGCGAGCGTGATCTCCTTGCGGCCGAACTCGGCGAGTGACAGGTCGGCGACCTTGAAGTCCTGCTGGGTGGCGGTGTCGAGTGCCATTGCTCTCCTCTGGTGTCAGGCGGCCAGGAGCTTCGAGTGCTTCTCCTGCTCGAAGCGCAGCCAGTCGGGCGCGGGAACGTGCTCGGGACGCCGCGGCTCGGCCTCGAACCACGCCTCCACCGCGTCGCGAAGCTGGGGCTCGCGGCGCAGGCGCAGCGCGAAGCCGACCTCCTGCAGGCCGATGCCGTGCGCGTTGAGCAGCTCGCGCAGGGTCCGGAGCCGCTGCAGCTCGGCCGGCCCGTAGAGCCGATAGCCGGACGGCGAGCGCTGCGGCTCGACGAGCCCGGCGCGCTCGATGTAGCGCAGCATCCGGGCCGACCAGCCGGTCGTCTCGGCAGCCTCGTGGATGGTCAGGGCGTCGGTGGGCACGGACCGTCAACCTTACCACGGGTGTGTCAAGGTTGGGGAGCGCCGTGCGGTGTCGCGGCGTGGCGACGACGGCTGGGCTGACGGCTCGGCGAGGGAGGGGACCCCCATAACGCACCACTCGCTGCCGTCCGCCCGGGGGTGCGTCCGTTTGTGGTCCTATAGCACCCCTAATGCACCACACGTCCACCGAAGCGCGACGAGTGGTGCGTTGGGCGGGCTGACCCTGCCCTCGGTGAGCCGTCAGCGGCGCCGGCGGGCCGCGGCGACGAGAGCGGGCGGGGCGCCTACCCCTCCGTCGCCGCCAGCACCGACTTGCGCTTCTTGTGCGTCTGCTCGTACAGCCGAACGACCGCCTTCGTCGCGTCGTCGCTCTCGCGCACCCGGGCCACGATCTCCGGGGCGCGGAGCTTGTCGTAGCCGTCCCACGGTGCGTCGACGCGGAGCGTCGCTCCGGGGTCGGCGGCTCCCTCGGTCTCCACCACGGAGGCGTCGGTGTCGACGCGGTCGAAGCGCGACTCGGGCGCCGGGGGCTCGACGGCGGTCGGGCGGCGCTCGCCGCGCGGGATCGAGGGCGCCGTCGGGTCGGGTGCGTCCGCCGCCGCGGCGTCGCCGGGGGCGGCGACCGTCCCCGCCACGCCGCCCGACGCGCCGGCGGCCGAGGTCGGCTCCGGCGGGGCGCCCGAGGTCTCGACGGAGTCGGTCCGAGTCCGCGCCTGGCGCGGGGTCGCATCGGTCGACGGGGCGCGGCGGCCGGTGCCGCCGGGCGGCGCGCCGCCGGGCTCGTCGCCGCCGACGGGCGTGGCCACGGCCCCGTAGCGCTGCTCGGCGTCGTCCTCGGCGTCGCGACCGAGGAGCAGCTCGACGGTCCGCACGGTGTTGACGCCGATCTTCACCGCGGTGGACGCGACGGCGAACGTCGTCTGCGCCCCCCACTTCACAGGGTCGAGGAGGAGGTTCATGTCCGGTCCTCTGCCCGCCGGGCGCCCACCGGAATCCTTAGCGTTCGGCGAGCTGCTCCTTGAGCCGCTCGATCACCGTCACCGGCCCCGGGTCGATGCCGCGCAGCACCGCCAGGTACACCGACACGAGGTCGCCGAGCAGCACGAGCGAGAACACCCGCTCGACCGCGTTGCGCCCCTGCGTCTCGACCCGGAACGTGCGCTGCGCGTTCGGCTCGACCAGCCACTGGGTCAGCTCGATCCGGTGCCGGACGCGCGGATGCAGGTCCGCGTCGTCGAGCAGCACCATCGAGAACGGCCCCAGCTCCTGGACGCCCTCCCACCCCACGATCTCGTTGTGGTCGAGCTCCGGCAGCTCGTGCGAGAACGCCGGCGACTTCGCGTTCTCGTTGATCTGCGTCTTCCACCGGTAGGCGATCGGCGCGGTGATCCCCGCCCCGGCGATGACCGGGACGCTGCCCTGGACGCCGCGCGCGATCTCCTTGGGCAGCGCGTCGTCCGGCCCGTCCGGCCCCCACTCGCGCGCGAGCGCCTCCGCGTGCGAGGCGGCGACGTCGATCTCGGACGCCATCCGCGGCCCGCAGCCGCACTGCGCGGCGACCTCCAGGGCGGCGACCGTCATGTACGCCACGGCCGAGCGCGGCTGGAACCCGCCGGGGACCGGGATCACCGGCACCCCGTCCGCGCGCGCCTGCTCGGCGAGCCGCCCGCCCGTCGTCACCACGACCCGCCGCGCGCCGACGATCCCCGCCGCGTCGTAGCACGCCAGCGTCTCCTCGGTGTTGCCCGAGTACGACGCGCACAGCACGGTGGTCTCCGGCGTCGCCCACGGCGGCAGCCCGTAGCCGCGGGCGATCGCGACGTGCCGCGACTCGTGGTCGCCGAGCGCCGCCCGCGCGAGCGCGCCGCCGATCGCCGACCCGCCCATGCCGGCGACGATGAGCCCGCCGGGCGAGTCCCACTCCTCCATCAGCCCGCCCGCGCTCTCGACCCGCCACAGCGCGTCGCGCAGGTGGTCGGGCATCGCCAGCACGTCGGCGAGCAGGCCGGACCGGTCGACCCTCGCCACCTGCTCGCGGCCCAGCTCGCCCGGCACTAGAACTTGATTCCGCCGTCGGGGATCGTCACGTGCGGGAACACTCGCACGCCGCGCGTCAGGACGTTGTCCTCCCCCACTGTCACGCCCTCGCCGAGCACCGCGCCGCCGGTCACCTGGGTCCCGGCGCCGATCCTGGTCCCGGCCGCCACGATGCAGCCGCGCAGCACGCAGCCGGGGCCGATCTCGGCGCCCTGCATGACCACCGCCCGCTCGACCGTCGCGCCCTCGCCGACCGTCACGCCGTCGCCCAGCACCGCGAGCGAGCCGACGTGCGCCCCCTCCTCGATCCGCGCCCCGCGCCCCACGACGGCCGGCGGCACGATCCGCCCGGCGGCCTCGACGTCCGGCCCGATCGCCGTGAAGGTGTCGCCGAGCCGCTCCGTCACGCTGGTCCGGCAGGTGCCCTCGAGGACGTCGAACGTCGCCTGCAGGTAGCGCTCGGGCGTCCCGATGTCGACCCAGTACGCCTCGTGCGGGAACGCGTACAGCCCGTGGCCGACGAGCTGGGGCCAGACCTCCCGCTCGATCGAGACGTTCCTGTCCGGTTCGATCAGCTCGACCACGTCCCTCTCCAGGACATACGCCCCGGCGCTGATGAGGTTCGTGTCGATCGCGTCGGGCGACGGCTTCTCGACGAACCCGCGCACCGAGCGGTCGTCCTCCAGCCGCACCAGGCCGTACGCGCTGGGGTCGTCCACCGGGACGAGCGCGAGCGTCCCGCGCGCGCCGGTGCGCTCGTGCTGCTCGACCTGCGCGGTGAGGTCCATGTCGGAGAGCACGTCGCCGTTGAGCATCAGGAAGCGCTCGTCGAGCAGCGACTCGGCGAACTTCAGCGCCCCGCCGGTGCCGCGCGGCTCGGGCTCCTCGACGTAGCGGATCCGCAGCCCGTAGCGCGAGCCGTCGCCGAGCACCTCGCGCAGCGCGGTCGCCAGGTAGCCCATGAGCATCACGACGTCGTCGACGCCGTGCCCGCGCAGCCACTCCAGCATGTAGCCCATCAGAGGCCGGTCGACCAGCGGCACGATCGGCTTGGGGACGGTGGAGGTGAGCGGCCGCAGCCGCGTGCCCTCCCCTCCGACGAGGATGACCGCCTGCACGGCCGGCTAGCCGGGGCCGGACCCCGTCGAGGCCGGCTGGGCCTGCGCCCCGGCGACCGCGGCGGGCTCGGCGAGCGGCGCGCCGTCGGCCCGGCGGCCCACGCCGTCGTAGCGCAGGCCGGCAGCGCGGACGGCGCCCGGGTCGAGCGCGTTGCGCCCGTCGATCAGCAGGTCGCCGCGCATCGCGGCCGCCACCGCGGCCCAGTCCAGGCGCCGCAGCTCGTCCCACTCGGTCACCAGGACGGCCGCGTCGGCGCCGCGCACGCACTCCACGCCGGAGGAGGCGAACTCGACGCCGTGCATGAGCTTGCGCGCCTCCTCCTCGGCAACCGGGTCGTAGGCGACGACCTCGGCGCCCTCGCCCTGCAGCCGCCCGGCCAGCACGAGCGACGACGCCTCGCGCATGTCGTCGGTATTCGGCTTGAAGGCCAGGCCGAGCAGCGCGATCCGCTTGCCGACGAGCGAGCCGAGGTGGCGCTTGAGCTTGCCGATCACCCGCCGCTTCTGCAGCTCGTTGACCTCGATGACCGCCGACAGCAGCTGGAAGTGGTAGCCGGAGTTGCCCGCGAGCTGCTTGAGCGCGCTGACGTCCTTGGGGAAGCACGACCCGCCGAACCCGATCCCGGCCTGCAGGAACTTCGGCCCGATGCGCTCGTCGAGGCCCATGCCGCGCGCGACCTCGCCGACGTCGGCGCCGGTCTCCTCCGACACGTTGGCGATCTCGTTGATGAACGAGATCTTGGTCGCCAGGAACGCGTTCGACGCGAGCTTGACCATCTCGGCCGACGCGACGTCCATCCGCAGGATGTGGGTGTCGAGCGGCCGGTACAGCTCCTCGACCGCGTCGCCGGCCCAGTCGCCCTCGTCGCCGATCACGACGCGGTCGGGGTGCAGGAAGTCCGCCAGCGCGGAGCCCTCCTTGAGGAACTCCGGGCACGAGACGTAGCGCAGCCCGCCCTTGCCGGTCTCCTCGAAGCGCCGCCTGATGTGGCGCCCGGTGCCGACCGGGACCGTCGACTTCATGACCAGCGCGTGCTCGTCGGACGCCGGCATCGCGTCGACCACCGCGTACACGGCGCTCAGGTCGGCGTCGCCGGAGTACGTCGGCGGCGTGCCGACCGCGACGAACAGCAGCCGCGCGTTGTCGACCGCGTCGGCCAGGTCGGTCGAGAAGTGCAGCCTTCCCCGGTGCCTGGCCAGCAGCTCCTCGAGCCCCGGCTCGTAGATCGGCACCTCGCCGCGTTGCAGCCGCGCCACCTTCTCGGCGTCGATGTCGATGCAGAAGACCTCGCTGCCCAGCTCGGCGAAGCCGGCAGCCGTCACCAGCCCGACGTAGCCGGTCCCGATGACGCCGATGGGCTCGCGCTGCACGCTCATGGGGAGCGGGGAAGGCTATCCGGCGCGCCCGACCCGCGTCAGCGACCGGGCGATGGCGATCATCTGCCGGTTGGTGAGCGAGCGCAGCAGCGTGTTGGCCACCCAGTAGACGGCTCGGTCCGTCCGCCACGCGACCATCCGCAGCCGGCTGCCGTCGCGGAACAGCAGCAGCTTGCGGCCGTCGACCACGCGCTCCTCGGACGGGCTGTCGAGGATCGGCGGGTCCTTCCAGGCCATGCCCTGGATCCCGTAGTACTCGCCCAGCCCGGGCGCCTCGACCACCATGCGGTACGCGCGGTGCAGCTTCTTGGCCTCGTCGTAGATCCCGTAGCTGCGCGGGGCGCTGCGGCTGAAGCCGTCCCAGTAGCGGCTGCCCTTGCGCATGAGCCGCGGGTAGTAGACGGGGAACGGGATCTTCGGCGCGAGGATCACCGCCTGGTCCTCGCCGGGCAGCTTGGCGGCGACGAGCCCGGGCACGTCGGAGCTGCGCCGCTTGCGCCGCTGCGGCCTGCGTTCGCGCGGCTTCGTCGGGCCGGTCGGCCCCTCGGAGGCCTCCGCGTTGAGGAACTCGTCCTTGACCTTCTTCAGCGCGCTGGGGCCGATCGTCACGTACTCGGTGCCGATCTCGCCGCGGAACTTCACGCGCCGCAGCGGGTCGCGCGAGGACTCGTACGCGAGCTTCAGCAGCCGCAGGATCGCCGTCGTGGAGCGGATGTCGGTGTCGGTGTAGCGGCCGAACAGCTCGAGCAGCCGCTCGCGGTCGCGGAACAGCTCGCCCACGCCGGTCTGGTCCTTGGCCAGCGAGAGGAAGTGCTGCTGGCGCGCGCCGCGGACGATGTCGGTGTCGAGGTGGCGGAAGCGCACGAAGTCGAGCGCGTCCTGCCCGCACAGCTTCTGGTAGCCCGGCTTGATGTCGATCGACGCGTACTTCGTGGCGCTGAGGACCGGCGGGCTGTTGTCGTTGAAGTAGCGCCGGTCGACGTCGACGTAGAAGCACCCGAGCCGGTCGACCGCCTTGCGGAACGCCCCGAAGTTGATGTTGATGACGTGGTGGATCGGGAACGGCTCGCCGTCCGCCGAGCGCATCAGCTCCTTGAGCTTGCGGATCGTCGCCGACGGGCCGCCGATCGCGTACGCGGCGTTGATCTTGTCCGAGTAGATCCCGTTCGGCCCCCGGTAGCGGACCTTCAGGTCGCGCGGGACGCTGAGGACCGCCGTCGCCTCCTCCGACGGGTCGAGCCGCACGAGGATGATCGTGTCCGAGCGCGGCCTGATGCCCATCTTGCGGTCGGCGTAGCGGCGGTCGGAGCCGAGCACGAGGATCGTCTGCGGCTCGCCCGGGTCGACCTCCTCGAGCACGCCCTCCTCGATGTCGATCTTCGTGCCGAACCGGTTGAACGCGTCGACGGCGTCGTCGAACTCGAGCAGCAGCGCGGTCGCGGTGCCGGCGCCGGTGAGGAAGACGATCGTCGCCATCGCGGCGAGGAAGCGCTTCCACATGCCCCACGCCAGGCGGGGCGGCTCGTCCGTCACGGGCGCCTCCCGAGCCCCGAGGAGGTCAGCGACGCCGCGAGGGCGAGCATCTGGTCGTCGCGCAGCTTCATCGTCAGCGTGTTCGAGATCCAGTAGGCGCCGGCGCTCGTCCTCCAGGCGACGAACCGCAGCCGCTTGCCGCTGCGGAACAGCTCGAGCCGCTTGCCGCCGACCCGCCGGACGGCGCTGGGGTGCGCCAGCAGCGGAGGCGTGCGCCAGATCGTGCCCTGCACACCGTAGTACGCGCCCTCGACGACAGACTCCACCAGCGTCAGGCGGTACGCCCACTGCGGCCGGCCCGCGCGGTCGCGCAGGCGGTACACGCGCGGGTTCTGCTGCTCGGCGTAGCGGCCCGCGGCGGTCAGGTAGGCGGGGAACCGGAGCGGGATGGCGAGGCGGTCGCGCCGCCGCGCGCGGCGCGCGACCTCCCGGCCCGCGGCGCGGGCGTCGACCATCTCGCCCGACCTCACAAGCCCCGCGAGCGTCCTCGGCCGGGGCCGGCGCGCCGCGCGCGGCGCGGCGGCCCGCCCCTCGCGCTCGCCGCCGCCGTCCATGAACGCGTCGACGGCCCCGGCGATCTGGTCGGGCGTCGACTCGACGTAGTCGACCATCTGCCCGCCCACCGGCAGCTTGACGAACGTGCCGGGGAACTCGACCTGCCGCACCGGCCGCTCGGCGGAGTACAGCGCGAGCTGCAGGAGCCGGAGGAACCCCCGGCGTGTCGAGAGCGCCGGGTCGGTCTCGGAGTGCTCGCCGAAGATCCGCGCGAGCTTCTCGCGGTCGCCGATCAGCCCGCTCGTGCTGAGCTGGTCCTTGGCGGCGCGCAGGAAGTCCTGCTGGCGCGCGGCGCGCACGAGGTCGTCGTCGCCGTGGCGGAAGCGCACGTAGTCGAGCGCGTCCTGCCCGCACAGCCGCTGGTAGCCGGCGGGCACGTCGATCTCGGCGAACCGCTCGCCGGGCGGCAGGCCCTCGTTCGAGTGGTAGTAGCGCCGGTCGACGTCGACGTAGAAGCACCCGAGCGCGTTGACCGCCTCGCGGAAGCCGCCGAAGTGGACGTTGACGACGTGGTGGACCTTGATCCCCGTCACCGCGCGCAGCGTCTTGACGGTCAGCGCCGCGCCGCCGAGCGCGTACGCGTTGTTCATCTTGTCCATCCCGTAGCCGGGGATCTCGACGCGCAGGTCGCGCGGGACCGACATCACCGTCGTGGCGTCCGCGCCGGCGTCGAGGCGGACCAGCATCATCGTGTCCGACCGCGCCCTGTCGCCGTTGTGCTTGTCGATCCAGCGCCGGTCGGAGCCGAGCAGGAGCAGCGTCTGGGGCTTGCCGGGCTTGGTCTGCTCGAGGTCGCGCGGCGGGACGATCGGCGGCCCCGGATCGGGCGGCGGCGTGATGTCGTCGATCTCGGCGAACAGCTTGGTCGCCGTCGCGCCCGCGGTGAAGAGGACGATGAGCACGCCCGCGAGCAGCGACCGCAGCAGGCTGCGGTCGCGTCCGGGCGCGTCGTTCACGGACGGCCGCCCTCGACCGCTCGCAGCTCGGCCTGCTGCCCGTCCGGCTGCGCGAGGCGCGCGGGCAGGGCGGCGACGAAGTCGGCGAGCGCGAGCCGGTAGCTCGTCAGCGAGGAGATCGACACCCACTCGTCGGGCCCGTGGTGGCCGGCGCCGACCGGCCCGAACTCGACCGCGGGGATGCCCTGGTCGAGGAACGTCGTCGCGTCCGACGCGCCGTCGCGCCCGACGCTCAGCGTCTCGACGCCCGCGGTGCGGCGCGCGGCCTCGCGCAGCGCCAGCACGTACGGGTTCGTGCGCGAGACGACCGCGGGCTTCCACATCGTGCACTTCTCGATCTCGACGTCCGGGATCTCGCGGATCTGCGCGAGGATCGCGCCCGGGTCCTGGTTCGGGAGGTAGCGGATGTCGACGTCCATCTCGCAGCAGTCCGGCACCTTGTTGAACGCGTCGCCGCCGGCGATCCGCGCCAGGTTGATCGAGGGGCGGTCGAAGAGGTCCGACGACTCGCGGCTGAAGGGCAGGGTCTCGATTCGACGGAACGCGTCGTGGGCCTTCAGGATCGCGTTGTCGCCGAGCCACGGCGTCGAGCCGTGGGCGGCGGTGCCGCTGACGCCGAGGCGCAGCGCGAGCACGCCCTTGGCCTGCACGCCGATGTGCAGGTCGGTCGGCTCGCCGGTGATCGCGAAGTCGCCGCGCAGGCCCTCGCGCATCAGCCAGTCGATCGCGTGGGTCTCGACGTCCTCGGACTCCTCGTCGGGCACGCACACGAACCGCACGCGCACGCCGTCCTGGTCGGCCATGTCGCGGACCGCGCACATCATCGCGGCGAGGCCGCCCTTCATGTCGTAGGCGCCGCGGCCGATCAGGCGGTCGCCCTCGACGCGGGGCTCGAACTGCTCGGGGTGCGCGGGGACGACGTCGATGTGCCCGTGCAGGATCACCGTCGGGGCGCCCGCGTCGGCGGGCGCGCCCACGTCGGCGACGATCACCGGGAGGCCGTCGTACTCGTGCTCGCGCACCGCGATGTCGCGGGCCTCCAGCCAGCCCTTGACGAACCCGGCGCCGCTGCGCAGGCCGTCCGGCGTGGAGGTGTCGGTGGCGATCAGGCGCTCGGCGAGTACGCGTTCGTCCATCGGCCGATCGAGTCTAGAGGGGGGTGCGCGCGGGTACCCCCGTCGCCGTGGGGGGGCGCAGCTTGAGCCGGACGCTCGCCGCCGTCGCTGCCGCGCTGCTCGTCGCCGCGATGGTGGCGCTGCTCGTGCAGGCGACCAGCACCGAGGCGACGATCGTCGCCGAGGCCGAGACGGCGCTGTGGTGGCTCGGCGCGGCGCTGGCCGGCGGGGCGCTCGCGCTGTGGGCGTGGTGGCAGGCCGAGCGGCGCGCGGGCGGCCGCGACGCCGAGGTGGACGCCGCGCGGCACGAGGTCGAGCGCGCGCGGCTGCGGCGCGACCGCGAGCAGGAGGTCAACCGCGAGCTGCGGCGCAGGATCGCGGAGCTGCAGGCCGAGCGCGGGGCGCTCGGGCAGTGGCGCGACGTACCGACGCTCGTGCTCCAGACCGCGGTCGCGCTGACCGAGGCCGAGAAGGGGATCCTGCTGGCGGACGACGGCCGCGGCGACCTGGAGGTCGCCGCGCACAGCGGCTTCGACGACGACCCGCGGCTCGACCGCCTGGCCGAGCGCTTCGGCGGCGAGGCGCTCGAGCGCGACGAGACGCTGCGCGAGGAGGAGCTGCTCGCCGTGCCCATCTACGTGCGCGACGAGCTGAGCGGCGTGATCGTGTGCGTCGGCGGCGACTTCTCCGCGATGGAGGACGAGGTGCTGCTCGCGCTCGGCGACCACGCCGGCGCGATCCTGCACAACGCGCGGCTGCACGGCGAGCTGCGCGGCGCGTACCTGGCGACGGTGACGCTGCTCGCGGAGGCGATCCAGGCGAAGGACCCGTTCCTGCGCGGGCACTCCGAGGAGGTGTCCGAGTACGTCGGCGCCGTCGCCGACCGGCTCGACGTGGACGGCGAGCGGCGCGAGCGGCTCGTGTTCGGCTCGCTGCTGCACGACGTCGGGAAGATCGGGATCAGCGAGCGCATCCTCCACAAGCCCGGGCGGCTGACCCCGGAGGAGCTCGCGATCGTCCAGCTGCACCCGCGGATCGGCTACCGGCTGGTCGAGCAGGTGCCCGCCCTGGAGCCGATGGCGCCGGCGATCCTGCACCACCACGAGCGCTACGACGGCGACGGCTACCCCAGCGGCCTGCGCGGCGAGCAGATCCCGCTGGAGGCGCGGATCATCGCCGTGGCCGACGCGTTCAGCGCGATGACCGCCGACCGGCCGTACCGCGACCGGATGCCGCTGGAGGAGGCGTGCGCCGAGCTCGAGCGCAACGCCGGGACGCAGTTCGACCCCGAGATCGTGCGCGTGTTCGTCGAGGAGGTCCGCAGGGCGCCCCCGGAGGGCGGCGACCGGCTGGCCTCCGCGCTCGACGACGCCGAGCTGCAGATCCACCGCGAGGAGCGCGAGCCGGTGCTCGGCTCCGCGGCCCTCGCGCTGACCGACAGCCTCACGCTGCTCTACTCGCACCGGCACCTGCACGAGGCCGCGGCGGCCGAGGCCGAGCGCGCGCGGGTCCAGGGCGATAGCTTCGTCGTCGTGCTCGCCGCGCTGGACGCCGTCGCCGGGATCAACGCCGCCAGCGGCTACGCGGAGGGCGACGCGGTGCTGCGCCGCGCGGCGCGGGCGCTGAGCGCGGTGGCGGTGCGCCAGGGCGCGACGGCCGCGCGCGAGAGCGGCGTGACGCTCGCGCTGCTCGTGCCGGGGTCGCGCGCCGGCGACGAGGACGCGCTGGCCGGCGACGTCGCGGCGGCGCTGCGCGAGGCGGCCGGCGAGGGGGTCCGGGTGGCCGCCGCGCGGTGGCAGCCGGGCGAGGACGGCGACGCGGTGATCGCGCGGGCGCGGAAGGCGCTCGGCGCGGGCGCCGGCGCCGGGCGGACGTGAGCGACCCGGTCCTCGCCGTCCACGGCGGCGCGGGCGCCTGGCGGGCGGGGCACGACGAGGCGTGCGAGGCGCTCACCGCGGCGCTGCGCGAGGGCGAGGCCGCGCTGCGCGCGGGCGCCGACGCGCTGACCGCCGTGCAGGTCGCGGTCGAGGTGCTGGAGGACGCGCCGGTCCTGAACGCGGGGCGGGGCGCGGTGCCGACGGCGAGCGGCGCGTTCGAGCTCGACGCGGCTCTGATGGAAGGAGCGACCCGGCGTGCCGCCGCGGTCGCCGCGGTGCGCGGGGTCCGCCACCCGATCGCGCTCGCCCGCGCGGTCCTGGACCGCACGCCCCACGCGTTCCTCGTCGGCGAGGGAGCGCGGGCGATCGCCGCCGAGGCGGGGCTCGAGCTCGTCGGCGACGACTGGTTCCGGACAGGGCAGCCGTCGCAGCCGGTGGTCGCTCCGGCGGTCCCTCGCCCGAGCGGGCCGGGTCCGCGCGCCGCCGGCGGCTCCCCCCACGGCACCGTCGGCGCGGTGGCGCTCGACGCCGAGGGGCGGCTGGCCGCGGCGACCTCGACCGGCGGGCGCCACGGCCAGGTCGACGGGCGCGTCGGCGACTGCCCGGTGATCGGCGCGGGGACGTACGCGAACGCCGTCTGCGCGGTGTCGGCGACCGGCGACGGCGAGGAGCTGATCCGCGCCGTCGCGGGCCATCGCGTCGGGACGCTCGTCCGCGACGGCGGGCGCGCGCTCGACGCGGCGTGCGACGTCGTGCTCGAGGACGTGCGCACGCTCGGCGGCACCGCGGGGCTGATCGCGGTCGACGCGGAGGGCACGGTCGCGCTGCGGTTCACGACCGACGCGATGGCGCGCGGCTTCCTGCGCGTGGGCGGCGAGCCGTTCGTGGCGGTGCGCGCCTGACGCGCGTCGCCGTCCTCGTCGCGGCGCTCGCCGCCGGCTTCCTCGCGTTCTCGGTCCTCGACGTCCTCGACTCCGAGCAGGTCCGCGACTGGATCGAGCCGCTGGGCGCGGGAGCGGCGCCCGCCTACGTCGTCGCGTCCGCGCTGCTCGGCGCCGCGCTCGTCCCCGGCCCGCTGCTCGCCGCGACCAGCGGCCTGCTGTTCGGCGCCGCGCTCGGCACCGCGGTGACGATCGCCGCCTCGACGCTCAGCGCGGTCGTCTCGCTCGTCGTCGGCCGCCACGCCGGCCGCGCCCAGCTCGAGCCGCGCGCCCGGCCGCTCGCCGAGCTGGCCCAGCGGCACGGGACGCTCGCGGTGGCGCTCCAGCGCCTGGCGCCGTTCATCCCGGACGCCCCGGTGTCCTACCTGTTCGGCGCGCTCGGCCTGCGCGTGTGGCAGATCGCGCTCGGCACGATGCTCGGCTCCGCCCCGCGGGCGTTCTCCTACACGAGCATCGGGGCGTCGCTCGACGACCCCGGCTCGCCGCTCGCCGTCGCCGGCTGGGCCGGCGTCGTGGTCACGGGGCTGGCCGGCCTGCTGCTTGGGCGGCGGTGGCTCGCATCTGCGGGAACAGGACGACGTCCCGCACCGACGGGGCGTCGGTGAGCAGCGCGGTCAGGCGGTCGATCCCGACTCCCACGCCGGACATCGGCGGCATCCCGAACTCCATCGCCTCGATGAAGTCCTCCTCGAGCGCCATCGCCTCGTCGTCGCCGCCGGCCTGCTCGAGCAGCCGCGCGCGCTGCTCCTCGGGGTCGACCAGCTCCGAGTAGCCCTTCGCCAGCTCCCAGCCGTTCGCGACGACCTGGAACATGTCGAGCTTGGCCGGGTCCTCGGGGTTGCGGCACGCGAGCGGGACGAGCTCGGCCGGGTGGCCGACGAGGAAGCAGGGGTCGACGAGCTTCGGGCGCACGGTGCGCTTGTAGAGCGCGTCGGCCAGCCGCGCGTACGAGACCTCCTCGCTCTCGGGGACGTCGATCCCGCGCTCGCGCATCGCCGCCGCCAGCTCGTCCACGTCGCGGATCGCCGCGAGGTCGATGCCGCTCTCCTCGCGCACCGCGGTCCGGTAGTCGACGACCGGCCACTCGCCGCCGAAGTCGAGCTCGCGGCCCTGGTAGGTGGCCCGCGTCGACCCGCCCGCGGCGACCGCCGACGCGGCGAGGAGCCGCTGCGTGAAGCGCATGTTCTCGCGGTGGTCCCAGTACGCGCAGTACCACTCGAGCATCGTGAACTCCTGCAGGTGGCTCGGGTCGAGCCCCTCGTTGCGGAAGCAGCGGGCGATCTCGAACACGCGGTCCAGGCCGCCCGCGACGAGCCGCTTGAGGTACGTCTCGGGCGCGATCCGCAGGTAGAGGTCGATGTCGAGCGCGTTGTGGTGGGTCACGAACGGGCGAGCGCTCGCCCCGCTGGCGGCCGGCTGCAGGACCGGCGTCTCGACCTCCAGGAAGTCCTCGTCCTGCAGCGTCGCGCGCAGCGCGTCGACGATCCGCCCCCGCTGCAGGAAGCGCTCGCGCGCGTCGCGGTCGAGCGTCAGCTCGAGGTAGCGCTTGCGGTACCGGGTCTCGACGTCGGTGATCCCCGCCCACTTGTCGGGGAACCCGGCCCGCGTGCGCTGCAGGACCGCGAACGCCTTCACGCGCAGCGTCGGCTCGCCCTTGCGCGTCGTCCAGCGCACGCCGTCGACGCCGACGATGTCGCCGAGCGCGAGCCCCTTCGCCCGCTCCATCCCCTCCTCGCCGAGCTCGTCGAGCGTGAAGGCGACCTGCACGCGGCCCGAGCGGTCCTGCAGGTGGCCGAACGCGAGCTTGCCGAAGCTGCGGAAGAGCACGATGCGCCCGGCCAGCCGCGCGGGCGCCTCCTCGTCGAGCGCGGGCACGTCGCGGGCCAGGTGCGTGACGTCGTAGTAGGCCACGGGCCGTCGAGGGTACGCGGCGGGCCGCTCAGGCGCCGCGAAGCACGCCGAGGCGGATCAGCGTCCGCC
The DNA here is from genome assembly GCA_035940955.1 of Solirubrobacteraceae bacterium. Classification (GTDB taxonomy): domain Bacteria; phylum Actinomycetota; class Thermoleophilia; order Solirubrobacterales; family Solirubrobacteraceae; genus CADCVT01. The sequence goes on from DASZEJ010000058.1 coordinate 66,846, forward strand.
GCAGCTCGGCGCGCCGGGCGATCACCGCGCGCGACGCCACCCCCGCCGCGCGGATGCGCCCGGCGCGCACGGTGAACACCCGCGACCGGCCGGCCAGGTAGAGGCCGGGCGCGAGCCGGCGCTCGGTGCGGTAGGCGCGCCGCAGCGCGCGCAGCGAGTCGCCCGGCCGCACGCGCGCGGCCACGGAGCGGCTCGTCGTGACGACCAGCCGCGCCCGCCCGCGGCGCGAGAAGACGACCACCGCGTTGCCGCCGCCCTCGACGCAGTAGCGCACGGACCCCGTGCCCGGCCGCTGCGCCGGCCCGCCGCGCAGCGCCACCTCGGCGCGCGACGCTCCGAGCGCGAACGGCCCGACGGCGCGCGCGTCGAAGCGCAGCGGGGTGGGCAGGCAGGCGCGCGCGGGCAGCGCCGGGGGCGGCGGCGCGCCCCCGGACGGCTCGCCGCGCGGCGGAGCGTCGAACCGCCCGAGGTCGCCCGAGTTCGAGTTGCCGTCGAGGAACCCCGTCCCGGCCACCTCGTCGGCGTGCGGCCCCCGGTAGCGCAGGACGTAGAGCCCGTTGCGCAGGTCGATCGCGTAGATCAGCCCGTCCTTGACGACCGGGAAGCTCCACATGACGACCTTGTCCTCGCCCGAGCTGAGCGCCGGGTCCTCGAGCTGGACCTGCGGCAGCGGCTCGGGGATGAACTCGGCCGCGGGCGCCGGGTGCGCCGGGTCGGCGATGTCGATCGCCTGGAGGCCGGCGGAGTGCCAGGTGATCAGCGCGAGGTTCCGCGTCAGCGTCGGGTTGTGCGACGCGAAGCTCGAGAAGTTGTCGCGCGCGGGCGACACGGTCTCGCAGAACTTCGGATCGTTGACCGGCAGCTTGTACTCGGCGGCGACCGCCGGTGCGTCCTCCCGCCGCACGTCGATCATCCGCACCCAGCCCCACGGACAGCCGTGCGCGTCGAGCAGGCCGCCGAGCTTCCCGTAGACCTCATCGGTGGTCAGCGCCCACTCGGTGCCGGGCACCTTCACCGCGCTGTGCGCGCCGGGGTCGGTCCAGAACACCCGGTTCTCCACCGGCGTGACCAGGCGGACGTGCGGCACCGGCCGGTTCTCGGCGAAGTCCGACGTGTCCGCGACCAGGAACCCGCCTCCCAGGTACGCGAGGTACGCGCGGCGCCCGTCGTGCGACACGGTGAGCGAGTGCAGGCGGTTGTCGCGCTCCTTGTTGCCGATGACCGTCGTCCACTTCTCGAGCTCGGCGAACTCGCCCTCGCGCGCCTTCGAGATGTCGGTGACGATCAGGTTCTCGCGGCCGCTCTCGTCGGTGCTCGGCGTCGTCTGGTACATGAGCACGCGGCTCGGCCGCTGCGGGTCGGTCCAGACGAAGAACTCGTGCGGGCTCTGGGCCTGGTTGCGCGACGGGAAGTACGTGGAGACGAGCTTCGGCCGCGCAGCGTTCTCGCCGGTGATGTCGTAGAAGCGATAGTTCGAGGTGGCGACCGTGCGGCCGGCCTGCGACGCGTTCGCGCAGCCGTGGATCAGCTCGCTGCAGCCGTGGTTGAGGACGATCAGCAGCCCCTTGTCCGGGAGGATCCGCAGCTCGCGCGACGACTCGCCGGGGTTGGCCTCGGCCGGCTGGCCGATCTCGTGCACGACCGCCGGCTCGGCCGGGTCGGACACGTCGACGACGAAGACGCCGGTGTTCGGCTCCGGCCCGTCGGTGCGCGAGCCGACGTACGCGTAGTCGCCCCACACCGCGAGCGCCGCGTTCATCCCGCGGCTGCGCAGCGGGTCGTGGCCGACCAGCTCGAAGCCGCCGGGGGCGGCGGGCAGCACCTTCTCGAGCGGCGCGGCCCGGGTGCCTGCGGGCGGCTCCACGAGCGGCCGGCCGAGCGTGCTGAGCGCGGGCTCGAGCAGGTCGGGCGAGCTGTCGCCCAGCTCGGAGATCTCGTGCGCGGGCGCGCTCGCGGGCGCGAGCGCCGTGAGCGCGCACAGAGCGATCGTCGCCGACCTCCTCCCCACGCCGGTCGTCTACCCGGAATCCGGTGCTGTCAGCGTCAGTCCTTCCAGCGGATCGCCTTCGTCTTAGGGACCGGCGAGGTCAGCGTCCGCTGGTCCGGCCCGCGCAGCTCGAGCCGCGCGGTCCGCGCGGTCGAGAAGAACGCGACGTTCCGCGTGAGCGTCAGGGGCCTGCGCGTCCCGTCCGCGAACCTCAGCACGGCGGCGGTGTAGCCGTCCGGCACGAGCGCCGCGCTCGCCCGCCGGCCGTGCCGGTCGTAGACGGCGAACCACGGAGCGCGCTCGTACTCGCCGCCGTCCGACGCGCACATCGCGACGACGTTCACGTCGCGCTCGTGGCGGACGAGGCAGACGTGCCCCGCGTCGGCGCCGTCCACCACGTAGTAGGTCCCGTCGCGGTACCGGCCGACGCGCCGCGCGGTGGCCGGATCGCCGAGGTCGTACCTCGCGGTCGGCGACGCAAGCACGTCCGCGGGCAGCGCGTCGTCCGCCTCGCGCGGCTCCGCGAGCACCGCGAACGGGCGCTCGCTGCCGTCCGCCCGCAGCGCCGCCGCGCCGGCGGTGAGGAAGGCCAGGACGCACACCAAGATCAACAGTGGCCGCATGTCCGTCTCCTCCTCAGTTGACCCAGTCGTACGCGCAGCGCGTGTGGCTGGGCGTCCCCTCGTTCGTGCAGTAGAACTTCCGGTAGCGGGCGGAGAAGCTGATCGACAGCAGCTCCTGGTCGTTGCGCCAGCCCTCCGCGTGGCAGTCGCGCTCGTAGTAGCCGTCGCGCGTGACGCAGCCGATGTGCGCGTGCATCCCGGTCCCGCACACGCGCTGGCTGTTGTAGACGCCCTTCGGGAACCGGTGGTTGGTCGACTCGACCCAGCTGCCCTGGTACTCGCAGTGGTAGTCCGGCGGCCCCGTGCCCTTGTAGTACGTCCGGCCGTCCGCGCTCCTGCCGCCGCCGCCGGCGCAGGCGACGACGTTGGACCGCTGGCGGACGTCGTCGACGCACGCCGAGGTCGGCGGGCCGCTCTCGACGATGGCGCTCGCCGCGGAGGCCGGCCCGTCGGTCGCGCTTTCGACCTGGTCGCGCAGACGCTCGCGGTTGTCGCCGACCGGACAGGCGTGCGGCTCGACGATCTCGATGACGCAATCGGTGGCGTCCTGGGCCTGGAGCACCGCGTCGTACGGGTCCTGACCGGTGGCGCTGCTCGCGAGCGCGAACGTGAGCGCGACGGCGAGCATCGCCGCGGCTACGCGCGCTGTACGGCGCACGACAGAGCGTCGCATGTGTTCCCCCTTGCCGCGCGATCCCTCGACGGGATCGACGCACCGGAACTTAGTTCGTCAGCCCTGCGTGCGCAACCGTCAACCGGCGTGCGCCGGCTGCGCCGCCCGCAGCGCCGCGCGGAGGTCGGCGACGAGGTCCTCCGCCGCCTCGATCCCGCACGACAGCCGCACGAGGTCCGGCGGCACCGCCGCCGCGGAGCCCTCGACCGACTGGTGGGTCATCGCCTGCGGCACCTCGATCAGCGACTCGACCCCGCCGAGCGACTCGGCGAGCGTGAAGAGCTCGGTCGCCGCGGCGATCCGCTTCGCGTCGGGGTGGCGGAACGAGACCATCCCGCCGAAGCCCGGCCAGCGGACGTCCTCGACGCCCGGCTCGCCGCGCAGGAAGTCGACCACCGCACGGGCGTTCTCGGTGTGCGCGGCGACCCGCAGGTGCAGCGTGCGCAGCCCGCGGTGGACGAGGAAGCAGTCGAACGGGCCGGGCACCGCGCCGACCGAGTTCTGGATGAAGCGCACGCGCGCGTGCAGGTCCGCGTCGGCGACGACCACCGCGCCGCCGACGACGTCCGAGTGGCCGCCGAGGTACTTCGTCGTCGAGTGCACGACCGCGTCGGCGCCCAGCTCGAGCGGGCGCTGCACTGCGGGCGTCGCGAACGTGTTGTCGACCGCGACGATCGCCCGGCCGCCGACGCGGTGGGCCACCGCGGCGACGTCCACGACGTTGAGCAGCGGGTTCGTCGGGGTCTCGATCCACACCACGCGCGTCTGGGGCCGGATCGCCGCGCTCACCGCGCCCAGGTCGGTCTGGTCGACCATGTCGTACTGCAGGCCGAACCGGGTCAGCACCTTGTCGACCAGCCGGTAGGTGCCGCCGTACAGGTCGTTCGGCAGGATCACGTGGTCGCCCGCGTTCGTCGCGGCGCTGAGCAGCGCGTGGGTCGCCGCCATGCCGCTGCTGAACGCGCTCCCCAGCCCGCCCTCGAGCTCGCCGAGCGCGCGCTCCAGCGCCGCCCGCGTCGGGTTGGCGCTGCGCGAGTAGTCGAAGTCCTCGACGAACTCGCCGGGCGCCGGCTGCGCGTAGGTGGAGGTCTGGTGGATCGCCGGGATCACCGACCCGTACGTCGGGTCGGGCTCCAGCCCGGCGTGGACGGCGCGGGTGGGGAACAGGCGGTCGCCGCTCACCGAGCCAGCGCCTCGAGCAGGTCGGCGCGGGTGACGACCCCGGCCGCCCGGCCGTCGACGGTCACGAGCAGCGCGCCGCGCTCGCCGGCCAGGAGCGACACCGCCTCGGTGGCGGCGTCGTCGGCGGCCACCGCGGGGAACGGCGGCTCCATCACGTCGATGACCTCCGCGTTGAGCAGCGCGGAGTCCTGCACCGCGTGCTTGAGCAGCCCGCGCTCCCCCACGCTGCCGACGATCGCCTGCGGGTCGTGCGAGGAGACGACCGGCAGCTGCGAGACGCGGTGCTCGTGCAGCAGCGCCACCGCGTCGCGCACCTTGTCGTGCGCGCTGACGGTCACGAGCGGCGGCATCTCGCCGCTCTCGTGCTTGCGCCGCAGCACCTCGCCGACCGACATCTCGCCGCCCGCCCGCTCGAGGAAGCCGTACTGCGTCATCCACGCGTCGCTGTAGACCTTCGACAGGTAGCTGCGCCCGCCGTCGGGCAGGATCACCACCATCAGCGCGTCGGGGTCGTCGATCGTGCGCGCGGCCTCGATCGCGGCGTGCACGGCCAGGCCGCCCGAGCCGCCGGTGAGGATGCCCTCCTCGCTCGCGAGCCGGCGGGTCATGAGGAAGCTGTCGCGGTCGGAGACCGTGACCCAGCGGTCGACGATCTCGCGGTCGAAGGTCTCGGGCCAGAAGTCCTCGCCGACGCCCTCCACTAGGTACGGCTTGACGACGTCGTTCGAGTAGATCGAGCCGACGGGGTCGCCCCCGATCACCTCGATCGCCGGGTTCTGCTCCTTGAGGTAGCGCCCGATGCCGCTCACCGTGCCGCCGGTGCCGACGCCGACGACGAGGTGGGTGATCGCGCCGCCCGTCTGCTCCCAGATCTCCGGCCCGGTCCAGCGGTAGTGGGTCTCGGGGTTCGCGGGGTTGCGGTACTGGTTGGGCTGGAAGGCGCCGGGGATCTCCTCCGCCAGCCGGTCGGCGACGCGGTAGTAGGACTCCGGCGACTCGGGCGGGACGTCGGTGGGCGCGACGACGACCTCGGCGCCGTACGCGCGCAGCAGGTCGATCTTCTCCTTCGACATCTTGTCGGGCATGACCGCGATGACGCGGTAGCCCTTCAGGCGCGCGGCGATGGCCAGGCCCGTGCCGGTGTTGCCGCTCGTCGGCTCGACGATCGTGCCGCCCGGCTTCAGCTTGCCGTCGCGCTCGGCCGCCTCGATGAGCGACAGCGCGACGCGGTCCTTGATCGACCCCCCGGGGTTGAGCGCCTCGATCTTGGCGACGACCTGCGGCTTGACGCCCGCGCCGACGTGAGAGAGTCGGACGAGCGGCGTGTCGCCGATCGCCTCGAGGATCGAGGGAAGGATGGCCGTCCTGGGTTCGGTTGCCGCGCGCATGGCCGGGAGTGTAGGACTCATGCGGTCATCTCGCATCGACGCCGAATCGCGTGCGAGAATTGGCCTCGATGCCGAATTTTCCACAGCTGGACGACGTGGACCGGGCGATCATCGAACACCTGAGCGTCGACGCCCGGATGCCCAACAACCGCCTGGCCGAGCTGGTCGGCCTCGCGCCGTCGACGTGCCTGGCCCGCGTGCGGGCGCTGCGCGAGTGGGGCGTCCTGCGCGGCTTCCACGCCGAGGTCGACCTCGGGGCGCTCGGTCGCCCCCTCCAGGCGATGATCGCCGTCCGCCTCGCGGTCCACGCCCGCGAGCAGATCGACGACTTCACGCAGCACGTCAGCGAGCTGCCCGGCGTGCTGAGCATCTTCCACATGACCGGCCAGACCGACTACCTGGTCTGGATCGCCGCCGCCGACGCCCAGGACCTGCGCGAGTTCGTCGTCGACCACCTCGCCACCCATCCCGCGACCGCGCACGCGGAGACGTCGCTGATCTACGAGCACCGCCGCGGGCCGGGCATCTGGGGCGCGGCGGAGCCCGCGCACTGACGCGCGGGCCACATGAGACAGGTGGGCGTGGCGAGCGTTCGCGGACGCTCGCGCGCGGACATGCTTACGCTTGCGTCGTGGCGTCTTCGCCGGCAAGTCCGGAGGAACTGTGGGAGCACGCGCGTGCCGACGCGGGAGCGGAGGCGGGCGACGTCGCGCTGATCGAGGCCTCCTCGTTCTCCAACCCGAACTCTCAGGGACGCTTCATGCCGCCCGGCGAGCGAACCGCAGGCCTCTCACCCGATGATCTCGCGCGCGTCAACGCGAATGCATCTCGGCCGCGGATCGTGCTGCCCGTCTCGGACCTGAGATCGGACCCACGTGCGCTGCTCGCGTTGATGCGTCATCACTTGGAGTACGCGCGCGTCCTCCACAGCGAGCGCGGCAGCTATGCGTTGTCACTCGCCGTCGCGGCGTGTCTGTATCCCGTGTACGAGCACGCCGGACCGGGCAGCGCCGTGCTTTACAACGCGATTCCCATGATGCGCTCCGCCAATGCTGCGGCGGGCCGCTTGGTGGCCCGAACGTTCGGGCCCCCGTTCGACCGACTCAACGATGCGCGCTTCAGCAGTCTGTTTCGGCTGGACGACGATCCCCTGCCACTCACGGAATACGCGCGACACACGACGGTGTTCGCGGCGATCTGGCCGGACGCTCTCGAGGCGGAGCTGTTGCGCCACGGCGGGTCCGTGGCGAAGGCGCTCACGGAAGCGAGCGCGGACGCTACGCGTTGGTGGGACATGCTGCGGATGGATGACACGTTCGGTGCACTAGCGCTCGGCGCGTCCTCCTTCCGGCCGACGCCGGACGAGGTCGTGGCGTTCGGGTCAGAGCCGTCGCGCGCCTGGCGACTGGCCTACGCGCTCATCGACCGCGCGTCCTGGTTCGGCCTCAGTTTGACAACGGCGCGGCCGCGCGTGCCGTCATGACGACGTCAGCTTGGTACTAGGAGACCGCCCGAAGGTGGGGAACGTCGTGACCGATGACGTCAGCGATGTCCTCCGGGCGCGGTGACCCCTCCGCAACGGCTTCAATGGCCTCTGGCGGCGAGAACCGCACCGGGAAGCCCTGGGCTGTGAGCGCCTGTGCGCGAGCGAGCACGTCCACGGTCTGTTGGAGCGCCACGACCGCGTGCTCAAGACGTACCAGTCGCTCGGTTTGCTCGGGATCTTCAGGCGAGCCAGGCGCCGGCGGAGGGTGATCGAGCCGGCCGATCACCTCGTTGTCGGAGACGCCGAGCGTCGCCAACAGCGCGTCGATCGCTCGGCTGAGGTCCGCATCGGCCCGCATAAAGGCCTGCACGCTGCGCTCCGGATCGTGGCGATAGGCGACCAGCAGCGCCGTATCGCCCGCCGTCGGGACATCCACCATCGCCGAGTCGAACTGGTCGAGATCGTCCGCACCGCTCGACCACTGGACGCCACAGCGCTCCGTCAGCTCGGCGGGAGAGGCGCGGAACTGCACGACGACCTCGCCTGGAGACGAAGAGGTCTCTACGGTGTCGGTCATCCGATCGACATTCTGACGCGAGAGACGAAGATTTTCACTCTCGCCGTGTCGCCATCGACCCACACGCGCCGGTCCGGACGCGGTCGCCAGCGCGGCGTGCCTACCCACGGGTTGTGCGGCGGCACGTCGGCGTAGAACTCGAAGCCGCTCTCGTCCTCGGCCAGGGCCCCGGTGTAGGCCTGCGCCGCTGGTTCGTGTCCGCCGTATGGGATACGACCCCACAGCTCTCCGGTGCGGAGGATCGCCTCCATGTCGTTCGCGGTCTGAGTGCGGTCGTTCTGCAACCGCTTGAACGGCCCATACACGACGCGATCGCTGTACCGAGGCGGAGTCGCCATCGCGGAAGAGTGCCATGTCGCTGTCCGGATCGGCGGCGCACTGAGCGGCGGAGCCGGCGCCCTACCGCCGCCGCCGCGGCCGCACCCGCAGCGCCACGACCGCCAGGTCGTCGCGGGGGCGCCCGCCGGACGCGGCGAGGACCGCTCCCTCGATGCGCTGGACGATGCGGGTCGGGGCCTCGCCGGCGGAGTCGGCGAGCATCGCCCGCAGCCGCTCCTCGCCGAACACGCCGGCCGGCCCGCGGGCCTCGACGACGCCGTCGGTGTAGAGGACGAGGGTGTCGCCCGGCCCCAGGCGGTCGTGGACGTCGACGGCCACGTGGCCGGCGTCGACGCCGAGCAGGTGCCCGAACCGGCCGACCTCGCGCACGTTGCCGTCCGCGTCCACCAGCAGCGGCAGCGGGTGGCCCGCCGCGCTGACCGTCAGCGCGACGCCGTCGCCGTCGCGCTCGAGCTCCACGCACGCCACCGACGCCAACCGGTCGCCGCGCTTCTCGGCCAGCAGCGCCCGGTTCAGCACGGCGAGCAGCGCGCTCGGCGAGCGCTCGTACGGCGCCGCGGCGCGCAGCGTGTGGCGCGCCAGGCCGGTGACCGCCGCGGCCGACGGGCCCTTGCCGACCACGTCGCCGATCACGACCCGCCACCCGCGCTCGGTCGGGAAGAGGTCGTAGAAGTCGCCGCCGACCTCGTTGCCCTCGCCGGCCGCGGAGTACCGCGCGCCGACGTCGAGCCCGGGGATCCGCGGCAGGTCGGGCGGCAGCAGCTCCTCCTGCAGCGACATCGCGACGAGGTCGCGCTGCGCGTAGACCATCGCGTTGTCGAGCGCCAGCGCGCACCGGTCGGCGAGCTCGCGCGCCAGCGGCAGCAGCTCCGGCCCGAAGCGCCGGCCGGTCTTCGCGTCGGTCGCCAGCGCGATGTCCCCCAGCACGCGCCCGCGGGCCATCAGCGGCACGATGCACACCGACACGAACCCGATCTCGCGCAGGATCCGCAGGTGCTCCTCGTCCTGGGCGGCGGCGACCAGCAGCTCGTCGGGCAGCTCGGGGATCAGCTCGGGCTCGGCCGTCCGGATCACCTTCGGCGAGCCGACCGGCGAGTCCGGGTCGAGGGGGTAGCGGCGGTCGAGCTCGGCCAGCCACGGCAGCTTGGACGGGTCGCGGTGGCGGAACGACACCCGCTCGATGTGCCCGTCCTCGCGCGCCAGCTCCACGAAGCACCAGTCCGCGATCTCCGGGACGACGAGCTGCGCGATGAGGTCGGCGGTCTCGTTGACGCTCAGCGCGGTGCTGAGCAGCTGCCCCGCGCGCGCCATCAGCGCGTCGCGCCGGTGGGCCTCCGACAGCGCGGCCTCGGCGGCGTACCGGTCGGTCACGTCGATCGCGGCGATCCCGACGCCGCCGCGGATCGGGAAGTAGGTGACGTCCCAGTGGCGGACGACGCCCGGCTCGGTCCCCAGCTCGCCGGCCTGGGCGTGCCGCTCGGGCTCGCAGGACCCGAGCACCCGCCGCAGGATGACCTCGGTGCTGGCCCCCAGCTCGCCGTGCAGCTCCGACGGCCGCCGGCCGAGCAGCTCGCCGGCCGTCACGCGGTTCATCTCCGCGAGCGCGTCGTTGACCCACGCCCAGCGCAGCTCGGCGTCGAACGCGCCCACCGCGATAGGCGCGCGGCCGAGCAGCTCTCGCGCGAAGGCGTCATGCGGGGTGGGGCGGTCGGCGTCCATTGCCAGCGGCGAGTCCATGCCCAGTGTTCCCAACGAAACGCCGGGCGAGAACTGGCGCGGACGCATTGGCGCGTCCTATCTGCGCAAGATCCGTCCTCCGCGCAGGGATCGGCAAGAGGTGCCGAGCCGGCTACGACCCGCCCTGCGTCAGCTCGAGGAACCGCTCCCAGCGCCGCTTGTCGCGCTGGGCGCGGCGCATCGCCTCCGAGCCCTCCTCCGCCTCGCGGCACTCCTCCTCGGCCCGCCGGACGCGCTCCTCGAGGTCGGAGCGGTCGAGCTGGTCGGGGTCCATCGCCTCCTCGACGAGCAGCAGGACGCGGCCGCCCGCGACCTGCACGTAGCCCTCGCCCTGCGCGAAGCGCACGATGTCTGACTCGCTCTTGTACAGCCGCAGCTCGGCCGGCTCCAGCAGGCCGAGCAGCGGCTGGTGGTTCGCGAGGATGCCGATCGACCCCGTGCGCGTGCGCGTCGAGACCATCTCGACCTCGTCGCTGAAGACCTCGCCCTCCGGGGTGAGGACCTCGACCGGGAACGCCGTGCGCGCCACTAGGAGTCCTTCGCCGCCTCGAGGACCTGGTCGATCGTGCCCTTGAGCAGGAACGCGCTCTCCGGCACGTCGTCGTGCTTGCCCTCGAGGATCTCGGTGAACCCGCGGATCGTCTCGGCGATCGGCACGTACTCGCCCGGCGTGCCGGTGAACGCCTCGGCGACGTTGAACGGCTGCGACAGGAAGCGCTCGATCCGCCGCGCGCGGCCGACCACCAGGCGGTCCTCGTCCGACAGCTCCTCGATGCCGAGGATCGCGATGATGTCCTGCAGCTCCTTGTACCGCTGCAGGATCTCCTTGACGCGCGACGCGACGTTGTAGTGCTCCTCGCCGAGGATGTCGGCCTTGAGGATCGTCGAGGTGGAGTCGAGCGGGTCGACCGCCGGGTAGATGCCCTTCTCGGCGATGCCGCGACTCAGCACCGTCGTCGCGTTGAGGTGCGCGAACACCGAGGCGGGCGCGGGGTCGGTGAGGTCGTCGGCCGGCACGTAGATCGCCTGCACCGACGTGACCGAGCCCTTGCGGGTCGACGTGATCCGCTCCTGCAGCTGGCCCATCTCGGTCTCCAGCGTCGGCTGGTAGCCGACCTGCGACGGCATGCGGCCGAGGAGCGCGGAGACCTCGGAGCCGGCCTGCACGAACCGGAAGATGTTGTCGATGAAGAGCAGCACGTCCTGGCCCTCGACGTCGCGGAAGTACTCCGCCATCGTCAGGCCGGACAGCGCGACGCGCATGCGCGCGCCGGGCGGCTCGTTCATCTGGCCGAAGACGAGCATCGTCTTGTCGATGACGCCCGACTCCTTCATCTCGAGCCAGAGGTCGTTGCCCTCGCGCGAGCGCTCGCCGACGCCGCAGAACGCGGACAGGCCGCCGTGCTCCTGCGCGAGGTTGTGGATCAGCTCCTGGATGAGCACCGTCTTGCCGACGCCCGCGCCGCCGAACAGGCCGACCTTGCCGCCCTTGGCGTAGGGCGCGAGCAGGTCGACGACCTTGATGCCCGTCTCGAACATCTCGGTCGTCGGCGTCAGGTTCTCGACGTTCGGCGCCTCGCGGTGGATCGGCCAGCGCTCCTCGACCTCGACGTCGTCGCCGAGGTCGATCGGCTCGCCGAGCAGGTTGAAGATCCGCCCCAGCGTCGCCTTGCCGACCGGCACGGTGATCGGGCCGCCGGTGTCGACGACCTCCATGCCGCGTGCCAGGCCGTCGGTGGTGTCCATCGCGACCGCGCGCACGCGGTCGTCGCCGATGTGCTGCTGGACCTCGCAGACGAGGACCTCGGCGGCGCCGGCCGCGGCCTCGCCGCCCTCGGCCTCGCGGTTGCGGTCGGGGCGCTCGACGGTGATCGCGTGGTTGATCTCGGGCAGCTCCTCGGGGAAGACGGCCTCGATCACGACGCCCTGGATCTCCTCGATCCGGCCGACGTTGCGCCCCTCCTCGCGCTGCCCGGTGGGCTGCTCTGCGGTGGTTGCCATGAGTTCTCTCGTGTCTCCTGTCTCAGCGCAGCGACTCGGCGCCGGCCACGACTTCCATGATCTCCTGGGTGATCTCGGCCTGGCGCGCGCGGTTCATCTCGAGCGTCAGGTCGTCGATCAGCTCGCCGGCGTTCTCCGACGCGTTGCGCATCGCGGTCATGCGCGCCCCGTGCTCGGACGCCGTCGACTCGAGCAGCGCGCGGTAGATCGAGATCTCCACGTACTGCGGGACCAGCTGCTGGAGGATGACCGCCGGGTCGGGCTCGTACTCGACGAGCGCGCGGTGGCGCCGCTCCTCCTCGGACTCCTGCTCCTGCTCCTCTTCGTCGTCGCCGAGGATCGTCGCCTGGGCGAGCGGGAGCAGCGTCTCGCGCCGGACCTCCTGGGTCAGCGCCGAGACGTAGCCGTTGTAGAAGATGTCGACGCGGTCGACCTCGCCGTCGACGTAGGCGGTGATGAGGTCGTCGGCGATCTCGCGCGCGTTGGCGTAGGCCGGGCGGTCGGTGAAGCCGGTGTAGCCGCCGACGACGTCCTTGCCGCGGAAGGTCAGCGACGAGACGCCGCGCCGGCCGGACGCGTACCAGCGCACGGTCTTGCCGTCGCCCTCGAACTCGCTGCCGGCGCGCAGGCCCGCCCGCAGGATCTGCGAGTTGAACGCGCCGGCCAGCCCGCGGTCCCCGGTGACGAGCAGCAGGCCGACCTTGTCGACGGACTCGTGCTCCTGCAGCACCGGCAGCGACGGGATGTTCTCCGCCGCCTCGGCGGCCTGGCGGGTCATCCGCCGGACCGCGTCGGCGTACGGGCGCAGCGCGCCGATGCGCTGCTCGGCCCGGCGCAGCCGCGCCGCGGCCACCATCTCCATCGCGCGGGTGATCTTCTGGATGTTCTTGACCGACGCGATGCGGTTCTTGACGTCTCGCTGTGAGTCGGCCATGGCCTAGGCGGGTGCGGCCTCCTGGTCGGGCGCGCCCTGCGACGCGGACACCGAGCCCTCCGACGCGCCCGCGCCGTTCGACGAGTCGGCCTCGGGCCGCGCCTCGTCCTCGCCGTCGCCGTCGCCGTCGCCGCCGGACCGGCCGCGGTCGCCGCCGGCGTCGCCGTCGTCGGTCGGCTGGCCGTCCTCGTCGAGGTCGTAGCCGAAGTCGCTCGCGAACTCCTTGACCGCCTCGTCGACGGCCTTGACCGTCTCGTCCTCCCAGTCGCCGTCGCGGATCTTGTCCCGCAGCTCGCCGTACTCGGAATGGAAGCGCTGAGTCAGCTGGGAGAGGAACTCGGGCACCCGGTCCACGGTGATCCGGTCGAGGTAGCCGTTGGTCGCCGCGTAGACCTGCACGACCTGGTCCTCGACGGCGAGCGGGCTGCGCTCCTTCTGGTTCAGCGTCGCGACGAGCCGCTCGCCGCGCGCGAGCGTGCGCTGCGTCGACTGGTCGAGGTCGGAGCCGAACTGCGCGAACGCCTCGAGGTCGCGGTACTGCGACAGGTCGATCTTCAGGCGGCCGGCGACCTTCTTCATCGGCTTGATCTGCGCGTTGCCGCCCACGCGCGACACCGAGATGCCGACGTTGATGGCCGGGCGCACGCCGGAGAAGAAGAGCTTCGGCTCGAGGAAGATCTGCCCGTCGGTGATCGAGATGACGTTCGTCGGGATGTAGGCCGACACGTCGCCGGCCTGCGTCTCGATGACCGGCCGTGCGGTCATCGACCCGCCGCCCAGGTCGTCGCTCAGCTTGACCGCGCGCTCGAGCAGGCGGCTGTGCAGGTAGAAGACGTCGCCCGGGTACGCCTCGCGCCCCGGCGGGCGGCGCAGCAGCAGCGACATCTGCCGGTACGCGTACGCGTGCTTGGTCAGGTCGTCGTAGATGCAGAGCGCGTGGCGGCCGTTGTAGAGGAAGTGCTCGGCCATGGCGGCGCCGGCGTACGGGGCCATGAACTTGATCGGCGCGGCCTCGTCGGCCGCGGCGGCCACGATGATCGTCGTGTCGAGCGCGCCCGCCTCGGCCAGCGTCTCGGCCAGCTGCACGACCGTGGACATGCGCTGCCCGATCGCGACGTAGACCGAGATCAGGTCGTTGTCCTTGTTGTTGATGATCGTGTCGATCGCGATCGCCGTCTTGCCGGTCTGGCGGTCGCCGATGATCAGCTCGCGCTGGCCGCGGCCGATCGGGATCATCGAGTCGATCGCCTTGAGGCCGGTCTGGAGCGGCTCGTGGACCGGCTGGCGCTGGACGACGCCCGGCGCCTTGAACTCCGCGGGCCGGGTGCCCTCGGTCTCGATCTCGCCCTTGCCGTCGAGCGGCTTGCCGAGCGGGTCGACGATGCGGCCGAGCAGCCCCTCGCCGACCGGGATCTCGAGCAGGCGGCCGGTGCGCTTGACCGTGTCGCCCTCGACGACCTTGTCCCAGTCGCCGAACAGCACGACGCCGACGTTGTCGGCCTCGAGGTTCAGCGCGAGGCCCACGACGTCGTGAGGGAAGTCGAGCATCTCGAACGACTCGCAGTTCTCGAGGCCGTGGACGCGCGCGATGCCGTCGCCGACCGAGAGCACCGTGCCGACCTCGGTCAGCTCGGCCTGCCCCTGGTCGAGGCCCTCGATGCGGCTCTTCAGGATGGAGGTGATCTCGTCGGGCTTGATCTGCATGAGAGTTCGTGTCAGCTCCTTGCGACCTGCTTGCGCAGGCCCTCAAGACGGTTGGCGATGGAGGCGTCGAGGATCCGGTCGCCGACGCGGACGACGATGCCGCCCAGGATGTCGGGGTCGACGCTCGACTCGAGCTGCACCCGGCGGCCGGTGCGCTCGCGGATCGCGTCGCCGATCTGCTCGACGGTCTCGGGGTCGAGCTCGATCGCGCTCGTGACCTCGACGGGGAGCAGCCGGTTGGCCTCCTCCCACAGCGACTCGTACTCGCGGCGGATGCGGTGGATCGCCGGCATCCGGTGCTTCTCCACGAGCAGCTCGAGGAAGTTGCGGACGATGTCCTCGGCGCCGTCGAGCACCCGGCCCAGGCCCTCCTTCTTCTCCTCGGTGGAGAAGTAGGGCGAGAAGAAGAAGACGGCCAGCTCGCGGTTGGAGTCCAGCGCGTCGGCGAACGCGCCGAGCTGCTCGCGCACGGCGTCGAGCTTGTCGTGCTCCTCCGCGGCCTGGAAGAGCGCGCGGCTGTAGACCTGGCCGATCTCCTCCATGGGCTAGCGCGAGCCTCCGTCGCTGCCGGCGAGCGCCTCGAAGTCCAGCTCGCGCAGCGCCTCCTCGACGAGCCGGCGCTGGTCGTCCTGCGTCAGCGTCTTGCGCGTCACCTTCTCGGTGGCGCGGACCGTCAGGTCGGCGACCTCGTTGCGGATCTCCTGGATCGCGCGGCGCGTCTCGGCCTCGATGTCGCGGCGCGTCTGCTCCATCAGCTCCTCGCGCTGGATGCGCGCCTGGCCGCGGGCCTCCTCCTGGTGCTGCTCGGCGGCGCGCCGGGCGCGGGCGACGATCTCGTCGGCCTGCGTGCGGGCCTCCTGCAGCCGCTGGCGGTACTCGGCGAGGATGCGCTCGGCCTCCTCCTTCGTCCGCTCGGCGGTGTCGATCGACTCCTCGATCGCGCGCTGGCGCTTGTCCAGCTGCTCGCTGATCCTGGGGAACGCGAGCTTGCGCAGCACGAGCAGCGTGGCGCCGAACGCGAGGAGGGTCCAGACCATCAGCCCGATGCCGGGCTTGACGAGGAAGGACCCTCCCCCGCCCTCCTCCGCCGCGAGGACTGTGACGAGTTCGAGCACGGCCTAGAGGAAGAACGCGATGAGGCCGAAGATGAACGCGTAGAAGACGATCGCCTCGGTCAGCGCGAAGCCGAGCCACTGGATCGAGGTGATCTCGTCGCGCATCTCGGGCTGCCGGGTCACCGACTCGATGACCTTGCCGAAGATGTAGCCGACCCCGATGCCGGGGCCGATGGTCCCGAGGCCGGCGCCGACGCCGAGCGCGATCGACTTGAGGCCGTCGCCGACCTCGGCCTGGGCGAGAGGGACGAAGAGCGCGAGAAGGTCCACGGTGTCTCCTGGGTTCGGGTCAGTGTTCCGCGGCGACGGCGCCGCCGAGGTAGATCGCGGTGAGCGTGGCGAAGATGAACGCCTGCAGCGTCGCCACCAGGCCCACCTCGAAGAGGAAGAAGAGGATGGCCATCGGCAGGGTGAACCAGCCGAGCGCGGCCAGGCCGAGGATCACGCCGAGGCCGCCGGCCATGAACAGGATCAGCAGGTGGCCGGCGAGGATGTTCGCGAAGAGCCGGACGCTGAGCGAGATGATCCGGACGAAGTGGGAGATGACCTCGATCAGGAAGATCGGGAACTTCGCCGGGCCGGTGACGCCCGCCGGCACCCAGCTCGCGAGGTACTTGGCCGGGCCCTGCCGGACGACGCCGACGACGTGGTAGGTGATCCACACCATCAGCGTCAGCGCGAGCGGGATCGAGATGTTCGCGGTCGCCGCGTAGATCGCGAACGACGGGATCTCGAGGCCGCCGATGCTCAGCTTCTCGTGGTCGTTGACCGGCAGCGGTATGTACCCGAGCAGGTTGTTGAACCAGATGAAGAGGAACAGCGTCGCGACGAACGGGAACCACTTGCGCGCCATGTCGCGGTCGAGGTTCGCGCCCGCGATGTTGTCGCGCATGAAGAGGAAGATCGTCTCGACCGCGGTCTGCACGCGGTTCGGGCGCTGGGTCATCTTGCGCGCGATCCACCACATGGTCAGGCCGGTCAGCAGCGACGCGAGGATCAGGTAGAGCACCGCGCGGTTGAACCCGAGCGGCAGCCACTCCTCGAGCCGGAACTCCTCGGTCGGCTGGAACTCGTCGTTGCGGCCCGCCGAGCCGGCGATGAGGTGGATGAGCACGGCGCCGCCGAGCCAGATGGCGGCGCCGATGAGGAGGATCTGCTTGCGGCTGAGTCTGCGCGTCATGTGGTGGAGGTAGGCGCGCCGGGGGGCGGCGCGATCAGCTTGAACGTGAAGTGCACGGTGAACAGGGCGAGCACGAGCAGCGCGGCCGTGAGGCCGACTTCCCTGTCCGTCGCGAGGCCGGCGCCCAGGAGGATAAGGCCCAGCAGCCAGCCGCGCCCCACCAGCGAGCCGGCGGCGATGCCGGCGAGCCGCTTGGGGTCGCGCTCGTTCGCCAGGCGGCGCTCGGTCCACCACTCGATCCCGCGCCACAGGGCCCAGATGCCCGCGCCGGTGAGCCAGCCGAGCAGCGGCAGGTCGGCGACGAGGAAGACGCCGAGCGCGAGCGCCAGGAGGACGAGGTCGAAGTTGCGGAGGAGGGTCATGGATGCGGGCACGGCCGAGCGCCGCGGTGCCGGGCGGACCCCTACCCGTCGGTAGAGGGTTGTCACCGCCCGTCCGTGGCGCCGTCAATGATAGCGCGCGGGCGGACTTTGTAACACGTTTGTGACAGCCTGCACTCCCGGCGTGAAGGCACGCACGCCCCGCCCGCGAAACTGTGGGGCGTGCCGCACGACCATCACCACGGCCACGCGCACGGCGTCTCGCCCGCCGCGGACCGCCGCTGGCTGGCCGTGGCGCTGGCGATCGTGCTCGGGTTCATGGTGGTCGAGGTGGCGGCGGGCATCGTCGCCGACTCGCTGGCGCTGCTCTCCGACGCCGCGCACATGCTCACCGACGCCGGCGCGATCGGGCTCGCGCTCGTGGCGGCGCGGCTGGCCGCGCGCCCGCCGCGCGGGCGGTTCACGTTCGGGCTCGGGCGGGCGGAGATCCTCTCGGCCCAGCTCAACGGCGCGGTGCTGCTCGTGCTGGCCGGGGTGATCGCGTGGGAGGCCGGGAAGCGGATCTACGAGCCGCCCGACGTCGAGGGCGCGCTCGTGCTCGTCGTCGGCGTCGTGGGCGCGGCGGTGAACGTGCTGACCGCGGCCGCGCTGTCGAGGGCCGAGCGCCGCTCGCTGAACGTCGAGGGCGCACGGGCGCACGTGATGGCCGACCTGTACGCGTCGATCGCCGCGGCGGCCTCCGGCGGGCTCATCCTCTTCACCGGCGTGCGCGAGCTGGACGGGGCGGCGGCGCTGGTCGTCGCGGCGCTGATGGTCGCGTCGGGCTGGCGGCTGCTGCGCGACGCGTCCGCGGTGCTGCTCGAGGGCGCGCCCGCGGGCGTCGACCCGGACTCGATCGGGCGCACGCTCGCCGCGCAGCCGGGCGTCGTCGAGGTCCACGACCTCCACGTCTGGGAGGTCACCTCCGGCTTCCCGGCCGTCGCCGCGCACGTCATCGTCCGCGCCGGCGAGGACTGCCACCAGCACCGGCGCGAGCTGCAGCGGCTGCTCGGCGAGCGCTTCGGCGTCGAGCACACGACGCTGCAGGTCGACCACGCCGCCGCGCCCGGGCAGCTGCTGACGATCGAGCGGCGGCGCTAGCCGCCGCCGGGCCGGCGCGGGTCGGTCTCGGTGACGAGCGGCGCCACCTCGGGGTGCTTGCGGACGCGGGCGTAGCGCTCGCGCGAGTCGACCACGTCCTCGACGCCGGGCGACTGGTGCCCCGGCACGACGACGAAGTCGAGCGAGCTCGCGCGCACCGCCTCGTACTCGGCGAGCGTGAGCTGGACGGGCTGGGCGCAGTCGACGCGCCCGCACTCGCAGACGAAGTCGATGGTCTCGTCGGTCTCGGGCAGCGCGCGCAGGTCGCCCCGAAGCCGCTCGTTGATGTCGCGGAACCGGCTCTCGTTGGCGGCGATGCGCGCGGCGCGGTCGTCCATTCAGCGCGAGTCTAGGCCGACCGGGCGAGCCGCGAGCAGCGCGATGTCGTCGCGCGGCTCGCCGCCCTGCAGCGCGACCACGCGCTGCTCGATCGCCTCGACCAGCTCGGCCGGGCCGGCGCCCGCGTGCTCGGCGAGCAGCGCGTCGAGCATGCGCTCGCCGGCGCCGGGGTCGCGGCCGCGCAGCTCGGTCACGCCGTCGGTGAAGAGCAGGAGGACGTCGCCGGGGCGCAGCTCCTCGTCGCACTCGGCGAACTTGGGGTTGCGCAGCCCGCCGACGATCGCGCCGCGCAGGTCGAGCCGCTCGACGGTGCCGTCGGCGCGCAGGACGCGCGGCGGCAGGTGGCCGCCGGTGGCGAGCGTCATCGTCACGCGGCCGTCGTCCTGCGGGCACACCCGCGCGTAGAGCGTCGTGCAGAAGCGCCCGCCGACCGCCGGCTCGCGCAGCAGCGCGTCGTTGAGCAGGTGCAGGCACTCGCGCGCGCCCGCGCCGCGCAGCGTCATCGCGCGCAGCGTGTGGCGCGTCAGCGACGTCACGGCCGCCGCCTCCGGCCCCTTGCCGGCGACGTCGCCGATCAGCAGCGTCCACGTGTCGTCCGCGCCGCGGAAGACGTCGTAGAAGTCGCCGCCGACCTCGTTCTGGTCGCCGGCCGCGCGGTAGCGCGCCGCCAGCTCGAGCCCGGGCACGTCGGGCAGCGCGGGCGGCAGCAGGCTGCGCTGCAGCGTGCGGGCGATGTGCGCGTGCTGCTCGTACAGGCGGGCGTTCTCGACCGACAGCGCGGCGCGGGCGGCGAGCAGCTCGGCGACGCGCAGGTCGTCCTCGCCGTACGTCCGGCCCGACTCGGCCGCCACGAGGCTCAGCGCGCCGATCGTCCGGCCGCGCGCCTTGATCGGCACGATCATCCCCGAGCGCATGCCCATGCGCCGCAGGAACGCGAGGTGCTCGGGGTCCTGGGCGATCGAGGCGAGGAGCTCCTCGGGGATCTCGCGCACGAACTGCGTCCGGCCCGTGCGGATGACCTCGCCCACGCCGTGCGGCGCGTCGGCGCTCGGCGGGTAGCGGTCCGCCATCTCGCGCGCGAGGGCCTCGAGCTGCGGGTCGGCGGCGGCGACCGCGACCGTCCGCAGCCGCTGGGGGGACTCGACGAGCGTGAACGTGCACCAGTCGGCGATCGCCGGCACCGCGACCCGCGCCACCTCGCGCAGCGTCGCCTCGTAGTCGGTGACCACGGCGGCGAGCCGGGCGCCGGCCGCGGCCAGCACCTCGGTCCGCCGGCGCGCCGCCTCGGCCTCCTGCTGCGCGGCCTCGGCCCGGACCTGCGCCGCCTCCGCCTGCGCCCGCGCGGTCAGCGCCTCGCGCAGCAGCTGGGTGCGCTCCGTCTCGGCCTCGTGCTGCGCGGTGACGTCGCGCACGACGCCGGCGACGCCGACGACGTCGGCGTCCGCGCCGCGGACGGGGAAGAGCGTGGCCTGGCGGTGGATCGGACGGCCTTCGAGCTCGCTGTCGATCTCCTCGTCGACGACGGCCTCGCCGGTGCGGACGACCGTGCGCAGCAGCTCCTCGATCCTCGTCCCCAGCTCGCCGAGCAGCTCGCTCGGCGTGCGGCCGAGGTGCGCCTCGGCGGACACCCCGTTGAGCTGCGCGAGGCCGGGGTTGACGCGGCGGTAGCGCTGGTCGAGGTCCCAGAACGCGAGGCCGATCGGCGCCGCGCTGAAGATGGCGTCGAGGATCGCGGTGGCGGCCTGCTCGGCGCGGCGGGCCTGCCGCTCGCCCGTCCGCTCCACGACGACGGCCGCGACGCCGAGCACCTCCCCCGCCTCGCCGGGGACCGGGTAGTAGCTCGCGGTCCAGTGGCGCAGCTCGCCGGGCGCCGCCGGCGTCGTCCCCTCGATCGGCAGGTCGACCAGCGGGGTGCCGGTCTGCTGGACCTTGCGCAGCAGTGCGCGGACGCGGTCGCCCAGCTCGGGCCCGACCACCTCCGGGGGCGTGCGGCCGACGTGGTCGTCCGGCGCGACGCCGTTCATCGCGGCGAGCGCCGGGTTGACCCGCCGGTAGCGCTGCTCGCTGTCCCAGAACGCGAGGCCGATCGGCGCGTGCGCGAAGAGCGCGTCGAGGAGGGCGTAGCTCTCCGGCATCGCCTGGGAGGCTAGTGCCGCGCGCGACTGCGGCCGCAGTCAGTCCAGCGCGATCAGGCGGAACCGCACGCGCCCCGCCGCCACGTCCGCCACGCCCATCGTGTGGCGCGGCTGGCGGCGGCGGTCGGTCGGGCTGCCGGGGTTGAAGAGCTGGAAGCCCTCGCGCCCCTCGTGCAGCGGGATGTGGGAGTGCCCGAAGACGACCGCGTCGGCCTCGGGGAACCTGATTCGCATCCGCTCCAGCCGCCCGCGGCTCGGACCCGCGTCGTGCACCATCGCGATCCGCGCCCCGCCGGCCTCGACGACGCGCTCCCCGGGCAGCCGCGCGCGCAGCGCCGCCTCGTCGACGTTGCCGTGCACGGCCGCGACCGGCGGCCCGAGCGCCTCGACCTCCTCGAGCACCGCCGCGGTCGTGAAGTCGCCAGCGTGGAGGATCAGGTCGGCGGCGCGCAGCTCCGCCACGCACCTGTCGGGCAGCCGGCGCCGGCCGCGCGGCAGGTGCGTGTCGGAGACGATCGCGAGCCTCAGGCGGCGACCTCCTCGACCAGCGGCACGCCGATGACCTTGAGCCGGCGCGAGAGCGCGTTGAACGCGAACTGGTGGGTCTCGGAGGAGTGGTAGCCGAGGATCTCGTAGTCGTACGGGTCCTCGACGCCGGGCGGGACGAGGACGCCGGTGGCGATCGGGATCAGCTCCTGGAGGCGCTGCTGCATGCGCCGGCGCAGGCCGGGGTCGCCTGCCTTCTGCTGCAGGAACCAGGTGCCGTAGGCGACGTGGCGGTGCTCGTCCTGCGAGATGCGCCGGTAGCCCTCGAGCAGCCCGGGGAGCTTGCCCTGCCGCTCGAGGTAGTCCTGCATGAAGTGCTGGCCGGTGAGCGCGAGCGTCCCCTCGATGACCATGTGGTACATGACGACGAAGTCGACCTTCGCCTCGACGTCGCCCGGGTTCTCGAGCAGCCGCTCCTGGGCGTTCACGAGCTCGACGTCGAAGAGGCGGATGAAGTCCTCGTTGACGTCCTCGCGCGCCTTCTCCAGCCGGCTCTCGAACGTGCCGTCGCGCCGCAGGACCTCGACGTAGAAGCGGTTGAAGAACTGCGCGTGGCGGACCTCGTCGACCTGCTGGGTCGTCAGGAACGCCTCCTCGCCCTGGCTCTCGTACGCGCGGACGAGGCCGCTGAACTGGGTGGCCACCCGCTCCTCGCCGATGAAGAACGCCGACAGGTTGTAGGCGAGCGACTCCTTCTCCTCCTGCGTCACCGTCGTCGCGTACTCCTCGGCGTCGCGCGTCAGGTCGATGGCGTGCGCCGACCACTGCTGGCGCTCCCACAGCTCGTAGAGCTGCTGGGGGTTCATGAGCTTGACCTTCGAGAGCTGCGACTCGTCCGTGATCGTGCCGACGTCGCCCTGCGACGTGAGTTCGAGAAGGGTGGCCATGGGCGGGCAGTGAACACCCCGTCTGACACACTGTCAAGGGCTATGGTGAGCCGCGTGGCGAGCCTCGGGAGGCAGAGCGAGAAGCGGGCGGCCGTCGAGGCCGCCGTGCTGCGCGCGACCGAGGAGCTGCTCGAGGAGGGCGCGTCGTTCGCCGAGCTGGGGATCGAGCGGATCGCCACCCGCGCGGGGATCTCGCGCACCGCGTTCTACTTCTACTTCCGCGACAAGCGCGAGCTGCTCGTCCGGCTGACCGAGGAGGTCAACGGGCAGCTGATGGCCGCGGCCGACACCTGGTGGTCGGGGGCGGCCGAGCTGCGGCAGGCGCTGCGGGCGATCGCCGCGCTGTACCGCGAGCACGGCGCGCTGCTGCGGGCGGTGGTCGAGGTCTCGACGTACGACGAGGAGGTCGCGCGCTTCTGGCGCGGCCTCGTTGGGCGGTTCGCCGACGCGACCCGCGAGCGGATCGAGGCCGAGCGGCCCGACGCCGGTCCCGCCGCGGCGACGGCGTTCGCGCTGGTGTGGATGGTCGAGCGCAGCTTCTACCAGCAGGTCGTGCAGGGCGAGCCCGTGGACCCCGGCGAGCTGGTCGACGCGCTGGCGACGATCTTCGAGCGCACGATCTCCGCGTAGGCTCCCGCGCCTTGCGCGTCTGGGTGGACCTCACGAACACGGCGCACGTCGTGGTCCTGCGGCCGCTGGTCGAGCTGCTGGAGGCCCGCGGCCACGAGGTGGAGATCACCGCGCGGCCGCTGTCGCACACGGTCGAGCTGCTCGACGACTGGGGCCACCCGTACACGGCGTTCGGCGAGCACGGCGGCGTGCGGCGCCGCGACAAGGCGCGCGCGGCGCTGTCGCGCGCGCGGCGGATGGTGGCGTTCGGCCGCGCGCGGGGGCCGTTCGACGCGGCGCTGGCGCACGGCTCGACCGACCTGCCGG
>DASZEJ010000059.1:0-1999 GCA_035940955.1 Solirubrobacteraceae bacterium
GCACCCACCACCCCCGCCGGCCACGGATGCGGCCGAAACCGATCCGCCGTCAACCGCGGATCACCCAGATACCCACGCGACACCCCCGCCCCACCGATCCACAACTCCCCCTCCACCCCAACCCCAACCGGCCGCCCCCGCGCATCGACCACGTACACCTGCACGCCGTCGAGCGGCCGCCCGACGCTCACCACGCCGTCCGGACCGATGGCTCCGGCCTCGACCGGTCCTGCGCACGCGTCGACCGTCGTCTCGGTCGGCCCGTAGACGTTGTACGCCGTCACGCCGGACTCGAGCAGCCGTCGCGCGCTCTGCTCGTCCAGCGCCTCGCCGCCCACCAGCACCGCCGGACCGCCGGCGCGGAGCGCGCCGCCGTCGAGCCACAGCCGCAGCTGCGCCGGCGTGCAGTCGAGCACGTCGAGGCCCTGCTCGGCGATCGTCGCCGCGAGCGCCGCGCCGTCGACGCGCTCGTCCTCGCTCAGGACGACCAGCGTGCGGCCGGCCAGCAGCTGCACGAGCTGCTTGACCGACGCGTCGAAGGCCAGGGGCGCGCTCAGCCCCACCCGATCGGGTCGCGCGCGCCCGTGGACAGCGGCCTCGAGCGCGTCGAAGAGCCCGAGCACGGCGGCGTGCGTGACCATCACGCCCTTCGGTGCGCCCGAGGAGCCCGACGTGTGGATGACGTAGGCCAGGTTCGCGCCGTCCACGCCCGCGGCCGGGTCGGTCGCGGGCCGGCGCGCGAGCTCCTCCGCGTCGCGGTCGGTGCACAGCACGTCGGCGGCGCCGGCCACCGCCGCGGCGAGACGCTCCTGCGTCACCACCACGTGGGCGCCGGTCGTCGCCACCAGCCGCCGCAGCCGGGCGGCGGGCTGCTCCGGGTCCAGCGGGACGTACGCGGCGCCGGCCTTCAGCGCGCCGAGCACCGCCACGACCATCGCGGCCGAGCGCTCGAAGACGACTGCCACGCGGGCCTCCGGCCCGGCGCCGCGCGCCCGCAGCGCCCAGGCCAGGCGGTTGGCCCGCTCGTCGAGCTCGGCGAACGTGAGCGTGCCGTCCGGCGCGACCACCGCGGGCCGCGTGCCGTGTGCGCGCGCCGCGGTCGCGAAGCGCGCGTGGAGACTGCCGCCGGCCGCCGGCCGCAGCGCGCCGTTGAACGCCACGAGGACCCGCTCGCGCTCGGCCGCGCCCAGGACCTCGAGGTCGCCGATCGGGCGGTCCGGGTCGTCGAGCGCATCGCCCACGACCGTCTCCAGCGAGCCAGCGAGCCGCGCGGCGGCCGCGCGCGAGCACCGCTCGGGCTCGAACGCCACCTCGGCGCGCAGGCCGCCGGGGAGGCGCACCGCGCGCAGCGCCACGTCGAGGCCGGCCGACGTGCCGCGCAGGCAGGCCGGCTCGAACTCGAGGTCGCCGCCGGGCAACGGTGGCCACTCCTCGTACGCGAACCCGACGCCGGCCGCGGGGCCGCCGTAGTACTCCTGCCACGTCAGGGCGGCGGTGGAGCTCCGGCGCAGGAGGTCGACGACGTCGCAGAAGCGCGTCCCAGCCTCCAGCCGGCAGACCACCGGCAGCCAGCGCTCGTAGGGGCCGACCGAGCCGCGCATCTCGTCGTAGCCGCGGCCGTGGCCGTGCAGCCGGATGGCCACGTCGTCCTGCGCCGTGAGGCGCCAGGCAAGCGTCACCCAGGCGGCGAGCAGCAGGTCCGCGGCGCCGTCGTGGGCCTCGAGCCGCGACAGCACGTCGGCGGTGACCGGCGCGGGCGAGCCGCCGTCCGCCTCGGTCGGTCCGAGCGGCAGGACCGGGTCGGGCAGGGCGGAGGCGTCGACCGCCGCCCAGTGCTCGACGCCCGGGTTGCCGTCGCCGTCGGTGCTGAGCAGCTCGTGCTCCCACTCCGAGAACTGCACGAACGGCAACGGCGGCTCACCGACCGGCCCGCCGAGCGCCTCGGCCACCACCGTGCGCAACGACCACGCATCCGCACACACCGCCGGCGCCGTCACCA
>DASZEJ010000060.1:0-1954 GCA_035940955.1 Solirubrobacteraceae bacterium
GCACCCACCACCCCCGCCGGCCACGGATGCGGCCGAAACCGATCCGCCGTCAACCGCGGATCACCCAGATACCCACGCGACACCCCCGCCCCACCGATCCACAACTCCCCCTCCACCCCAACCCCAACCGGCCGCCCCCGCCGATCGAGGACGAGCACCTGGACCCCGGGCAGAGGCCGACCCACGTTCGGGCCGCCGGCGTCGCCGTCGATCGCCCCGAGGCAGGCGTCCACCGTCGTCTCGGTCGGCCCGTAGAGGTTGAACGCCTCCCCCGGCAGCGCCACGAGCCGCTCCCATGCCCCGGCGTCCAGGGGCTCGCCGCCGACGAGCAGCGTCCGCGGCGCGCCATCCCGCTCGAGCAGGCCGCCGTCTAGCCACAGCCGCAGCTGCGCCGGCGTGCAGTCGAGCACGTCGAGCGCGTGGCCGTCGCCGAGGTACGCGGTGAGCGCGTTCGCGTCGACGCGCACGTCCTCCGGCAGGAGCTCGAGCGTGCGCCCGGACAGCAGCGACACGATCTGCTTGACCGACGCGTCGAACGCCAGCGGCGCGTTGAGGCCGACGCGCTGCGCGCCGGACCCGCGGTGCAGCGTCTCCTCCAGCGCGCGCCACAGCCACAGCACGCTCGCCTGCGAGACCATCACGCCCTTCGGCGGCCCGGTGGAGCCGGACGTGAACAGCACGTAGGCCAGCACGTCGCCCGGCACGCGGACGGCGGGATCGGTCGGCGGGCATGCCGCGACGGCGTCGTCGTCGGTGCACACGACACGGGCCCCTGCCGCCTGCGCGACCTCGCGCAGCGCAGCCTGCGTCACCACGACGGCGGCGCCCGCCGCGTCGACGAGCGCGCGCACGCGCTCCGGCGGCTGCGTCGCCTCGAGCGGCACGTACGCGCCGCCGGCCTTCCAGACCGCCAGCACGGCGACGAGCTGGTCCACCGAGCGCTCGAGGAACACGCCGACGCGCGCCTCCGGCCCGACGCCGAGGTCGCGCAGGCGCCACGCGAGCCGGTTCGCGCGCTCGTCGAGCTCCCCGAAGGACAGTCGCTGCGCGCCGCAGACGACGGCCGGGCGCTCGCGCACGGCTTCCATGAGGTCTGCCCAGGCCGCCGCCATGCAGCCGGGCGGCGGAGCGGCCGGGCGGCCGGCCCACTCCGCGGTCACGCGCCGCAGCTCGGCGGTCCCCAGCGCCGGGAGGTCGCGGACGAGCCCGCCCGGATCGTCGAGCAGCGCCTGCACCGTGCATGCCACCGCGTCCGCCACCCGCTCGGCCGCGGGACGGGCGATCGCCGCGGGGTCGAACGCGAGCTCCGCGTGCTGGTGCGCGCCCAGGCGCGCGGTGCGCAGAACGAGCGAGAACGGCTCGGTCGCCCCGCGCAGGCACGCCGGCTCGCAGGCCGCCGTCGGCTCCCACGCCACGCGCTCGAACCCCACGTTCCCGGTCGCGCCGCCGAAGTGCTCCTGCCACACCGACGCCTCCTGCGTCTCCTCGGCGACGCGGTCGACCAGCTCGCGTGCGGTCAGCCGGTCACCCAGCCGCACCCGGATCGGCACCGCTCGCGCGACGGGACCGACGACGGACTCCAGCTCCGGGTACTTGCGGCCGTCGAGGACCACGGGCAGGAACAGCTCCTCGGCGCCGGTCAGCCGCGACAGCACGATCGCCCACGCGGCCAGCAGGAGGTCGTCGGGTGCGTCGGCCGGCACCGGGATCGGCGCGTGCCGAGGAGCGGCGCCGTCACCCGGCTCGAGCGGCAGCTCCAAGACCGCGGCGGCGCGCTTCTCCCAGTGCTCGCGGGCGCTCCGCGCGTCCTCGTCGTCGGTGCTGAGCAGCTCGTGCTCCCACTCCGAGAACTGCACGAACGGCAACGGCGGCTCACCGACCGGCCCGCCGAGCGCCTCGGCCACCACCGTGCGCAACGACCACGCATCCGCACACACCGCCGGCGCCGTCACCA
>DASZEJ010000061.1:0-14051 GCA_035940955.1 Solirubrobacteraceae bacterium
CAGGCGCTCGTGGCCGCCGGCGACAGCGGGAAGGCCGAGGCGCTGCTCACCCGGCGCGAGGAGTTCATGCTGACGGCCGCCGTCCCGGCGGGCGTGACGGAGGTGTTCGCGTCGGGCGCGCACGGGTCGATGTGGCTGGAGCGGTTCGAGCGCGCCCAGCGCGTCGTCGACCGGGTGATCGACGACGCCCGCGCGTCCGGCGCGCTGGCCCAGCTCGCCTACCCGCTGGCGGTGCGGGCGCAGCTCGGCTTCCGCCGCGGCGCGTGGACGGCCGGCTACGCCGACGCCGAGGAGGCGGCGCGGGTCTCGCGCGAGACCGGGCAGGAGAGCGCGCTGTCGTACGCGGTGCAGATGCAGGCCGAGATCGAGGCCGCGCTCGGGCGGCTGGACGACGCGCGGGCCCACGCCTCCGAGGCGATCGGCCTGGCGCGGGGCACCGAGGCGGCGGTCTTCGGCCCCTACGCCCGCGCGGCGCTCGGCGCGGTCGCGCTGGCCGAGGGTCAGGTCGACGTCGCCGTGTCGGAGTACGAGAGCGCGCGTGAGGAGCTCGTGGGCATCGGCATGCCGATGCCCGGCGAGGCGTTCTGGACCGTCGAGCTGGTCGAGGCCCACGCGCGCGCGGGCGCGGCCGAGCGCGCGGCGGCCGAGCTGGCCCGCCTGGAGGAGCTCGTGACGCCCGCGCACCCCGCGGTCCAGCTCGCGCAGCTCGAGCGCTGCCGCGCGCTCGCGAACCCCGACCACGACGCGGCGGCCGCCCACTTCCGGCGCGCGCTGGAGCACCACGCTTCCTCCCGCACGCCGTTCGAGCACGCCCGCACGCAGCTCGCGTACGGCGAGCGCCTGCGCCGCCGCCGCGCGCGCGACGAGGCCCGCGACCAGCTCCGCGCGGCCCTCGACACCTTCGAGCGCCTCGGCGCGCGCCCGTGGGCCGAGCGCGCCCGGTCGGAGCTGCGCACGGGCGGCGGAGCGTCGGCCGGCGCGCAGTCGCTCCCGCTCGGCGAGGTCCTCACGCCGCAGGAGCTGCAGGTCGCGATGATCGTCGCCCGCGGCGCGACCAACAAGGAGGTCGCGGCCCAGCTCTTCGTGAGCCCCAAGACCGTCGAGCACCGCCTCGGCGCGATCTACAAGAAGCTCGAGGTCCGCTCGCGGACCGAGCTGGCGCGGATCGTGACCGGCCAGCTCGAGGTCGAGGCCGCCTGAGCCCGGGCTGGACCGCCGCGCCCCGGCGGCGGTAGCGTTGGATCGCTTCCCCGCTCAAGGAGGTTCGCGATGCTTCCGCCGAACGCCGTCCTCTCCACCGTCGTCCGCGTCGAGCGCGACAAGGACGGCGGCGCCGCGGTCCACCTGGAGGGCGAGCGCCGCGCGCGCCTCGACCCGTCAGACGAGCGCGCCCGGGCGCTCGGCGACGTCCTCGACGGGCTCGCGGCGCGGGGCCGGCCGGCGTACCTGGAGCTCGACGACTCGGGCGCGATCACCCGGCTGCTCATCCCGCACGTCGCGCACGTCATCGGGGTGCGGCCGCTGGACGAGGGCGTGCTCGCCGTCGACCTCGACTCGTCGCACGCGCGCCACCTGCTGCGCAGCGGCGTGGAGGACTTCGAGGCGCTGCGCGACCGGCTGGAGGAGTCGCTGCGCGAGGGGACGCCGGTCATCGTCACCGAGGACGACGCGCACGAGATCTTCGACGTGCGCGCGTACCGGCCGGCGCCGGGCGGGCCGGACGTGCTGCCGTTCCCGCGCCCGCCGTTGCCCGAGCCGCGCCCGCGGCCGTTCCCCTGGCGGCTCTGGCGCTGGCTGGTCGAGTGGCCGTGGTGGCCGTGGCACTGGCTGAGCTGGTTCCTGGGGTGCGTCTCGCCCGCGCGGGCGCAGGAGGCCTTCGACGCGATGAGCGCGACGTCGTGCAACCCGAACGCGGTGGCGGCGCCGTGCATCCCGTTCCTGTATCCCGACGACGGCTGCTGGGGCCGCGCGCACGAGATGTGCCGGCTGATGCGCAACATGGGCCTGCGGCCGAGGAAGGTGTGGATCCAGGGCAGCCTTGTCGCGGCGACGCGGAACAACCCGAACTGCAAGGTGCACTGGGGCTGGCACGTCGCGCCGACGCTGTGCGTCCGCGGGCCGCGCTTCTGGATCCGCCAGCCGCAGGTGATCGACCCGGCGCTGTTCGACACGCCGGTGTCGAAGGCGACGTGGAAGGGCGCGCAGGGCGACCCGACCGCCGCGCTCACCGCCACGGACTGGACCCGCTTCAAGTGGGTGTGGGACCCGAACCTCACCGACCCGAACTTCACGCAGACCAACCAGGTGCTCGCCGACCACCGCCTGGCGCTCCAGGCCCGCGTCGCCCAGGAGGGGCCGCCGCCGTACCCGCAGTGCCCGTAGCGGCGCACCGCAAGCTCGCGCGGCCGGCGGCGTTCTCGCCTGTGTGCGCCGCCTGCTGCTCGTCGCCCTCCTGACGCTCGCCGCCGCGGCGCCCGCCGCCGCGATGCCGTCGATCCACGCCCACCGCGGCGGGTCGGTGCTCGACGGCGTGCCGACGTTCCCCGAGAACACGATGCCCGCGTTCGAGCACGCCGCGCGGAACGGGTGGGTGCTGGAGCTGGACGTCGTGCTCACGAAGGACCGGGTCCCGGTCGTCCTCCACGACTCGACGCTCGACCGCACGACGCCGTGCACCGGACGGGTCGACGCGATCGCGTTCGCGGAGCTGCGCGAGCGCTGCCCGTCCGACGTGGTCGGCTCGCCGGGGTCGGCGGCCGGCGGGCGGCAGATGACGGCGGAGGAGCGGCGCGTGCCGGTGCCGCGGCTCTCCGAGGTGCTCGACCTGGCGCGCCGCACCCGGGCGCGGCTGAACGTCGAGATCAAGAACGTCCCGACCGAGGCCGGGTTCGACCCGACCGACGCCTTCGCCGAGACCGTCGTCGCCGAGCTGGCCGCCGCGCGGCTGCCCAGCTCGCAGCTGATCGTGCAGTCGTTCTGGCCGCCCAACCTCGACGTCTCGGAGCGGCTCATGCCGTCGGTCCCGACGTCGCTGCTCACGCTCGCGCCGATGAACGACGGGGCGCCGGCGTACGCCGCCGGGCGCGACTACGAGTGGGTCTCGCCGCAGGCGCCCCCGTCGCGGCAGGCCGTCTCCGGCGCGCACGAGCTGGGGCGGATGGTCGTCCCCTACACGCCTGACGACCCCGCGTCGGTCGAGGCGGCCGCGGCGGCGGCGGTGGACGCGGTCATCACCGACGACCCGGCGATGGCCCGGCGGGTGCTGCGCGCGGTCGAGCCGCCGGCGCCGGCCGTCCCCGCGCCGCCGTCGCCCGCGCAGTGCCGCGCCGCGCGCGCTAGCCGCAGCACGCCGACGATCGAGGCGTACACCTCGCGGCGGCGCGGCGCCCCGCGGGTGTTCGCCATGCAGTTCAAGCAGGAGCTGCGCCACGTCGAGACCTACGCCTCCTTCCGCACGAAGGTCGAGTGCATGATCCGCGAGCGCGTCGTGCCGCGGCTCGCCCGCAACCGGCCGAACGTCGTCGCGTTCAACGAGGACGTCGGGCTGATGACCCTCGCGACGGGCACGCGCGGGGCGGCCGCGCGCGAGCTGTTCGGCCCGGGCCGGGCGCCCGGCTGCGAGGCCCAGGGCGCGCCGTGCAGCACGGTCGCCGCGCTCGGCGCGGTCAGCGCCGCGTACGCGAAGGAGCTCGCGCTGTACCGCAAGCGCTTCCCGCGCATGAGCCCGGTCTCCGGCGCGTTCGTCGCCGCCACCGACACGTTCGCCCGCGGGTGGATGCAGGTCTTCAGCGACATGGCGCACCGGTACGGCGTCTACGTCCTCGGGTCCAACAACCAGCCGCCGTTCCGCGAGAGCACCGACCCGGCCGAGATCGCGACGCTCGCCGACCCCGACCTGCCGTCGCCGCCGAGCTCCGTCTTCGTCGCCACCGACTCGCGGGTCTACAACGAGGTCTTCCTGTGGGCCCCGCACGACGTGCGCGAGGACGGCCCGCGCCCGCTGCGCAACGTCGTCGCCTCGAACAAGAAGGTCCCGCTCACGTCGATCGAGCAGCAGATCGACCTCGCGGCCGGCCCGTCCACCGGCCCGGACGCGATCGAGAACCTGCGGCCCTACCACGTCCCCGGCACGCAGGCGCGGATCGGGTTCGCGACGTCGCTGCCCGCGTTCGTCTACGGCCCCGTGCCGCCCGCGGGCACCGACCCCTGCAGCGACACCGCCCGCTGGTACATGCGCTGCCTGGACCGCCTCGGCACGAACCTCGTCATGCAGGACGAGGCCAACCCCGGCCGGTGGGCCGCCGACGCGGGGAGCGGCACGTGGCAGCCGGAGGAGTGGCTGACCTCGACGTGGCGGGCGGTGACGGAGCCGACCGTGAGCTTCGCCTACAACGTCACGCCGCACATGGTCGGCAACCTCGCCGACCTGCCGTTCGACGGCCAGACGGCGATCACCCAGCGCGACCTGCGCGGCGGGCGCGCGTGCACGTACGTCGGCAACGCCGACCCGAAGCGCGAGTTCGTCGCCATCGCCCCCTGGGTCACCCCCGACGCCCCGCGAGACGAGCTGCGCGCCACCGCGGCCAGGCTCGCCCCGGGCAGCGGCGACCGGCTGGAGAACGACTACGTCGAGATGGCGATCGCCGCGGACCTGCCGTTCCCGCCGCAGCCGCGACGCAGGAGCTGCGTTCGCTAGCGCGGGCGCCGCATCGTCCGCCGCAGCCACGGGACCACCGTCTTCAGGAAGTCGTTGGTGGCCGGCGCGGCGGTGACCGGGTCCAGGTGCGACGTGGTCGATGAGCGGTCCACGAGGGCCGACGCGCGGCGCGGGACGCGCGAGCGGGCGACGTACCGCCGCGCGCCCCGGAGCACCCGGCCGCGCGTCAGGTCGGTCTGGAACGCGTAGAGCGGGACGTTCACGCGGCGCACGTGCCACGCGCGCAGGCCGAGCCGCCGCGCCGCCGCGGTGCGCCGCAGCGTGCTCGCCGCGTCGACGTCGAGCGACAGCCGCAGCGGGAAGTACCACTCGACGCCGTTGACCGGCTGCGCGGCGAAGAACCGGGCGACGTTGGCGCTCGGCGTCACCTCGCCGTCGACCCAGTCGCGCGGCTCCCCGCTGTCCGCGAGCCGCCCGGCGCGCAGGTGGATCAGGCCGAGCTCGCCCGGCGCGGTGTCGCGGTCGAAGGCGTGCGCGAGCAGCGCGCGGTTGGTCGACGGCCCCGGCGTGCGGAACCGCGCGGGCAGCAGCTCGTAGTTCCAGAACGGCGACTCGCCCGCCGGGTCGACGAGCGCGAACAGCCCGCCGATGCCGGTGAAGATGCCCTGCGCCCACGGCAGGCCGACGCCGACGAGGTCGGCCAGCGGCTGCTCGCGGATGGCCCGCAGCCGCCGGCGGACGGCGGCGAGGTCCGTCGTGTCGTCGAACGTCCCCAGCGGGCCGCCGTCGATGAGCACGATCCCGTCGAGGTCGCGGTAGCCGGGCCGGCCGCCGAAGTCCCACGCCGGGTAGATCGCGGCCGTCGAGGCGCCGAGCGAGTGGCCGCCGAGGATGACCCGGCGCCCGCCGCGACGGGCCGCCCGCACGACGCGGCCCAGGTCGCCGAGGTGCGTCGGCAGCCCCCACTCGGACATGAAGCGCAACGACGCCGGGTCCGGCGGGGTGAACCGCGGCTGGATCGACTGGTCGGTGATCCACCCCGCGTAGTAGTCGAAGACCTGCCTCGGGGTGACCTCGCCGCGCAGCCCGCGCTCGAACACGGCCGTGTCCTCCAGCGCCTGCGAGCGCCGGTCGACCGCCCACACCTGCAGCCCCGGCACCCGCCGGACCAGCTCCGGCGCCACCAGGCTGAAGGTCCCCGCGCCGCCGGCGAAGCCCGGCACCAGGACGAGCACCGTGCGCGCGCTCGCCGGCCCGAACCGGGTCACGTAGCTGGCGTCGTACTTCGACGGCCCGGCGGCGGGGACGCCGGGGACGCGCGTGGCGGCCTGAGCGGCGGCGGGGGCGGCGATCAGCAGCGCGGCCAGCGCGGCCAGGATGGGGCGGGGCACGCGGCCTACGCTAATGGACGTGGCGGTCCTGATCGCATCCGACCTGGCGAAGGACATGGCGGGCACCCCGCTGCTGCGCGGCGTGTCGTTCAAGCTCGAGCGCCGCGACCGCATGACGATCGCCGGTCGCAACGGCGCGGGCAAGACGACGCTGCTGCGGATGCTGGCGGGGGAGACGTCGGTCGACGGCGGCGAGGTGATCCTGCAGAAGGGCGCCCGCGTCGCGCTGCACGACCAGCGCCCGCCGCGCCAGCGCCAGGTCAGCCTGCGCGACTACGTCGTCTCGGGCGCGAAGGACCTCGTCCGGATGGAGGACGACCTGCGCCGGATGGAGGACCAGATGGCGTCCGGCTCGGCCGAGCAGGCGCTCTACGACCGCTACGCGCGCCGCCAGACCGAGTTCGAGGCGCGCGGCGGCTACACGTGGCGCGACCGCGCGACCGCCGTCCTGCACAACCTCGGCTTCGCCGACGCGGACTTCGACCGCCTGCTCGCGACGTTCTCCGGCGGGCAGCTCACGCGGGCGTCGCTGGCCCGCGCGCTCGCCGCGCAGCCCGACCTGCTGCTGCTCGACGAGCCGACCAACCACCTCGACATCACGTCGCTCGAGTGGCTGGAGGGCGAGCTGCAGCAGCTCGACGCGGCGATCGTCATGGTCGCCCACGACCGCTGGTTCCTGGAGGCGGTCGGCACCTCGGTCCTCGAGATCGAGGCTGGCCGCTCCCGCTTCTTCCCCGGCACGTGGGCGGCGTGGCGCAAGGAGGCCGCGGCGCGCGAGCTCGCGCTGGGCCGCGCGATCGAGCGCCAGCAGGCGGAGATCGCGCGGATGGAGCGGTTCATCGAGCGCTTCCGCTACAAGGCGACGAAGGCGCGCCAGGCGCAGTCGCGGATCAAGAAGCTCGACAGGATGGAGCGGATCGAGCGCGACCCGCGCGACACGCGCGAGATGGCGCTGTCGTTCGGCAAGGCGGAGCGGTCGGGGCGCGTCGTGTTCGAGCTGCAGGGCGGGCGGATCGAGGTCCCTGGCCGCGTCCTCCTGCACGACGCCGACCTGTGGCTGGAGCGCGGCGAGCACGTGTCGCTCGTCGGGCCGAACGGGACGGGGAAGACGACGCTGGTGCGCGCGCTGACCGGGGAGCGGCCGCTCGACGGCGGGCGCCTGCGCACCGGGCACAACGTGAAGATCGGCTACCTCTCCCAGCACGCCGAGGAGCTCGGGGACACGGGGACGGTGCTGGAGGCGTGCGCGCGCCACACCGGCCTGACGCCGAACCGGGCGCGGGCGCTGCTCGGGCGCTTCTTGTTCAGCGGCGAGGAGGCCGAGAAGCCGCTGGCCGGGCTGAGCGGCGGCGAGCGGCGCCGGCTCTCCCTCGCCGTGCTGGTCGCCGGCGGGTCGAACGTGCTCATCCTCGACGAGCCGACGAACCACCTCGACATCGAGAGCCGCGAGGCGCTGGAGGACGCGCTGCTCGCGTTCGACGGCGCGCTGATCCTCGTCTCCCACGACCGCGCCCTGCTCGACGCGGTCGGGCGGCGGACGATCGCGATCGAGGGCGGGCGGCTGCGTTCCTACGAGGGCGGGTGGGCCGAGTACGTGCGCGTGCGCGAGGAGCGCCGCGCGGCCGGGGAGGACGTGGACGCGGCGCCGCCCGCGGGCGTGACGCCGCTGCCGCGCGCCCCGCGCCAACCGGCGGGGAAGCAGCCCCGGCCGAAGCCGAAGCCCAGGCCCAAGCCCGCCGGCCCGTCGAAGAACGCGGTCCGCCGGGAGGAGGAGCTGCAGAAGG
This sequence comes from Solirubrobacteraceae bacterium, assembly GCA_035940955.1. Lineage (GTDB taxonomy): Bacteria > Actinomycetota > Thermoleophilia > Solirubrobacterales > Solirubrobacteraceae > CADCVT01. The sequence continues at coordinate 7,833 of DASZEJ010000061.1, forward strand.
CGGTCGAGCGGGCGGAGGCGGCGCTGCGGGCGCTGGAGGAGGAGCTGGCCGACCCGGCGGCGTGGGCGACGAAGTACGAGGCGGCGAAGTCCGAGGCCCGCCACACCGCGGCGAAGCGGGCGGTCGAGGCCGCGTACGCGGCGTGGGAGGAGCACGCGGCGAAGGTCGAGGCGGCCAGCGGCGGCTGACCGGTGGCGTAGCATCGGCGCATGCGCCGCTCCCGTCTCGCCCTGCTGCTCGCCGTCGCCGTGGCCGTGCTCGGCGCCGCGCCCGCCCAGGCGGCGCCCCGTACCCAGGCCGCCGCCGACTTCGCCGACGCGGCGCTGCACGCGAAGGTCGCGCTGAAGGCGCAGGCCGGCGAGTACCGCCGGCGCGAGCGCGCGCTGCGGGTGGAGCTGTGCATGCGCGCCATCCGGGCCCTCCCGGCGGGGTACGAGCGGCGCGCCCGCCGGGCGGTGGGCGTGTTCGTCGTCGGCATCCTGCGCCCCTTCATCGACGTGCTCGTGCCCGTGGTCCGGCAGCTCGTCGCCGACCTCGACGCCGTCCCCACGCGCGACCGCGCGCTCATCGGGGGGCGAGCGGCGTGGCGCCAGTCGCTGGCCGCGCTGGAGCGCTTCCCGGCGATCGACCGCCCCTGCGAGCGCCTCGACGAGTGGCGCGCGAGCGGCTGGGACCCGGCGAAGGCGCCGCCCGACATGACCGCCGCGATCGACGCGATGCCGGACGACTCGCGCGCGACGGCCGCGTGGCTCGAGGTCGCGGCGCGGCGGCTGCGCCAGCTCGGCGTCTCGCCCGCCGCCGCCCGGCGCTTCACCGGCGCCCGGTTCGCCGACGCGCTCGGGGGGCCGCCCGCCCTCCTCCGCTAGCCCCGGCCGCAGCGCGCCAGCTCGCGCGCGTAGAACTGCACGTACTCGTCCATGTGCGCGCGCCAGTACTCGCCCTCGTGCCCGCCCGGCCACGGGTGGAAGCGGGGGCGGCGCATCCGCCCGACGAGCTCCCGGACCGCCGGGGCGAACGGGTCCTCGGCGCCGACGTCGACCCACGCGCCGGCGGGGATCTCGGCCGCGCGGTCGAGCAGGTCGTGCAGCTCGAAGTCCTCGGCGTCGTCGAACGCGCCCTCGGCGGTGGAGGCGGCGTCCGGGAAGATCGCCGGCGAGTGCGCGCCGACCGCGCAGAACCGCCGCGCGCCGCTCGCGGCGATGTCGAGCGCGCCGAAGCCGCCCATCGAGATGCCGCCGATCGCGACGCGGCGGCCGTCGGCGCCGAACCGCTTCACCGCCGCGGGGATCGCCTCGCGCAGCACCATCCGCGGCCAGGCGCCGTCGCGGCGGTCGTGCCAGTACGACGACTCGCCGCCGTCGGGCAGCAGGACGATCGGCGCCCGGTCGCCGGCGTCGGCGAGGGCGTCGACCAGCTCGTCGCTCGCCATGTCCTCCGGCGAACCGCCCCGGCCGTGGAGCAGGACGAGCAGCGGCGGCTTCGATCCCGCGTCCTCCGGCACGACGACCCTGTGCTCCAGCCGCTCCCCGACCGCGGCGCTGTCCATCGCCATCGGCTCCGACGAGCCGTTGCCGCCCCCGCCGCAGCCGGCGGCGATGAACACGAGCGCGAGGAGGGCGGAGCGGCGCACGGAACCGCACTCTGACGCTTGCGCGGCGCGGCCGGCGGGCGGACACTGCCGGCATGCCGACGTACGAGGAAGTCTGCGCAAACCACCAGTGGCGCGTACCGGAGCGCTACAACATCGCCGCCGACGTCTGCGACAAGCACCCGCGCGACAAGCTCGCGATGGTCTGGGAGCGCTACGACGGCGCCCGCCGCGACCTGACGTGGGGCGAGCTGCAGGACCTCTCGGCGCAGGCCGCGCACATGCTCAGGGAGGCCGGCGTCGGGCGCGGCGACCGCGTCGGGGTCGTGCTCCCGCCGACCGCCGAGGCCGCGGCCGTCTTCTTCGGCACCTGGAAGCTCGGCGCGCTGCTCCTGTCGATGTCGGTCCTCTACGGCGACGACGGCATCCGCCACCGCCTCCAGGACAGCGGCGCGAAGGTCCTCGTCACCGACCGCGCGAACGCCGGGCGCTTCGACCACCCGCACCTGCTCGTGCTCGACGACGGGCTGCTCGACGGGCTGCCCACCACCCACGAGACGCTCGACACCGGGGCCGACGACCCCGCCCAGCTCTACTACACGTCCGGCACGACGGGGCTGGCGAAGGGCATCGTCCACGCCCACCGCTACATCCTCGCCCACGAGGAGTTCGCCTACTGCCACGAGGTCCAGGACGGCGAGCGCTTCCACGGCATGGGGGAGTGGGCGTGGGCGGCCGGCATCGCCCCGCTGCTCGGGCCGTGGCGGCTCGGCGCGGTGCAGTGCGTCTACCAGCGCGAGGGCGGGTTCGACCCGCACCGCCAGCTCGACTTCCTCAGCCGCCACGAGGTCACGAACGTCTTCACCACCCCGACCGCGATGCGGGCGATGATGGCGATCGGCGACGCCGCCGCCCGCTACCCGCAGCGGTTCCGGCGCGTGTGCAGCGCGGGCGAGCCGCTCAACCCCGAGGCGATCCGGTGGTTCCGCGACCAGTACGGCATCACCGTGCTCGACTACTACGGGCTCACCGAGAGCTACCCGCTGTGCGGCAACTTCCCGTGGATGGAGGTTCGCGAGGGCTCGATGGGCCGGCCGATGCCGGGGTGGGACGTGCAGATCCTCGACGAGGACGAGCAGCCGGTCCCGCGCGGGGAGCGCGGCGAGATCTGCCTGCGCGCGCGGTCGAACCCGCACTACCCGCTCGGCTACTGGAACAAGGAGGAGGAGTCGCGCGAGACGTTCGGCGGCGAGTGGTTCCACACCAAGGACGCCGCGGTGATGGACGAGGACGGCTACGTCTGGTACGACGGCCGCGCCGACGACGTGATCATCGCCGCGGGGTACCGGATCGGGCCGTTCGAGGTCGAGTCGGCGTGCCTCGAGCACCCGGCGGTGCGCGAGGCGGCGGCCGTCGCGTCGCCCGACGAGGTGCGCGGCAACGTCGTCAAGGCGTTCGTCGTCGTCGCCGAGGGGCACGAGCCGGGCGACGAGCTGGCCGAGGACATCAAGCGGTTCGTCCGCGAGCGGCTGTCGGCGTACGCGTACCCGCGACGGATCGAGTTCGTCGACGACCTGCCGAAGACGCTGACCGGGAAGATCCGCCGGGTCGAGCTGCGCGAGCGCGAGCGCGAGCGGGTGGCGAGCGGCTAGTCGCGCTTCGCGCGCCGGCCGGCGTTGCCGTGGCGCCTGGGGGTGACCGTGAGCGCCGCCTTCGACGGCCTGGTCCGCACGACCGGGTTCTCGATCTCGCCGAGCCGGTCGATGACCCGCTGCCACTGCCCGGGCTTGAGGATCGCGCCCATGTACTTGCCGGCGCGGCCGGTGCGCGGGTCGCCGCCGACGGGGCGGTAGCCGACGTGGATGTGGTCGGCGTGGTCGCCCATCGCGAGCGTGTTGTCGTACCCGTCGTAGGTCATCAGGCTGATGACCTGGTCGGGCCGCATCGCGCCCTGCAGCGTGAGGATCCGGCGGATCGTCACGTCGGTGATCGAGCCGGCGCCCTGGTGGCCCATGACCGGGATCCCGTTGACGGTCGCGATGTCGACCGCGGTGCCGGTGGAGTGGTGCGAGACGTTGCCGGAGGCCGTGTAGTAGCCGTGGCCGCACTGCAGGCTCGTGACGCCCGGGCGCACGCCGTTGGCGGCGAGGAACTCGAGCAGCGCGAGCACGCGGCGGTCGACGATGCCGGCGGCGACGTCGCGGCGGCCGCACGCGTAGATGTCGACGTGCGGGTTGGCGAGCACGCGGCGCTGCAGCGACTCCTTGCTCATCAGGAGGATCTGGCCGATCGTCGGCGCCTTCGCGTCGCGACCGAAGAACGGGTTCTTGCCCTTGGCGCGGTAGATCGCCGTCGACTCGAGCAGCTTCCAGCCGTCGAGGATCGGCTTCGGGTCGATGCGCGGCGCGCCGCGGCCGGCGGGCCGGATCTCGAAGAGGACGTGCGGGGCGCGGGTGGAGGCGGTGTCGCCGATGCGGCCGAGGATCGTGCCGGCGACGACCGAGGCGCCGGGCTTCAGGCGCTTCCACGTGACCTGGTCGGGACGCAGGTGCAGCAGCTCGTCGACGTACTCGTCGCGGCCCTTCGGGACCGAGGCGCCGACCTGCTGGGCGCCGCCCGCCTGGTAGGCGCGCGGGCGGCTGGGCATGGCGAAGAGCCGCTCCTTGCCGCCGGCGGTCGAGGCGGGCCGGCCGGCGCGGGGCTCGAGGACGGGGGTGGAGGTGGTGCGCGCGGTGGTGCTCTGCTTGTCGCGGGCCGGCTTCTCGCCGTGCTTGGGCACGGGGTGGGAGGCCTCGAGCTCGGCGAGCCGCGCGTACGTGTACGTGTTGCCGAAGGCGTCGCGGACCTTCACGAAGCGGCCGAGGCGGGGGTCCCTGCCGCGGGCGACGACGGTGCCGTCGTGGGTGGCGACGGCGGGGGTGCCGGGGTGGGCGAAGATGAGGATGCCGCGGCGCGTGCTGTCGCCGGTGACCGGGACGGCCGCGTTCTCGCCGCGGGAGACCTTGGGGCCCGCCTCGCGCTCGGAGAGGTCGTCGGCGTAGCGGGCGCGGCCGGCGACCGGGAAGCGGCCCTGGGTCAGCCCGGTGAGCGAGCCGACGAGGTCGGGCGGCAGGCCGCCGACGAGGCGGGCGCGCATGAGGACCGACTCGACGTACCAGTCGGCGTGGTTGTAGGCGAAGATCGCGCGCCGCAGGTCGTCCTGGGCGCCCGCGGCCTCGAGGTAGCGGGCGGCGGCGAAGATCGCGTCGACCGGGTTGTACGGGTCCTTGCGCCCGTCGCCGTTCGCGTCCACCCCGTACTGCTTCCACGTCGCGGGCATGAACTGCATCCAGCCGAGGGCGCCCGCGCTGGAGACGTTGAGGTTGCGGCCGTAGTCGGTCTCGATCTCGTTGATCGCGGCGAGGACCTCCCAGCGGACGCCGTACTCGATGCCGGCGGCCTGGTAGATCGGGAGGAGGAAGGGCGGGATCCGGAACTTGTCGATGAAGAAGTTGGGGACGCCGATCGCCGCCGGGCCGGGGACGGCGAGCGACGTCGTCGGGTTCGACATCGTCGGGACGCCGCTCGGGGCGCGCAGCGGCGGCCGGGCGGGTGTGCGGTCGACGGGCTTGGCGCGCGGGGCGGGGGCGTCGCGGTCGTCGTCGCGGTCGCGGTCGCGGTCGCGGTCGCGCTCGCGGGGCTTGCGCGGCGCGGGGTCGCAGGTGCTGTCGGCGGTCTTGGCCGGGGCGGGGTCGGCCTCGGCGGGGCGGTCGGCGTCGGCGGCGCCGGCTGACCCGGACGGGACGAAGCCTTCGGCCGGCGGGCACTCGCGCCAGCGGTCGCCCGTGGCGGTGCCGGCGGGCGGGGCGGCGTCGGTCGCGGCCTGGGCGGCGGGGTCGGCGGCGGGCGCGGGCTCGGCGGGGGCGGCCGGGGCGGCGGGCGCGGGCTCGGCGGGCGGCTCCGGCGCGGCGGCAGCCGGCTGCGCGGGCGCTCCGGCCTGCGGCGACTGACCCGTGGAAGAGATCGTCGCCGGGTCGGTCGACGTGTCGGTCTGCGTGGCGGCGGGCGACTCGGCGGTGGCCTGCGCGGCCGGGACGGCGTCCGGCTGCGGCGCGCCCGCGGCGCCCTCGCCGGGAGCGGCGGGCTGGGCGTCCTGCGCGGCGGACTGCACGATCCCGGCACCGAAGCCGATGGCCAGCACGCCGGCGCCGGCGAGGCCCGCGGCAAGGCGCAGCCGACCGGCCGGCGGGCGGTCGCCGGAAGCCGGGCCGCCGTCGGGCCGCTGCTCGGGGGAAGAGCCGGAACGCATGACTCCTCCGCCTTGTTCGGCAGCGCGCGGCGGCCCTTGACTAACCAGGCGCCACGTCCGCGGGTGGCGGGTGGACGAGCGTTCTAGTCGGTTTCCGGGCGATGCCCCGGCGGGTGTAAAGCGGCGGCGAGGGCGGCGGGACGGTTTCTCGGGGGTGGGCGACATTCTGGTTCGCATGGGATCGATATGTCGCCCACACCCCCTAGATGATCGATTCCTAATCGCCGGCGAGGGCGGTTGGGTGGAGGTGTCGAAGGCAGGCGGTGATCACGCACCGTCGACCACGGAGGTGGCTCGTGCCCGCCTGCCTCGACACGCTCCTCATCGGCCTGTACGTGTTGGC
>DASZEJ010000062.1:0-49364 GCA_035940955.1 Solirubrobacteraceae bacterium
TGCGCGGGCGCGAGCTGCACCTCGAGGGCCGCCGGCCGCCGCCCCCGCCGGAGGGCCGCCTCTACCAGCAGCTCGAGACCGCGCACGGCGCGTTCCGGCGCGTCGTCGAGCTGGGCGCCGACGTCGTCGCCGGCGAGGCGAAGGCCGCCTACCGCGACGGCGTCCTCGAGATCACCCTGCCGCTCGACCGCCCGGAGTCGCAGCGGCGCAAGGTCCGCGTCACCGAGTCGCGCCGCTCGTGATCGAGGGGATGCTCCAGGCGACCGGCGACGGCGGCCGGCGCGTCACTCCCTCCCCGGCGCGCGTGCTGCCGCTTCGCGAGTCGGTGCCGTTCCCGGAGACCGTCATGCCGCTGGCCATCGGCCAGGAGCGGTCGATCGAGCTGGTCAACGACGCGCTGACCCACGACCGGCTGATCGTCATGGTCGCGAGCAGGCGGCCGGACCTCGACGAGCCGGCGCCCGGCGACCTGCACGAGGTCGGCGTCGTGGGCGTCATCGCGCGGATGATCAAGGCGCCCGACGGGTCGCTGCGCATCCTGGTCCAGTGCGGCCAGCGGGTGCGCGTCACGCGCTGGGTGCGCGAGCGCCCGTACCTCGTCGCCGAGGTCGAGGACGCGCCCGACGTCGTCGAGCAGACCACGGAGCTGACCGCGCTCGCCCGCAACGTGCAGGGCACGTTCGGGCAGATCGTCGAGGCGCTGCCGTACCTGCCGGAGGAGCTGCAGGTCGCCGTCGCGAACCTCGACGACCCGGCGCAGCTCTCGCACCTGATCGCGGGGTCGCTGCGCCTGAAGACCTCCGAGCGCCAGGAGCTGCTGGAGGAGCTCGACGTCGCCCGGCGCCTGCGGCGCATCGCCGCGATCCTCGCCCGCGAGCTCGAGGTCATCCAGATCGGCACCCGCATCCAGTCGCAGGTGCAGGGCGAGATCGAGGGCCAGCAGCGCGAGATGTTCCTGCGCCAGCAGCTCAAGGCGATCCAGGAGGAGCTGGGCGAGCGCGACCCCGCCGAGGCCGAGGTCGACGAGCTCCGCGAGCAGCTTGCGGCGATCGACATGCCGGAGGAGGTCCGCAAGCAGGTCGACCGCGAGCTGTCGCGCCTGGAGCGCCTGCCGCAGGCCGCCGCCGAGCACGGCGTGATCCGCGGCTGGCTGGAGTGGATCGCCTCGCTGCCGTGGGACGCGACGACCGAGGACAACCTCGACCTCGCGCACGCGCGCGAGGTGCTCGACGCCGACCACTTCGGGCTCGACAAGGTCAAGGACCGCATCCTCGAGTTCCTCGCCGTGCGCAAGCTGAACCCGGAGGCGCGGGGCTCGATCCTCTGCTTCGCCGGCCCGCCCGGCGTCGGCAAGACGTCGCTGGGGCGGTCGATCGCGCGGGCGCTGGGGCGCGAGTTCGAGCGCATCAGCGTCGGCGGCGTGCGCGACGAGGCCGAGATCCGCGGGCACCGGCGGACGTACATCGGCGCGCTGCCCGGCGTGATCGTGCGCGCGCTGCGCGACGCCGGATCGCGCAACCCGCTCTTCATGATCGACGAGATCGACAAGATGGGGGCCGACTTCCGCGGCGACCCCGCGTCCGCGATGCTCGAGGTGCTCGACCCCGAGCAGAACGCGACGTTCCGCGACCACTACCTCGACGTGCCGTTCGACCTGTCGGCGGTGATGTTCATCGCGACGGCGAACACGCTCGACACCATCCCCGCGCCGCTGCTGGACCGGATGGAGGTCATCCAGCTCGCCGGCTACACGGAGGAGGAGAAGCTCCAGATCGCCAGGCGCTACCTCGTGCCGCGCCAGGTCGAGCGCAACGGGCTGAGGCGCTCGCGGGTCGCGATCTCCGACCGGGCGCTGCGGGTGATCGTGGCCGACTACACGCGCGAGGCGGGCGTCCGCCAGCTCGAGCGCGAGATCGGCTCGGTGTGCCGCAAGGTGGCGCGGCAGGTGGCGGAGGGCACCGCGCCGCGGCGGGTGAGCGTCAGCGAGGCGCGCGTCCGCGAGATGCTCGGCCGGCGGCGGTTCTTCAGCGAGGCGCGGCGGCGCACGCGCGTGCCGGGCGTCGCGACCGGCCTGGCGTGGACGCCGGTGGGCGGCGACGTGCTGTTCATCGAGGCGACGGCGATGCCGGGCAGCGGGAAGCTCACGATGACCGGCCAGCTCGGCGACGTGATGAAGGAGTCGGCGCAGGCGGCGCTGTCGTGGGTGCGCGGCCAGCAGCCCGACGGCTCGTGGTTCGCCGACCACGACGTCCACATCCACGTCCCGGCGGGCGCGACGCCCAAGGACGGCCCGAGCGCCGGCATCTCGATGGCGACCGCGCTGACCTCGCTCGTCGAGGGCCGGCGGGTGCGCGACGACGTCGCGATGACCGGCGAGATCACGCTGACCGGGGAGGTGCTCCCGATCGGCGGGCTGAAGGAGAAGGCGCTCGCCGCGCAGCGCAACGGGATCCGGCGGGTCATCGCGCCGAAGCTCAACGAGCAGGACGCCGACGACGTCCCCGAGCACCTGCGCGCCCAGCTCGAGCTGTGCTTCGTCGACCGGATCGAGCAGGTGCTCGAGCTGGCGCTGGAGCAGCCGCGCTCCACGGTCCGCCGGGCGCCCGCCGGTCGTGTGAGCACTCGGCGCGAGCGTTTGGCCGCCTCTGGGTAGCATCCGAGTCGAGTACGTCCACACGCCCAGCGATCGAGGGAAGAGAGGAATGGCGAAGAAGACCAAGGCCGCCAAGGCGGGTGCGGCGGGAGCCGCGGCGACGGCGTCGCCGTACGTGCAGCGCCTCATGCAGGACGAGGAGCTGCGCGACAACCTGCGGGTCGCGTTCGAGTCCGGTCGCAACGCCTTCGATCGTCTGAGCAACGGCAAGGGCCCCGGCAAGGCGCTGCTCGACGACAAGAGGCTGCACAAGGACCTCAAGACCGCCGCGGACTCGCTGCGCGACGCCAGCGAGGCGCTGCGCGAGGGCCCCAAGAAGCGCAAGCGCAAGGGCGGCCTCGGCCGCCTGATCCTGCTCACGATCGTGGGCGGCGCGGTCGCGCTCGCCGTGAGCGAGGACCTGCGCAACAAGGTGCTCGACCTGCTGTTCGGCGCGGAGGAGGAGTTCGACTACACGTCGACGACCACGCCGTCGACCCCGGCGCCGGAGACCGCGGGCGCGGCCTGAGGCTTCGGCCGCGACCCGCTCGCTCGTTCGGAGGGCGTCCCGCGGGGCGCCCTCCGTCGTTCTGCTCTGTCAGCGGATGTCGAGCCGCGCGGTGGCGGTGACGGTGGCGTCCGGCCCGAGGAACGACTTGACGACCCGGTACGTCCCGGGCTCCAGCTCCTCCCACACGAACCCGACGATCTCGGCGGTCTCGCCGGGCGCGACCCCGGCGGCCCACGCGGGGAACGGGCGCGGCTCGCCGGCCGGCTCCCAGCGCCCGTCGTCTGTGAGCCGCTCGAACAGGTAGTCGGCACCGTACGTGAGGCACGTCGCGCCGGTGTTGCGGAAGCGGATTGCGAACCGCTCGCTCCGTTGGGCCGCGGCGCGGTCGAGGGACATCTCGACGGCGGACGGGGCCTGGGCGCACTGCGGCGGGGCGGGCGGCGGCGGAGGAGGAGGAGGAGGCGGCATGGCGACGATCCTCCGGCTGTAGCGGCGGCCGTCGGCATCGACGGCGAGCAGGTATCGCCGCTCCGTCGACGCGTTCGGCAGAGCGGCGGTGAAGCGGCCCGAGCGCATCCGCCGGGCGGCGACGACGCGGATCGGGCGCCCAGTCGACGACAGCCCGAGCAGCGCGACGCGCACGCGCCGCCCGGAGCGCAGGCGCGCAGCCGTCGCGCGGACCCCGACGGCGACCTGCTCGCCGGCCAGCATCCGCGTCTCCTGCGGCCACGCGATACGCAGCCCGGCCTCGCGCAGCGCCTGCGCGTCGCTCGCGGCGCCCGCTGGCGACGCGGCGACGGCGAGGAGAGCCGTCATGGCGATGGCAATGGAAACGGCCTTCACGCTGTGCGGGCGGTGACTCAATCTGCGTCCTTGCATTGAGTGCGCGGGCTTGGTTACGGTCGGCACGTCCAAATAGTGAAGCGACGCTATACGCATTTGGACAGCATTTGCAAACGAAGTGCTCAAGGAGATGTCGCGGCATGGAAGCAGACCGCACGGATGCCAGGCGCCTCGCGCTCGTCGTCGCGCTCGCCGCGGCGCTCATGTCGCCGGGGGCGGCGAACGCGGCGCTCGACCGCGACGCTCCCGTTCCGGACGACTACGTCCAGCGCTTCAGCGCGATGCGCAACATCCCCGCCGACGAGGCGCGACGGACCCTCCAGGTCCAGCAGCGCGGATACGACCTGGGCGACGTGCTCCCGGAGCGCCTCGGCGACGACTACGCCGGCGTCTGGTTCGATCAGGACGCAGGCCGGTACAAGGTTCCGCTCGCCGGCGGCAGGGGGCGCGAGCGGGTGCGCCAGGCGCTCGTGGCTCGCGGCCTCGACGGCGACGCGGACGTCGTCGCGGCCCGTCATCCGTTCACCGAGCTGACGGCGGAGCAGCGTCGCCTCACCGCGCTGCTCGACGACCTGCTCGCGGCGCGCAAGCTGCTCGTCGGCATCGACTCGATCCGCAACGTCGTCGCGGTCGAGGTCTCCGACGAGCTGACCGTCGGCGAGCGCCGCCGCGTCGACGCCGCGGCGGCCGCTTCCGGAGGCGCGGCGGTCGTGCGCACCGCCGAGGGCGGCGCGCTCGACGCGGACGCGCAGACGTGCGTCTTCCGCAGCGGCTGGGCGAGCGGCTGCCATCGCCCGTTCCGCATGGGCGTCTCGATCTTCAGCTGGTCCAACCCGAGCTCCTGGTGCACGGCGGGCGCCAAGGCCGCTGACGGCAGGGGCAACGTCTTCGTGCTGACGGCGGGACACTGCGTGCGGAGCATCGGCGAGTGGGGCGCGTTCGACCCGGGCCAGCCCGACATCTGGACGCAGAGCCGATACCTCGGCTGGAGCTCGGGCTACCTCTACAACGGGTACGGCGACGGCGGGCGCGTGCACGTCCGCCCCGACTCGTGGTGGAACGTCTGCTGCTGGCCCCACAGCCACGTCGGCTGGGGGATGTACGACTACCGCACGTTCCAGGCGAAGGCTCGCCCGCAGCCGGGCCAGGTCGGGTGCCACCAGGGCGCGACCGGCGGAAGTCACTGCGGCACCGTCGACCTCGTCAACACCGGGGTGACCTATTCCGACGGGACGACGCTCGGCAACATGACCCGCTGGCGCGACTCATGCGGGCTCGGCGGCGACAGCGGCGGGCCGTGGGAGTGGGCGTGGGTGCACTACGGGCTCCACTCGGGAGGCAACGCCTGCGGCAGCTCGGGGACGACGTACTCGTACTCGTTCGACACCGCGCACGCGGAGTTCGCACTCGGCGTCACCGTGCTGATCGGGTCCTAGCGTCGCCCCGCCAGCTCCGGCCGCGCCGCCGTGACGGCCGGTTAGGATCGCCCGCATGGAAGCGGCGACCACGAGTGCCGAGCGGCGGCTGCAGGGCGAGAAGGCGCAGCGGATCGTCGAGGCGATGCGCAGCTCGGTCGCGCGGCGGGGGGTCGCCGGGTCGACGTTCGACCACGTCGCGCGGGAGGCCGGTGTCTCGCGCGGGCTGCTCCATTACTACTTCGGGACGAAGGAGCGGCTGCTCAGCGAGGTCGTGCGCCACGACTGCGACGTGCGGATGGCGCTGCTCGACGCGCAGCTCGACGGCGCCGCGACGCCCGACGACGTGCTGGAGCGGCTCGTCGCGAGCCTCGAGCAGCTGGTCGACGCGGAGCCGGAGCTGATCACCCTCGTCTTCGAGCTGTTCGCGCTCTCGCGACGCCACGACGAGATCGCCGCGGAGTTCGGCGAGCTCGTGCGGCGGATGCGCGAGCAGCTCGCCGACATCCTGCGCGCGAAGCACGACGACGGGGCGGTCCGGCTCGGCGCCGACGCCGAGCAGGTCGCCGACGTGCTCTTCGCGATGGCCGACGGGATGGCGCTGCGGATGCTCGCCGAGCCCGACCGGGACTGGTCGGCGACGGTGACGGCGAGCGTCGCCGCGGCGCGCCCGCTGCTCGACGCGCGCTAGCAGCGGCGAGCTCGGCGCCCGCGGCGCCGCCGTCACGCGACCGCTTCCGCCCTCGCCCGCGGCGCCCCGTGGACCCACTCGCCCGCGACCATCGTCGCGACCACCCGGAGCGAGGCGAGGCGCGCGGGGTCGACGGTGAAGGGGTCGTCGTCGAGGACCACGGCGTCGGCGGCGCGGCCGGGCGTCAGGGCGCCGCGCTCGCCCTCGCGGCCCTCGATCCACGCCGGCGTCCCGGTCGCCGCCACGAGCGCCTGCTCGACCGTGAGCCGCTCGCCCGGCTGCCACGGCTCGCGGCCGCCGGAGGTGCGCGTCACGCCGGCGGCGAGCGCGGCGATCGGGTCGAGGTCGTCGATCGGGCAGTCCGAGCCGCTCGCCAGGCGGACGCCGGCCTCCAGCATCGTCCGGTGGGCGTGGTGGAGCACGCCGGCCGGCAGCCCGCGGACGTCGCGGTCGTAGAGCAGCTGCGGGAACTGCACGGACGCGCTGATCCCGAGTGCCGCCATCCGGTCGAGGTCGCGGGGAGCGAGGAGCTGCGCGTGCTCGATCCGCTGCCGCAGCCCGGCCGGCCGCCAGCGGTCCTCGGTCGCCTCGAAGGCGTCGATGACCTGCTTCGTGGCGCGGTCGCCGATCGCGTGGACCGCGACGGGCAGCCCCGCGTCCGCGGCTTCGGCGACGAGCCGGCGCAGGTCGGCCGGCGCGGTCACCTGCGTGCCGCGCCCGTCCGAGAGGAGCGCGGTGCCGGAGCCGAGCGTCCCGTCCGCGAACAGCTTGAGGTACCCGATCCGCAGCCACTCCGGGTCCGAGTGCTCGGCGGCGGCTCGCGCGGCGGCCGCGGCGCCCTCCGTGGCGGGCAGCGACTGGAAGACCCGCAGCCGCAGCCTGCCGGCGGCGCGCAGCCGCGCCCACGCGCGGTGGATGCCGATCCAGCCGTCCTTGTCGTGCACGGCGGTGACGCCGCGGGCGTGCGCCAACGGGAGTGCCTCGGCGATGGCCTCCGTCAGCCGGTCGAGCGAGGGGAGGAGGAACCGGTCGCGCACCCGCCACGCCGCGACCTCGCGCAGCACGCCGGTCGGGCGGCCGCCGCCGTCGCGCTCGACGACGTCCGCCCCGCCGAGCACGCCGGCGGCCTCCGCGCGCTCGAGCGCCGCCGAGTTCAGCCACAGCGTGTGGCGGTCGGAGGCGACGAGCGCGACCGGGCGGCCGGGCACGGCGCGGTCGAGGGTCGCCCGCTCGACCGGCCCCAGCACCTGCTCGCGCCACCCGCCGGCGGTCAGCCACTCGTCGCCGTCCGCGGCGCGCTCGGTCGCGCCGCCGGTCAGCCACTCGTCGCCGTCCGCGGCGCGCTCGGCGACCAGCTCCGCCACCTCGCCGGCGCTGCGCGCGTCGCGCAGGCTCAGCTCCTTCAGGCTGAGCGCCCACAGCCCGAAGTGCGTGTGCGCGTCGACCAGCCCCGGGATCACGCAGCGGCCGCCGAGGTCGTGCGCCGGGAGGTCCGCGGGCGGCGCCTCGCCGGCGCCCAGCAGGCGCTCGACGCGCCCGTCCGCGACGACCAGGCCGCCCGCCAGTGGCGGGCCGGCGAGCGGCCGGACCCGCGCGTTGACCAGCGCGAACCGCCGCGCAGGCTCGCCCGTCATGCGCCCTCGGCGTCGTGCGCCGCTCGCCGCCGCGACCGCGTCGCGAAGCGGCGGTCGATCGCCTCGAGGATCAGCCGGACGCGCATCGCGCGCGCACGATGCCACGATCCCCGCCGCGACGGCCGCGCCGCGCGGGGCTACGCCGTCCGCGCCGCGTCGCGGTCCGGCGACCAGCGCGTCGCGAGCGTGACCAGCAGCGCGATGACCGCCGCGACGATGAAGAACGCGGTCGGCGTGCTGTCGTCGCTGAAGCCGAACAGGAACGGCGAGACGATCAGCGCCGCGACGAGCGCGAAGTCGAGCGTCAGGTGCCCGGCGACCGGCAGCGACTTGATGACGCTCGTCGGGAAGCACTTGGTCGACGCGGCGGCGATCAGCACGACGATGCCCGCCACGATCGAGACCGCCGTGGCCGCGCCCTCGTCGCTGAAGCCGAGCAGGAACGGGGCCGCGATCAGGAGCGCGGCGTAGCCGTAGTCGAGGATGCCGTGGACGGCACGGGGGATGGGGCCCTGGCGGAGCATGATGGGCGCGACCTACCCGACCACGCCGCTGCAGCAACGCCGGCCGCCACCCCGAGGGCGACCAGGACGAGCGCCGCGGACCGCTGCTCGTCGACCAGCGGAGGGAGCGCGGCGGCGGCGACCGCCCACGCCGCGAGCGCCAGCAGCGCCGGCCGCTCCGCCGCCCGCCCGCCCAGCGCCGGCGCGCTGCGCACCGCGAGCACGACGGCCAGCGCGACCAGCGCGAGGAACGGCAGCGCGCCGGCCCAGCCGTGCCCGACCCCGGCGGCGCCCGCGACCGTGTACTGCAGGTCGCCGTCGCGCAGCAGCTCGACCCACCGCGCCGTGTCCTGCCCGGGGCTCTGCGGCTCGGTCAGCGTCGCCGCGAGCATCCCGGCGATCGACGCGGCGCCCAGCGCGAGCGCCGGCCCCGGCCGCTCGCGCAGCGCGACCGCGAGGCCGACCGCCGCGAACGGCAGCATCGGCAGCAGGAACCGCGGCCCCGGCACGTCGCCGCCGGACGGCAGCCAGTAGCCTGCGTCGTAGAGGAACGTCGCCGCGACGATCGCGCCGCACAGCAGCGCCTCGGCGCGCAGCCCGCGGCGCGCGAGCAGCACGAGCCCGTAGACCGCCGCGACGACGACCGGCGTCAGCGTGACCAGGCCCTTCGGCGCGAACAGCAGGTCGAGCGCCGCGCCCGGCTCCGGGAGCGTGATCCCGAACAGCCCGTCGTCGTTGAGCCCGAGCACGTCGTGGCCGGTGCGCCCCTCGACCGCCACCGCGTCGTCGTACGACATGTGGGTCAGCGACCCGAACGCCCACAGGTTGTAGGCGGCGAGCGGCACGAGGCCGGCGGCGAGCCCGGCGAGGTACAGCGCGCCGCGCCGCACCGACCGCCGCGCGGCGTAGAGCCCCAGCAGCAGCGCGACGAGCGCCACCGGGTAGTCGACGACCGCCGCCAGCCCGCCGAGAGCGCCCGCAACGACGACCAGCGCGGGCCGCGCGCGCGCCCCGTCGCGCTCGCGCAGGAGCACCCACAGCGCCGCCATCGCCAGCGCCGCGGCGGGCACGTGCGCGTAGAGCATCGTGGAGTACGGGAGCACGATCGTCCCGGTCCCCAGCAGCACCGCGGCGAGCGTCCCGTAGCCGGGCGCGAACCGCTCGGCCGCCGACCGCACCAGCAGCAGCAGCGCGAGCGCCGGCAGCACGACCGCCCACAGCCCGATCAGCCACGTCACCGACCGCTGGTCGCGCAGCGCGATCGCCCGCGGCGAGAAGCTCTCGCGCTCCTGGTCGCCGGCGACGCGGGTGCCGGCCTCCCGCGCCCGCTCGACCACCCCCAAGGCGTCGTTCGCCGCGTACCACGGCAGCGCGAACGCCGCCAGGCCCGGGGCCTTCACCGAGTAGTAGTGCCCCTCGTACCACGACTTGTCCGCGGTCTCGCCGTGCCAGCGGTCGATCCTCGCCGTGCCCGCGTCCAGCGCCCGGATGAGCGCGTAGTGCGACGACTGGTTGACCCCCGAGGCCTGCACCGTCGCCGCGTACGCGGCGACGAGCGCGAGGATCGGGGCGAACCGGCGGATCAGGCGAACAGCTTCGGCAGGCGCAGCAGCAGCCGCAGCTGCCCGCGCGCCCGCAGCCGCCGGCGGAGCATCAGCCTCGCCGGGTCCGCCCGGCCCGCCGTCACGTCGACCCAGTCCTCCAGCGTCGAGCGCAGGACCAGGCTCGGCCGCGGAGCCCGGCCGCGCGCCACGCGCGTCCTGCCGTCGTCGATCACGAGGTGCCACGGCTCGGCGTCGGTGAAGTCCCACTGGATGACGGTTCCCGGCTCGGCGTGCTCCGGCACGACCTGGCGGCGCATCTGGTCGAAGAGGATCTCGGTCGCCTCGTCGTCCGCGACGAACGCGCCCTCCTTCGGACCAAGGTATTGCGCCTTCATCAGCTTGATGCCGCGCTCGCCCCGCTCGCGCGGCGGCACGTCGAGCGGCAGCGGGAAGTTCGGGACGTCGTCGAGCGGCAGGCCGATCGCCCGCAGGCGCGCCTCCTGCATCCGCGCGCCCTCCTCGAACAGGTCCTCCAGCTCGTACCCGAGGGCGCGCGTGTAGGAGAGGTCCCAGTCCGGGATCTGCGCGACGCACGTGCTCAGCGGCAGCACCTCGCGGAACGTGCCGACGATCGCGTCCTGGATGGGCTGCGGGTCCTCCGCGTACAGGTCGGCGAGCACGCGCACGCCGAACGCGATGTGGCGCTGCTCGTCGTTCGACACCTGCCGCATGCCCTCGCGGAAGCCGGGGAGGAGGTCGAGCCGGTCGAGGATCCCCTCGATCGTGTGCTGCCCCGCCTGTGCGAGCCCGCCCTCGATCATGACGTGGTAGAGCGTGATCGCGCTCGCGAGCAGCCTGCGGTCGTCCGGCGACCTGCGCAGCCGCGCCGCCATGTCGTCGAGGTAGCCGAACGTCTGGCGGTGGCCCCACGTCAGCTCGGGCATCGTCGCCCTCAGGGTGCCGCCGACGCTGCCGTCGCCGACCCCGACGACCTCGTGCATGAAGCGCTTGAAGAGCACGCTGTGGCGCGCCTCGTCGACCTGCTGGGTCGTGAGGAAGTACTTCTGCTCCTGCAGCGGCGCGGCGTCGACGTACGGGCTCAGCGTGTCGGCGACCGCGTCCTCGCCGTGGAAGAAGAGGCTGAACAGCCACAGCGCGCCGCGGCGCTGCTCGGCGGTCATCCGCTCGTGCCAGTCGATGCGGTCCTGCGAGAGGTCGATCTCGGTCGCGCACCAGTTGCCGCGCTCCCAGCGCGCGTACAGGTCGGCGTAGTCGATCTGCGCGGTGGCAGGCGGGATCGTCACGGTCGCGGCGGCCATGCGGCGGAAGCCTACGGAACGAGGTGTCACACCAGAGCGCTCCCGTGCGTTCTCTCGCTGACGATCCACGAGAGCTGGGGGGCTGCGTCATGAGGAGAACGAGAAGGGCCGCGCTCGCGGCGGCGGCGCTGGCAACCATGGGGACGGCCGCCGCTCCGGGACAGGCGATGGCGGCGAGCGAGTCGTGCACCGCTCCGACGACGACCGCCGTCGACGGCTACGTGCTGAACTCGTTCGTGCGGCTGACGTCGCAGCGGGATCCGAACGACCCGAAGACCACGTGGGTCTGCTACCGCGCCTACGACGTCCGGGTCGGCGACCGCGGCGGCCGCATCGACGTCCGCGACGCGACGGTGTCGCCGACGCTCCCGAGCGCCGACAACGAGGGCACCGCGTGCACGACCACCGCCCCGAACGCGTTCCCGGGGCCGCGGCCGCTCCTCGGCGGCCAGGTCGGCGACCCCGACGAGCCGCCGTACGCGCCGTTCCTGGTCGACGCCTACCTCGCGCCGTTCCAGCTCTGGGGCTGCCTGCAGGCGGGGCCCGTGAGCGCGCGCGTCAAGGTGGCCACGAGCGGCATCGCCGCGCCGGCGGTCACCACCTCCCAGGACGCGCCGGGCATGCCGCTGCCGGTCCAGAAGCCGGGGCCGCCGGGCTACCCGTCGAGCAAGTGCCTGGAGAACTACTGGCACGTCAGGGACGTGAACATGCGGATCGGCGACGCCCACGTCTGGGCCTACCACTGGCCCGAGTCCGAGACGCGGCGCGCGATCTGCCTGCGCGTCCAGCGCGCGGGCCTGCAGCCGATCGGCTATCGCATCTACGTGGACACCAACAACGCGCCGGGCGTCACCCCGGTCGTCGAGGAGTCGTCGGTGGACACCGCACCGTGCACCTCGACGATCGCGGCCGTCACGCAGCCCGTCGAGGTGAGGCTCTCCAGCTCGCCGCGCGGCGCGAACCCCGCGTCGATCTGCGTGGAGGTCGGCGCCGTGAAGCGCCGCATCACCGTCGGGACGAGCGGCGACCTCGCGCTGCCGTACCCCGGCATCGTGAAGGACCCCGACTCGGTCTGACCGAACCAGGGCGCCCGCGGCGACGGTCGCGGGCGCCCTCCCAGTGATCGAGACGCCGCGAGCGCAAGGTTCTGCCCGCGCGGTCGTTGTGGCCTGCGATGGACGACGCGCTCGGGCCGGAGGACGCCACACGGCTCGTCATGCGGGCCAAGGACGGCGATCGGGAGGCGTTCGCGCGGCTGTACGCGGGCCACTACGACGGCATCCGCCGCTACCTCTGCTGCGCGCTGCGCGACGTGCACGAGGCCGAGGACGCCGCGCAGGACGTGTTCGTCCAGGCGCTGCGCGCCCTGCCGCGCTACGAGCCGCGCGGCTACCCGCTGCGGCGCTGGCTGCTGCGCATCGCGCGCAACGTCGCCGTCGACCGCGCGCGCCGCCGGCGGGCGGCGCCCGCCGACCCCGCGGTGCTGGAGTCGCGCCTGCACGCCGATCCGGCGGACCGCCTCGGCGACGTGCTGTCGGACCATGCGCTGCGCGCGCACCTCGCGCGGCTGCCGCAGGCCCAGCGCCAGGTCATCTTCCTGCGCTACGCCGTCGGGTGCGACGGCAACGAGCTGGCGACGCTGACGAACCGCACCCCGGCCGCGGTGCGCCAGATCCACCACCGCGCGATCGCGGAGCTGCGCCGGCGGATGCCGGTCGCCGCCTAGCCGAGCTTCGGCGAGCGCCACGGCTGCTCGACGCGCGCCGCGACGTGGTCGGGCAGCGCCTCGATCGCCACGCGCTCCTGCGCCAGCGAGTCGCGGTCGCGGACGGTGACCGTGCCGTCCTCGAGCGTCTGGTGGTCGATCGTCACGCAGAACGGGGTGCCGATCTCGTCCTGGCGGCGGTAGCGCTTGCCGATCGAGCCGCCCTCGTCGTACTCGGCCTGCACGCGGCGGCGCAGCGCCTCGAAGACCTCGCGCGCGCGCTCGGGCTGGCCGTCCTTGCGCACGAGCGGCAGCACCGCGACCTTCACCGGCGCGAGGCGGGGGTGGAGCTTCAGGACCGTGCGCTTCTCGCCCTCGACCTCCTCCTCGTCGTAGGCGTCGACGAGGAACGCGAGCGTCGCTCGGTCGGCGCCCGCCGCCGGCTCGACGACGTGCGGGACGTAGCGCTCGCCGGTCCCCTGGTCGAAGTACTCGAGCTTCTCGCCCGAGTGCTCGGCGTGGGCGCGCAGGTCGAAGTCCGTCCGGTTGGCGACGCCCTCGAGCTCGCTCCACCCGATGGGGAAGAGGTACTCGACGTCCGCCGTGCCGCTCGAGTAGTGGCTCAGCTCGTCGGCGTCGTGCTCGCGCAGCCGCAGCTGGTCGGGGCGGATGCCGAGGTCCTCGTACCAGCGGCGCCGCTCGTCCTTCCAGTACTCGTACCAGCGCGGGCCGTCGGCCGGCGGGACGAAGTACTCCATCTCCATCTGCTCGAACTCGCGCGTGCGGAAGATGAAGTTGCCGGGCGTGATCTCGTTGCGGAACGACTTGCCGACCTGCGCGATGCCGAACGGCGGCTTCTTGCGGCTGAACTGCAGGACGTTCTTGAAGTTCACGAAGATGCCCTGCGCCGTCTCGGGGCGCAGGTAGGCGACCGACGCCGTGTCCTTCACCGGGCCGACGTGCGTCTCGAACATGAGGTTGAACTGGCGCGCCTCGGTCAGGTCGCACTGCTCGGCCTCGCCCGGGTGCCTGGACGGCTTCTGCGGGCACTCGAGCTGGTCGAGGTGGTCGGCGCGGAAGCGCTGTCCGCACGTCTTGCAGTCGACGAGCGGGTCGGTGAAGCCGCCGACGTGGCCGCTGGCCTCCCACACGCTGGGGTGCTGGAGGATCGCGCTGTCGAGGGCCACGACGTCGTCGCGCTCCTGCAGCATCGCGCGCCACCACTCGTTCTTGACGTTCGTCTTGAGCAGCACGCCGTAGTGCCCGTAGTCGTACGTCGAGCCGATGCCGCCGTAGATCTCCGAGCTGGGGAAGATGAAGCCGCGCCGCTTGCAGAGGGCGACGATCTTCTCCATCGTCACGGTGTCGGTGCTCATGGGACGGCTGATCGTAGACTGCCGCGCAGCCATGCCGATCTACGAGTACCGGCGTCCGGACGGGACCACCTTCGAGGTCATGCAGAAGTTCAGCGACGACCCGCTCACGGCCGACCCGGAGACGGGGGAGCCGGTCGAGCGCGTCTTCCGCCCGCCGGCGATCCACTTCAAGGGCAAGGGCTTCCACAACACCGACTACGGGACGCGCAAGCGCAACCGCGAGAAGGAGGCGTCGTCGGGGTCCTCCTCGGACGGCGCGAGCGCGGGCTCGGGCTCGGGCTCGGGCTCGGGTTCAGAGGGCGGCGGCACGAGCGGCGGCGAGAAGAAGGCCGACTCGTCGTCGACGCCGGCCAAGTCCACGGACTGAGCGAAGGCCGGCGGCGGGTTCCCGCACCGCGCCGCCGGCCTCCGGTCTCCCCTGTAGCCCGTCCCTTCGGAGGAAGGTCCAGCCGCCTCCAACGCGGGCGCGTCCGGAAACTTGCGGCTAGCCGTCGAGGAACCGCTCGACCTGGCGCCGGCGCAGCTCGTCGGGCACCTCGCCGCTCAGCGTGCCGAGGACGACGGTCTCCGGCGTGCCGCGGGTCGCGAGGTCGGCGAACACCGCCATCAGCGTCGGCCCGCTCATGTCGCTGCGGAACGTGCGCGGCGTCTGCCACGAGATCCACGGCAGGCGGACGAACCCGTGGACGCCCAGGACGCGGCCCTTCATCGCGGCGAGGATCTTCTGCTGGCGCCGGGCGCGGGTGAGGTCGTTCTCGCGCGGGTTGCAGTCGTTCTTGCGCACGCGCGCGAGGGCGAGCGCCTGCTTGCCGTTCAGGTGCTCCTTCTCGCCGGCGCGGATGCGGAGGGTCACGCCCCCGCGCCGGTAGCCGCCGTTGACCTTCGCGACGACGCAGCCGCCCTTGTAGTCGATGCCGCCCATCGCGTCGATCAGGTCGGGGAACTCGCTGAAGCTCACCTCGATGACGTGGTTGACCTCGATGCCGAGGTAGCCCTTGATCGTGCGGATGGCCAGCGCGGCGCCGCCGATCGCGTACGCGGCGTTGATCTTCTGCCGCCCCGCGCCGGGGACGTCGACCAGCGTGTCGCGCGCGATGCTCAGGCGGCTGTTGGCGCCGCCGCCGACCCGCAGCAGCAGGATGCTGTCGCTGCGCCCGTTTCCGGACGTCTCCGCGCCGGGCTCCTTGCTGCCCTTCGGCCGGGTGTCGGAGCCGAGGACGAGGATCGTGCTGGCGTCGGTCAGCGGGAGCGGGCCGGAGTCGAGCGCGTCCTCGGTCGCGCCGGAGATCTTCCCCTGCTCGATCTGGGCGCTGACGAGGAAGAGGAGCAGGCTGAGCCCCAGCCAGGCGGCGAGCGCGACGGCCAGCCACTTGAGCACGCGGCGCCGGGTGATCCGGCGGCGGGGGCGGTGCGGACCCGGCCTCGGCGGCGCGCCGTCCGGGCCGGGCGGGGCGGCCGCCGGGACGCGGTCGCCGTCGCGCTTGAGGCGGCTCAGCAGCGACGGGCGGCTGCGGTACTTGGTGTACTCGGGGCGGTCCGGACCGGCCATGGCAGCGGTCTATAGTGCCAGCGGGATGCCCCCGCCCTGCGTGATCGGGGTCGACGTCGGCGGCACGAAGGTCCTCGCGGGCGCGGTCGACGCGAACCTCGCCGTGCATCACCGCGCGTCCCGCCGCTCGCGCGCGGCGCAGACCGACGCCCTGCTCGACACGATCGCGTCGGCGATCGTCGAGGTGCGCGACGCGGCCGAGGGGGAGGTGCTCGCGGCGGGCATCGGCATCCCGTCGCTGCTCGACCCGCGGCGGGGCGTGCCGGAGTTCACCGCCCACCTGCCGCTGAGAGGCCTTCCGTTCCGCGACGTGATGGCCGAGCGGCTCGGGCTGCCGGTGTACGTGGCGAACGACGCGACGCTCGCGATGCTGGTCGAGCACCGCTTCGGCGCGGCGCGCGGCGCCCGGGACGCGGTGATGCTGACGCTCGGGACGGGGATCGGCGGCGGGCTCGTGCTCGGCGGCCGGCTGGTGGACGGCGCGTCGGGCGCGGCCGGCGAGCCGGGGCACATGGTGGTCGACCTCGACGGGCCCGCGTGCGTGTGCGGGTCGGTCGGGTGCCTGGAGACGCTGGCGTCGGGGACGGCGCTGGCGCGGGAGGGCGCCCGGGTCGCGCGGGCGGCGTCCGAGAGCGAGCTGGCGCGGGCGGCCGCGGCGGGGCGCGAGATCACCGGCCTGCTCGTGACCGAGCTGGCGCACGACGGCGACCGCGCGGCGCGGGACGTGGTCGCGCTGATCGGGATGCGGCTGGGCGTGGGGATCGCGAACCTCGTGAACCTGCTGAACCCCGAGCTGGTGGTCGTCGGCGGCGGGCTGGTCGCGGCGGGCGAGCTGCTGCTCGAGCCGGCGCGGACCGTCGTGCGCGAGCGCGCGCTGCCGCCGTCGCGGGACGCCGTCCGGATCGTGCCGGCGCGGTTCGGCGAGGAGGCGGGGATGCTCGGCGCGGCGCTGCTGGCGCTCGACGGCGGCGCGGCGGCCGCGGCGGCGTGAGCGAAGGCCGGCTCGCCGTCTGCCCGACCCCGATCGGGAACCTGGAGGACGTCACGCTGCGGGTCCTGTCGGTGCTGCGGGAGGCCGACGTGGTCGCGTGCGAGGACACGCGGCGGACGCGGGTGCTGCTGGCCCACCACGGGGTGCGGGCCGCGTCGCTGGTCTCGGTCCACGAGCACAACGAGTCCGCGCGGGCGGCGTCGCTGGTGGCGCGGATGGCCTCCGGGGCCGTCGTGGCGCTGGTGAGCGACGCCGGGACGCCCGTGGTGAACGACCCCGGGTTCGTGCTCGTGCGGGCGGCCTTGGACGCGGGCGTGCGGGTCGAGGTCCTGCCGGGGGCGAGCGCGGTCCCGGTCGCGCTGGTCGCGTCCGGGCTGCCGGCGGACCGGTGGCGGTTCGTGGGCTTCCTGCCGCGGCGGTCGTCGGAGCTCGCGGCGGTGTTCGGTTCCTCCGAGACGGTCGTGGCGTTCGAGTCCCCGCGCCGGGTGGCGGCGTCTCTGGCGGCGCTGTCGCGGGTCGACCCGTCCCGTCCGGTGGCCGTGTGCCGCGAGCTGACGAAGGTCCACGAGGAGGTCGTGCGCGGCGACGCGGCGTCGGTCGCGGAGCGGTTCGCCGGGGGCGAGGCGCGCGGCGAGATCGTCGTCGTGATCGGCCCGGCGCCGCCCCGCGACGCCGCTCTGGACCCGGCCGTCGAGGCGCTGACCCGGCTCGTCGAGGCGGGAGCCCGGACGCGCCCCGCGGCGCGGGTGGTCGCGGAGCTGACGGGCGTGCCGGCGAACGCGCTGTACGAGGCGGTGCAGCGGCGGGGGGAGTAGGGGGCGGCACGCGCCGCTTGACACGCGCCGCTGCGCGCGCCCGCGCCGGTCGCCGGCGCGTCACGCGCCCCGGCGCGCGCCCTGTTCGCCGCACCACACGCGCCCCTCCGCGCGCGCCCGCGTCCGCCCTCCGCTACGGCGCCGCCGGCGCCGGCAGCCGCTCGTCCAGCTCCTCCTCGATCCGCCGCTCCAACCGCCGGACGTCCCGGTCGAAGTCGCGCTGGACGACCTCCACCTGGTCGTCCAGCTCCCGGTCGAGCGAGTCGCCGAAGGACTGGAGCATCAGCGCGACGCCGCCCAGCGTCGCGGCGACGGCGAGGACGAGCGCGACGAGGAAGGCGGGCAGCGCCGACCGCCGCCGGTACGCGCGGCGGCAGAACGGGCAGCGCGCCTCCGCGGTCCGGGCGATCGTCGAGCAGTGCGGGCAGACGCGCTGAGGGGGCTGAGCGGCGGAGGACGCGTGCATCGCACGCACGTTGTCACGTCTCCGCAAAGCCCGTGCACCAATCCCCGCACACCGCCCCACACCGCACCGCCCACACGCGAAGGTCCGCCCCATGCTCCTCGCCGCCCTCCTGCTCATGCTGCTCGCCCGGGTCGACGCGGCCGTCGCGTGGGAGGCGCCGGCGCACCGCCCACCGCTGCGCGCCGCGGCCGCGTCGGAGTCGCCGCCGCGCGCGACCTGGCTCTGGCCGGTCCGCGGCCAGGTCGTCACGCCCTTCCACGTCACCGCCCACCGCTTCGCGCCCGGCCAGCACCGGGGCATCGACATCGCCGCCACGGCCGGCGCGACCGTCCGAAGCGCATGCACCGGACGGGTGCGGTTCGCCGGCCGCGTCCCCGGGCGCGGCCGAGTCGCGACTGTCGTCTGCGGCCCGCTCGTCGCGACCAACCACGAGCTCGGAACCGTCACCGTCCGCCCCGGCGCCACGGTCACTGCGGGCGACGCGATCGGGACGGTCGCCGCCTCCCACCTCCAGCTCGGCGCGCGCCGAGCGGGCCAGCGCGACGGCTACGTCGACCCGCTCACCCTCCTCCGCGGAGACGACGGCCCGCCGCCGCTCGGAGCAGCGCCGCACCCAATCCGCCCCCCACAGTCCACCCCACCTCGCGCGGCGCCGCACCGAACCCCCGCCGCACCGCCGGCCCCGCAGCCCGCGCGCGTCCCGCTCGCCGCTTGGCTCGGCCTGGCCCTGCTCGCCGCCGGCCTGCCGGTCGGCGCGGTGCTCAAGCGCCGCGGCGCTCCCGGTCCGGCGCGAGGTCTCTCCCACCGCCGGCTGGCTGCCGGCGAGGCTCCGTGAGACGTGCAACTCCCGTCACCGCGATGCGCAACGTCGCCTGCGCTCACGGGCGCGACCACCCTCTATCGTCCGGAGCTCCGATGCCCGACGATCCCGGGACCCGGCTGAGCCTGAGCCTGAGGCTGGAGGGGCCTCTGGTCGAGGACCACCGGCTGCCGCTCTCGGAGCTCCAGCGCATCGCGACGCAGCTCCGGTCGACGCTGCGGAGCATCGCCGTCGTCCTGACCGACTCCGGGCCGAGCGGACGGGGCGGGCGCGTCAGGAGCTTCATCGAGGAGTCGGTCGACCTCAGGGTCGTCGGCGCGCCGACCGGCGGCAGCTTCGGGCTCGAGCTGGAGACGCCGCCGGCGTCGCCGTCCGGCCAACCCGAACTGCTCGACCGGATGGGCCCGCGCCTGGCGGAGCGATCCGTGCACGCGCTGGTCAGCGGGCTCGACCTCCTCGACGACGAGACGGTGCAGCTTCCGGACGGATTCGACCGCGGGGTCCTGCGGGCGGTCGGCGGCTTCGGTCAGACACTGCGCCGAGGCGTCACGCGACTCGTCTTGACGGCCGAGGCGGCTGACGGAGGCGCGGAGCGGATCGTGGCGCTCGACCGCGAGAAGATCGAGCTGACGAAGCGGCTGATCGGGCGGCCGATCCGCTCGCACGCCGTGGTGGAGGGCCGGCTCGAGATGGTGGACGACCGCACGCTGGAGTGTCGCGTCGAGCGGCCCGGCGCTCCCGCCGTCAGCTGCTTCTTCGACGAGACGGAGCGCGACGCGGTCTGGGACGCCGGCAAGGGCCGCAAGCACGTGCGCGTCTCCGGCGACGGCGAGTTCCTGCCCCACGAGACCGAGCCGCGACGTATCGACGCGACGAGGATCACCGTCACGCACGAGGAGCTGCCGTTCGACCCGGACGTCTTCTGGGCGGACAAGCCTCTGGACCGGCTGGCGACCGAGCAGGACGTCGCCGCGCATGCTCTGACAGGGCCGGACGACGACTGGCGCGACGACGACGAGGTCGCGGCCTTCCTCGCGGCGATCCACGAGGAGCACTGACCGTCTGACCCCGGGGCCGGTGACCGACGACGCATCCGAGCGGTTCGTACTGGTCGACACCGACGC
The DNA here is from genome assembly GCA_035940955.1 of Solirubrobacteraceae bacterium. GTDB lineage: Bacteria > Actinomycetota > Thermoleophilia > Solirubrobacterales > Solirubrobacteraceae > CADCVT01. The sequence goes on from DASZEJ010000062.1 coordinate 19,939, forward strand.
CTTCGTCCACCTCAGTCGAGGACAGGCGAAGGCGGGCGAGCTTGCGCCATACGTCGAGTCACGGCGCATCGTGCTGTCGTTCGTGACCGTCGCCGAGATGCGGCGCGGCGCGTACCGGCGCGGCTACGGCGAGGCCAGCTGGCGCAGGATGGAAGCGGACATCGCGTCCGCGGTCGTCGTGGCGCCGAGCGACGCCGTCTCGCACGAGTGGGCGAGGCTCACGTACGAAGCGCGACGCGACGGTCACGCGCTCGGCCAACCGGCCCAGAAGCACGACGCCTGGATCGCCGCGACAGCGCGTCACTACGGACTGCCGATCCTGACCCTCGACGCCGACTACGAGGGCTTCCCAGGTCTGAGGCTCCTGCCGAACCCCCGGTAGCCTCACGAGGGCGATGGCGTTCTATGTCACCACGCCGATCTTCTACGTGAACGCGGCTCCGCATCTGGGGCACGCCTACACGACGATCGCGGCTGACGTGGTCGCGCGGCACATGCGCCAGCGGGGGGAGGACGTGTTCTTCCTGACCGGGACCGACGAGCACGGGGAGCCGGTCGCGCTGGCCGCCGAGCGGGAGGGGGTGACTCCGCGCGAGCTGGCCGACCGGAACGCCGAGCGGTTCAGGGCGCTGATGCCGGTGCTCGGCGCGTCGAACGACTTCTTCATCCGCACGTCCGACCCGGAGCACGAGCGGGCGGTGCAGGACGTGCTCCAGCGCGTCCACGACAACGGCCACGTGTACAAGGGGCTGTACGAGGGCTGGTACTGCCCGCGGTGCGCGGACTTCAAGTCGGAGACCGAGATCGGCCCCGGCACCACGTGCCCCATCCACGGCATCGAGCTGACGCGCGAGCAGGAGGAGAACTGGTTCTTCCGGCTCTCCACCTTCCAGCAGGCCCTGGAGGAGCTGCTCGCCACCGACTTCGTGCAGCCGCAGGCGCGCGCCAACGAGGCGCGGGCGTTCGTCGCGCAGGGGCTGCAGGACGTCAGCCTCACGCGCGGGAAGATCACCTGGGGCGTGCCCGTGCCGTGGGACGACGGTCACGTCTTCTACGTCTGGTTCGACGCGCTGCTCAACTACTACACGGCGCTCACGTACGCGCGCGAGGGCGAGGACCTGACGCCCCGCTTCTGGGGCGCGCCGACGCAGCACCTCATCGGCAAGGACATCCTCAAGTTCCACACGATCTACTGGCCCGCGCTGCTGCTCGCCGCTGGGCTCGACCTGCCGGGGCGCGTGTTCATCCACGGCTTCCTGCTCGGCCACGACGGGCGCAAGATGTCGAAGTCCGACGGCAACGTGCTCGACCCATTCGAGGTCATCGACCGGTTCGGAACGGACGCCCTGCGCTACTACCTCATGCGCGACGTCGCGTTCGGCGAGGACGGCAGCGTCTCGATGGCCGGCGTCGAGCGCCGGTACGAGACCGAGCTGGCCAACGACCTCGGCAACCTCGCGAGCCGCACGATCGCGATGGTCAGCCGCTACCGCGACGGCACCGTTCCGAGCGTGCGGCCCGACGAGAGCCTGACCGCCGGCCTCCAAGACGAGGTCGCCCGCGCAATGGACGCCTGGCGCATCTCGGACGCGCTCGAGGCGATCTGGCAGCGCGTCCGCCGCCTCAACGGCTACGTCGAGGAGCAGGCGCCGTGGAAGCTCGCGAAGGACGACGCCCGCAGCGCGGACCTCGACCGCGTCCTCGCGTCGCTCGTCGCCGGCCTGCGGACCGTCGCCCAGGAGCTCCTCCCGTTCCTCCCCGACACGATGGCCCGCCTCACCGCGGCGCTCGACGCCGGCCGGCTCGAGCCGATGCAGCCGCTGTTCCCCAAGCGCCGCGACGACGACGCCGCCGCGGCGTGATCGACAGCCACACGCACCTCGACAGCTGCGCCCCGCCCGACGCCGACCTCGTGGCGGAGGCCGGCCGCGCGGGCGTCCGCCGCATCCTCACCGTCGGCACCGACGGCGCGTCCTGCCGCGCGGCGCTCGACGCCGCCGAGCGCTTCCCGCAGGTCTTCGCCGCGATCGGGCGGCACCCCAACAGCGCGACCGGGTTCGACGACAACGACCTCGCGGAGCTCGAGGCGCTCGCCGCGCACCCCAGGTGCCGGGCGATCGGCGAGACCGGGCTCGACTTCTACCGCGACCGCACGCCGCCGCACGACCAGCAGCGCGCCTTCGAGGCGCACATCGAGCTGGCGCGCGCGACCGGCAAGCCGCTCGTCATCCACACCCGCGCGGCGGAGGACCCGACGATCGACACGCTCGCCCGCAGGGCCGGCGGGGTCACGGTCATCCTCCACTGCTTCTCGATGCCCGGCCGGCTCGACGAGTGCCTCGACCACGGCTGGTTCGTCTCCTTCGCCGGCAACGTCACCTACCCGAAGGCGACCGACCTCGCCGACGCGGCCGAGCGCGTCCCCGACGACCGGCTGCTCGTCGAGACCGACGCCCCGTACCTCACCCCGCAGGCCGTCCGCAAGGAGCGCAACCGGCCGGCGTTCGTCGCGCACACCGCCCGGTTCGTCGCCGAGCGGCGCGGGGTGACGTACGAGGAGCTGGAGGCGGCGGTCGAGCGCAACGCCGCGGCCCTGTTCGGGTGGTGACCGGGCACCCGACCCAGCCGAGCCTGCGGCGGCTGAAGGAGTTCGGCATCCGCCCCAACCACGCGCTCGGCCAGAACTTCCTCATCGACTCGAACATCCTCGGCGTCATCGAGCGCGAGGCGGACCTCGGCCCGCACGACGTCTGCCTGGAGGTCGGCGGCGGGCTGGGCGTCCTGTCCGAGCACCTCGCCGCCCGGGCGCGGCACGTCCACGTCGTCGAGGTCGACCGCTCGCTCGAGCCGGCGCTGCGCGACGCGCTCGAGCCGCACCCCAACGCGACGCTGCACCTCGCCGACGCGCTCGACCTCGACCTGCGCGCGCTCGACCCCGCGCCGACCAAGGTCGTCGCCAACCTGCCGTACGGGATCGCCGCGACCGCGATCCTCCGCACGCTGGAGGAGCTCGAGCACGCGACGCGCTGGGTGGCGATGGTGCAGCGCGAGGTGGGGGAGCGGTTCGCCGCGCGCGCCGGCACCGACGCCTACGGCGTCCCCAGCGTGCTCGCGCAGCTCGCGGCGGAGGTGCGCGTCCTGCGCCCGGTCGCGCGCACCGTGTTCCACCCGGTGCCGAGGGTCGACTCGGTCCTCGTCGGCCTGCGCCGCACCGGGCCCGCGGCCGAGCCCGAGCTGCGCCGGCTCGTCCAGGCCGCGTTCGCGCATCGCCGCAAGGCCCTGCCCCGCTCGCTCGAGCTGGCGGGCGCCGCGAGCCGCGCGGACGCCCGCGCCGCGCTCGAGCGGCTCGGCCTCGCCGCCGACGTGCGCGCGGAGCGGCTGACCCCCGCCCAGTTCGCCGCGTTGGCCGCGGAGCTCGCGCCGTGATCGAGCACGCGCCCGCGAAGATCAACCTCTGCCTGTTCGTCGGCCCGATCCGGGAGGACGGCCGGCACGAGCTGGTGAGCGTGATGGAGTCGATCAGCCTGTGCGACACCCTGGTCCTGGAGGAGGCGCCCGGCGCGCCCGCCGACGAGGTGGTCAGCGAGGGCGTGCAGGACACGCTGGTGACCGGTGCGCTGCGCGCGTTCCGCGAGGCCACCGGCTGGGACGGGCACCCGGTGCGGGTCGCGATCGAGAAGCGGATCCCGGTCGCCGCCGGGCTGGGCGGGGGCAGCGCCGACGCCGCCGCGGCGCTCAGGCTGGCGGCGCGCGCGAGCGGCCTGGGAGACGACGCGACGCTCCACGCGCTCGCCGCGCGGCTCGGCTCCGACGTGCCCGGCCAGGTGCGGCCCGGGCGCGTCCTCGCCACCGGTGCGGGGGAGCGCGTCGAGCGGCTGCCCGCGCCCGAGCCGTACGGGATCCTCGTCCTCCCCAGCCGCGAGCACCTGTCCACCCCCGCCGTCTACGCGGAGGCCGACCGCCTCGGGCTCCCGCGCTCCGCGCAGGCGCTCGCGGCGGCGCTGGAGGAGGTCCGCCGCTCCGGCCCGCCGCCGGTCAACGACCTGCAGGACGCGGCCCGCTCGCTGTGCCCGTCGATCGACGAGGCGCTCGGCGCCGCGCGCGCCGCCGGCGCCCGGGACGCGATCGTCGCCGGCTCGGGCCCCACGGTGCTCGGCCTCTTCGACACCCCGGAGGAGGCCGAGCGCGCGGCCGAGCGGCTCGCGGGCCGCGACCCGGCGCCGATCGCCGCGCGGCCGGTATGCGCCTCGTCCCGCTAGCGCTCGCCGCCGCGCTGCTCGTCCTCACCCTCCGCGCGCGCGGACGTGCGTCCGCGGCGCTGGTCGTCGCCGGGCTGCTCCTCGCCGCCGCCCTCGCCGTGTACGGGGTGGGCGTCGTCGACCCGCCGAACGTCGAGGACCTGCTGCTCGACGTCGGCGACGCGCTCGGGAACTGGGCGTATCTGCTGGTCGCGGGGCTCGCGTTCCTGGAGACCGGCGCGTTCGTCGGGCTCGTCGCGCCGGGCGAGACGGCGGTCATCGCCGGGGGCGTGTTCGCCGGGCAGGGGAACCTCCAGCTCGCCGTGCTGCTGCTGCTCGTGTGGGCGGCGTGCGTCGCGGGCGACAGCGTCTCGTTCTGGCTCGGGCGCCGCCTCGGCCGCGGGTTCCTCCTCGAGCACGGGCCGAAGCTGAAGATCACCGAGCGGCGGCTCGCGTACGTCGAGGGCTACTTCGAGCGCCGCGGCGGCCTGACGATCCTCGTCGGGCGCTTCATCGGGATCGTCCGGGCGGTCGCGCCGTTCGTGGCGGGCGCGTCGCGGATGTCGTTCGCCCGCTTCCTCCCGTACGACATCGCCGGCTCCGGCCTGTGGGCGGCGACCTTCGTGCTGCTCGGCTACTTCTCGTGGCGCAACATCGACCGGGCGGCGGCGATCGCGTCGCGCGGGACGCTCGCGCTCGGCACGACGGCCGCCGTCGTCGTGGCGCTCGTGGTGGCGCACCGGCTGCTGCGCACGCCCGAGCGGCGCGCCCGGGCGTTGCGCTGGCTGCGCGAGCGCCGGCCGGGCCGTCACAATGACCGCCGGTGAGCAACGAGGCGATCACCTACCTCGTCGGCGGCTGCTGCGCCGCGTTCGCGCTCGCGGCGTACGCGGCGTGGATCCTCGTCCCGGCGTGGACCGCGTACAGCCGGTGGTGGCAGCGGTGCGCGGCGGCGTTCCTGACGCTGTACGTGCTCGCGGCGATGGTGGTGCTCGGGCTGCTCGCGGGCGGGGCCGTGTTCTGGTTCTGGGACGAGATGACCGCGTAGGGCGCCGGCTCTACCCTTGGGCGCGTGTCCTCGCCCTCCCCAGGGACCGAGGCGGGGCTCGACCTGTCGACGCTCGACGCGATCACCGAGGCGGTCGAGTCGGGGGCCGGGCTGCCGGAGGTGGTCCGAGCGGCCGCCCGGGCGCTCGACGCGAGCCTCGTCCTCCTCGACCGCGCCGGCCAGGTGCTGGCGGTCGCGGCGCGGTCGCCGGCCGACGAGCGGGCGGTGATGGCGCAGTCCGCCGACGTGGAGGTGCTCGAGCTGCGGGTCGCCGACCGGGTCGTCGGGCGGCTGCGGATGCGGTCGCGGTCGGGGTCGGGCGGCGGCGGCGGCTCGGCGAGCCCGGCGCTGCTGCGGATCGTCGGGACGCTGGTGGCGTCGGAGGTCGAGCGCGTCCGCGCGCCCGAGCAGGCGACGCGTGAGGCGGTCGCGGCGTTCGTGCACGGCGCGCTGCAGCGGGCGTTCGGGTCGCGGCCGGAGATCGTCGCGCGGGCGCGCGAGGTGGGGCTGGACGTGGAGCAGGGCGCGTCGGTGCTCGTCGCGCGCGCCCACGCGCACGTGACGACCGAGGACGGCTGGCGCCAGCGCGTGCTCGCGACCGCCGAGCGCGGTGCGCGCGCCGCGGTGCCGGGCTCGGTGGCGGCGCTGACCGACCGCGCCGAGGCGGTCGGCGTCGAGGTGGTCGTCGTCGTGCCGGGCGGCGAGGCCGAGGGCGCGCGGGCGGCCGAGGCCGTGCTGCGCGAGCTGCGCGCCGGGCTGCCCGGGCACTCGTTCGCGCTGGGGCGCAGCCGGGCGACCGGCGGCGCGCTGCTGCTCGACCGCGCCGGCCACGAGGCGCTGCTCGCGGCGAACGTCGCCGAGGGCGACGACGAGCGGCCGGCGCTGGCGTTCGACGAGACCGGCGCGTACCGCCTGCTGCTCGGGGCGATGAGCGAGGACCCGGCCGAGCTGCAGCGGTTCTACGCGGAGACGGTCGAGCCGCTCGTGGTCTACGACGAGCAGTACGCGACCGACCTCGTGCAGACCGTCGAGGCCTTCCTCGACGCCGACGGGAACGTCGCCGGGACGGCCGGCAAGCTCTTCACCCACCGCCACACGATCCGCTACCGGCTCGAGCGCGTGCGGGAGCTGACCGGGCTCGACGTCGCCTCGACCGACGGCCGCGAGAAGCTCTCGCTCGGGCTGAAGGCGATGCGCGTGCTCGGGATCGCGCACCGCGCGGGGCCGGCGAGCGAGCCGCGCCGGCAGCGCTGATGGGGCGGCGCGGGGAGCGGCGACGCGCCAACTTCACCGTCCGTCCGGCCAGAGCGGCTCAACTCCGGTCGCCCCGGATTTCGCCGCGTCGAGCGGCTGTTGAACCCGGGTCAGTCGCCGCCGATGGAGCGAGCGATGGATCGCTCCCCGCTCCTCTCCCGCCTCCGCAGCCGCACCGCCGCCTGGATGGCCGCGGGCGTGCTCACCGCCGCCACGCTGATCGCCGGCTCGGTCGTCGCGCTCGATCGGCAGATCCTCCGCCACGACCGCTGGGCGGGCGCCGACCCGCGCCGCGGCGGGATCCTCGTGCTGCCCGCGGACGTGCCGGGCGTCAACCAGCCGGGCGGCTCCGGGCGCGCCGAGGGCGGGCCGGCGCGCCGGCTGCTGGAGGCGGCGAGCGGCGGCGCGGTGTTCTTCGACGACGAGGCGCCGGCGGTCGACGGCGTGCCGGTGGAGGAGCCGGTGCTCGGCCACGAGCCCGTGCGGGTCCGCGGCGAGGTCGACCGCGAGCCGCCCGCCGTCGCCCGGCGGCTGCCCGACGACGCCGACGACGACGGCCTGAGCGACCGCCTCGAGGAGCAGATCGGCACCGACCCCGCGAGCGAGGACACCGACGGCGACGCGCTCCCCGACGCGTGGGAGGAGCAGTACGGCCTCGACCCGACGAGCCCGACCGACGCCGCGGCCGACACCGACGGCGACGGCCTGTTCAACCGCACCGAGTACCGCGTCCGCTCGAACCCCCGCGCGAAGGACAGCAACAGCGACGGCACCCCGGACGGCGCCGACGACGCCGACGGCGACTCGCTGCCGAACGTCGTCGAGCAGGGCCTCGCGGGCGCCCAGCCCGACAACCCCGACAGCAACGGCGACGGCGTCAACGACGCGGCCGACGACGAGGACAGCGACGGCCTGACCAACGGAGCCGAGGTCGCGGTCGGCACGAACCCTGGCACCGGCGACTCCGACGGCGACGGCGCTCCCGACGGAGCGGAGGACGGCGACGGCGACGGCCGGCCGAACGCCACGGAGCTGTCGGAGGGCACCGACCCGACGACCCCGGACCCGGCGGAGCCGCCGGCGCCGCCGGCGCTGGAGCCGCCGGCGCTGGAGCCGCCGGCGGCGGAGCCGCCCGTGGCCGAGCCGCCCACGGCCGAGCCGCTCGTCGCCGAGGCGGCTGCAGCGGAGCCGCCCCTGGTCGAGCCGCGGGCGCCGGTGGTGGAGCAGGCCCCGGCTGCGCCGGAGCAGCCCTCTGGCGCGGAGCAGCCGGCGGCGCAGACGGTCGCAGACCAGCCCTCCACCGCCGCATCGGGCGCGGACCAGCCGCGCGCGCGGAGGGTGGCGGACGGCGAGCCGGCGCAGCATCACTCCGACGCCGCCGAGCCGACCGCGGAGCAGCCCGCCGCGGTGGAGCCCGCCGCCGCGGAGCCCGCCGCCGCGGCTCCCGCTCCGCCCGCTCCGCCCGCGGAGGCGTCGCCCGCCGCGGAGCCCGCCCCCGCGGCTCCCGCGCCGCCCGCTCCGGCCGCGGAGGAGCCGCCCGCGCCGTCGCCCGCCGCGCCGCCGGCCCCTGCGCCGGTCGAGCAGCCCCCCGCGGCGCAGCCCTCCGCCCCCGCGGCGCCGTCGCAGGCGGCGGCGGCGGCCGTTCCCGCCGCGTAGCGGTCCGCGCTCTCTCGCCCGCGCACCTACCATTGCGCGTCCTGATGACGCGCATCGGCGTGATCACCGGTTCGGGGACGTACGCGCTGCCGGGCTTCGAGGGCGACGGGCCGCGCGAGGTCGCGACCCGGTTCGGGCCGGCGAAGGTCTCGGAGGGCCGGTTCGCGGGTGCGGACGTGGTGCACGTCTCGCGCCACTGGGAGGGCCATCACCGGCTCTCCTCGCACGTCGACCACCGGGCGAACATCGCCGCTCTGCGCGACGCCGGCGTCGGCGCGATCCTCGCCGTGACCGTCTGCGGCGCCTGCGACCCGGCGCTCGAGCTGGGCACGCTCGTCGTGTTCGACGACCTGCACTTCCTCTCCAACCGGCTGCCCGACGGCTCGCTGTGCTCGCTCTACGAGGAGGGCGAGCCCGGGCGGGGGCACTGGATCTTCGAGGCCCCGTTCTCGGGCCCGCTGCGGCAGGCGCTGCTGATCGGCGCGCGCGAGGCCGGGCACGCCGTGCGCGACGGCGGCTGCTACGGCCACGTCGACGGGCCGCGGTTCAACACCCGGACGGAGATCGCCGCGCTCGCCCGCGCCGGCGTCACGGCGGTCTCGCAGACCGGCGGGCCGGAGACGGTGCTCGCCGGCGAGGCGGAGATCCCGTACGCGCTCGTCGGCTACGCGACCGACTACGCGAACGGCGTGAAGGACGAGCCCACGCCGCTGTCCGAGCTCACCCGGCTGATCGGTGCCTCGACCGCGACGTTCGCGACGACGCTCGCCGCGGCGGTCCCGGTCGCAGCCGCCGCCGAGCTCGCGCCCGTCGGCACGCACTTCCGCTTCTGACCGCGCCGGTGCGAGCGGCGGCCATCGTCATCGCCAAGGCCCCGCGGCCGGGGCTGTGCAAGACGCGGCTCGAGCCGCTGCTCGGCGCCGAGGGCTGCGCGCGGCTCCAGGCGGCGCTGATCGCGCGCGCCGCGGCGTGGGCGGCGAGGGTCGGCGACCCGTTCGTCGTGTTCACGCCGGACGACGCCCGCGACGAGATGGCCGCGCTCGCGCCGGGCGCGACGCTCGTCCCGCAGGTCGACGGCTCGCTGGGCGACCGGCTCGCCGCGGCGTTCCGTGACGTTCTGTCCGCGCACCCCGGCCCGGCGCTGCTCGTCGGCGTCGACACCCCGCAGCTCGGCCTCCGCCACGCCGACGCCGCGCTGGACGACCTGCGCGACGGGATCGACCTGACGGTCGGGCCGGCGTCCGACGGCGGCTACTACCTGATCGGGCTGCGCGAGCCGAACGACGCGCTGTTCGGGCTGCCGGCCGAGGCGTGGGGAGGCCCGCGGGTGCTCACGCACACGCTCGAGGCGGCGAACGCCGCCGGCCTGAGCGTCGGCATGCTCCGCGCCGAGCGCGACCTCGACGACGAGCGCGACGCCCGCGCCCTCCTCGCCGACCCGCTCACGCCGCCGGAGATCGCGGCGGTGCTGCGCGGAGAGTGACGCGGGGCCGGGCGGTGCGGCGCGAAGCCGCCGCCGCGCGACCGGCCAACCTGCGCCCCCGTTGGCGCGTTCGGACTCACGTGATCCACGGGCGTGCGCAGGACTGGACGGAGATCCTCGGCGAGGTCCTGGGACAGCCCGGGCGGGTGCGGCCGCACTTCCAGCCGGTCGTCGACCTGCAGCGCGGCGAGGTCTGCGGGTACGAGGCGCTCGCGCGCTTCCCGGGACGGCGCGACCTGCGGCCCGCCGACGTCTTCGCCGCCGCCGAGCGCCACGGGGTCGGCGGGGTGCTCGAGGCGCACATGGTCCGCGAGGTGCTCGCCGCCGTGCCGCACCTGCCCGCGAACCGCTTCCTCGCCGTGAACGCGTCGCCGCGCGCGCTGGTCGCCGACGAGGTCCATGACGCGTTCGCCGAGGCGGGCCGCCTCGACCGTGTGATCGTCGAGGTCACCGAGCAGACCGACGCCGACCCCGACGCGCTGGCGGGCGCGCTCTCGGCGCTGCGGGCGCGCGGGGCGCTCGTCGCGGTCGACGACGCGGGCGCCGGCTACGGCTCGCTGTCGCGGATCACCGCCCTGCGACCGAACTTCGTGAAGGTCGACCGCGGCCTCGTCGCCAACGTCGACACCGAGCCCGCGAAGGCGGCGGTCGTGCAGACGCTCCGCGAGCTCGCGAGCCGCATCGACGCGTGGATCATCGCCGAGGGCGTCGAGCGGATGGAGGAGCTGGAGATGCTCATGGAGCTGCGCGTCCCGCTCGCGCAGGGGTTCGCCTTCGGGACCCCCGCGGCCGGCATGGCCGAGCTGGAGCCCGAGCTCGGCCTCGAGATCCGCACGCGCTACCGGCCCGCCGCGCCGGACATGGCGATCGCCGGGCTGATCGAGGCGGTCCCGACGCTGCCCGAGCCGGTCTCGAACCGGGCGCTCGGCGTCCTCTTCGAGCGCCGCCCGAGGCCGGACTACGTCGCGCTCGTCGACGGCCAGGGCCGCCCGAGCGGCCTCGTCCGCCGCACCGACCACGACCGCGGCGACGGCCCGGTGCGCAAGCTCATGCTCGTCACCCTCGACATGCCCCTCGCAGCCGTCACCCGTCGAGCGATGACCCGCCCACCCGACCGCCGCTTCGACCCGCTCGTCTGCTGGGACCACGACGGCCGCTACGCCGGCCTCGTCCGCATGGAGCGCGTCGTCGACGCGCTGGCGTCGGCCGCCTGAGCGGCCGCGGCGGCCTCCCGCTCGTACCACAGCACCCACTTGCGCACGGCGTTGTCGGACACGCCGTACCTGCGGCCGACGCCGACGTACCCGAGCTGCACGATCTCGGCGCGGAGCTGCTCGAACGGCGGGCGTTCCACGCGCCGCAGCGACGGGCGCGGCCCGCCGCGCCGGTCCCACCGGCTGCCGCACGCGCGTGAGCAGTACCTCTGACGCCCGGACTTCGGCCGGAAGCGGTTGCGGCAGTGAGCGCACTCGCGGTCGGCCAGAAGCGTCGCGTTGCGACCGCAGTGGGTGTCGAGCGTGGCGTTGCAGTTCGGACACACGATGCGCAGGTTCTCGAGACGGTTGTCGTCGCGCACGCCGTTCACGTGGTCGAGGATCAGCGACATCCGGCGCCCGCGCCACTCCTCGCCCTGGCCGCACAGCTCGCAGCGGCGCGCCTTGAGGCCCGCGTCGTACAGCCGCTCCTTGAGGCTCGACGACTTGGCGTACCGCCCGGCGACGAGCAGCTCGTCGAGCGAGACGCGGCGCTCGGCCGAGCGCCGCGCGAGGGCCCGCCGGTTGGCCGCCCATGGGTCGAAGTGATCGGTCGGGATGGCCCAGATCGCGGCGTACTTCTGCAGCACCCGGTAGCCGCCGCCGGTGGAGCACATCCCCAGCCGGCGGAGTGCCTCGCTCCAGCTCAGCGAGGCCGCGACGGCCTCGCGAGCTTCGGCTTCCGAATAGCGTGGCGGCACGAACACATGTTCGCATACCCGCCGGACGGATCGAGCAGCTGGGGAGCCCGGATTTGAACCGGGGCTGCGCGAGTCAAAGTCGCGAGTGCTACCGCTACACCACTCCCCAACGGCAGCCGAAGCGTACGCCCGCCGACCGTCGCCTACGATCCTCCCGTGCCGTTGACCGCCGTCGTCCTCGCCGCGGGCCAGGGAACCCGCATGCGCTCGAAGACGCCGAAGGTCCTCCACGACCTCTGCGGGTGGCCGCTGGTCCGGTGGCCGGTCGAGGCTGCGCTGGCGGCCGGGGCCGAGAAGGTGGTCGTCGTCGGGGGTCCAGACCGGGCGGTCGAGGGGCATCTTCCGGACGGGGTCGTCGTCGCCGTGCAGCCGGAGCCCAGGGGCACCGGGCACGCCGTGCAGTGCGCGGCCGAGCACCTCGACCCGGAGGACACCGTCGTCGTGCTGTACGGCGACGTCCCGCTCATCACCGCCGACGCGATCGCCGCGCTCGCCGAGGCGCACCAGACCGCCGGCGCGGCCGCCACGATGGCCACGACCGTCCTCGACGACCCCACTGGCTACGGCCGCGTCGTCCGCGACCACACGGGCGACGTCGTCAGGGTCGTGGAGACGAAGAACCCCGGCGACGCGACCGCGGAGGAGCTCGCGATCCGCGAGGTCAACACCGGCATCTACGCCTTCGCCGGCGGCCCGCTCACCGCAGCCCTCCAGGCCGTCACCCCCGACAACGCGCAGGGCGAGCACTACCTCCCCGACGTCCTCCCGATCCTGCGCGACAACGGCCACCGCGTCGTCGCGCACGCCCCGAACGACCCGTGGCTCACGATGGGCGTCAACGACCGCGCCCAGCTCGCCGAGGTCCGCCAGATCGCCCAGCGCCGCATCCTCGACGCCCACGCACGCGCGGGCGTGACGTTCGTCAACCCGGCCGCGACGACGGTCGACGTCCACGTCCAGCTCGGCCCCGACACCGTCGTCGAGCCCGGCTGCGTCCTGAGAGGCGCCACCCGCGCCGGGGCCGACTGCCGGATCGGCCCGAACACCACCCTGATCGACGCCCGCCTGGCCGATGGCGTCACCGTCCTCCACGCCTACGCCGTCGACTGCGACGTCGAGGACGGCGTCAGCATCGGCCCCTTCGCCTACCTGCGCCCCGGCACCCGCCTGCGGCGCAACGTGAAGGTGGGCACCTTCGTCGAGATCAAGAACTCGGACATCGGGGAGGGGACGAAGGTCCCGCACCTCTCCTACCTCGGCGACGCCGACGTCGGGCCGGACACGAACATCGGCGCCTCCAACGTGACCGCCAACTACGACGGGAAGCGCAAGCACCGCACCACGATCGGCGCGAACGTCAAGACCAGCGTCGACACCACGTTCGTCGCCCCGGTGACCGTCGGCGACGGCGCCTACACCGCGGCGGGATCGGTGATCACGGAGGACGTCCCGGAGGGTGCGCTGGGCGTCGCTCGCGCCCGCCAGACGAACGTCGAGGGATACGCCCGACGCAAGGGTTAGAGTGACCTTCCCGTGACCGCACTCGAGACGCAGCCGCAGCTCTCCACGAGCCTGCCGCTCGGCTACGACAAGCGCCTCATGCTCTTCACGGGGCGCGCGAACCCCGAGCTGGGGCACAAGATCGCCGACAACCTCGGCGTCGCCCTCGGGCCGATCGACATCCGGACGTTCTCCAACGGAGAGGTCTACTGCCGCTACCTGGACTCGATCCGGGGGGCGGACGTGTTCATCGTCCAGCCCACATGCGCGAACCCCGCGTTCGGCCTCACGCCGAACGACTCGCTCATGGAGCTGCTGTTCATGATCGACGCGGCGGTCGGCGCGTCAGCCCATCGCGTGATCGCGGTCTCGCCGTGGTTCGGCTACAGCCGCCAGGACAAGAAGTCGGCCCCGCGCGAGCCGATCTCCGCCCGCCTGGTCGCCCGCGCGCTCGAGGCCGCGGGCGCGGACCGCGTCCTGACGATGGACCTCCACGCCGGCCAGATCCAGGGCTTCTTCTCCAAGCCGGTCGACCACATGACCGCGATGTTCATGCTCACGCAGTACTTCAACGACCTGGCCCTGTCGGACCTCGTCGTCGTCGCGCCGGACGCCGGCCGCGTGAAGCTGAACAAGAAGTTCTCGGACAAGCTGGGGGCGGACCTCGCGATCCTCGACAAGGAACGCCCCGCCCAGCAGCTCGCCGAGATCGGGCACGTCATCGGCGACGTGCGCGGCAAGACGGCGATCATCGTCGACGACATCATCGACACGGCCGGGACCCTCCGCGCGGCCGGCGACGCCGTCGTCGCCGCGGGCGCCGAGCGCGTCTTCGCCGCCGCGACGCATCCCGTGCTGAGCGGCCGGGCGTTCGAGAACCTGGCCGCCTCGCCGTTCGAGGAGATCGTCGTCACCGACACGATCCCGCTGCGCGCGGGCGCGCCTGACAACATCCGCGTCCTCTCCTGCGCCGACCTGCTGACCGACTCGATCCGCCGCATCTTCACCGACGACTCGGTGAGCGACGTGTTCGGCGGCGAGAACCAGCTCTTCTAGCCGGACGGCAGGCAGCCCACCGGGGTCGCGTTCGCCGGGTCGAGCGCGTTGCGGACGTTCGCTTGCACCACCGGGTCGTACGCCATCGAGACGTGCTCGGACGGGTCGGCGGCGCACTGGTCCTGCACGAGGACGTTCGTGACGCCCGGACCGTTGAGGAACTGCGACTGGTACGGCGTGACGACCTCGTCGTAGCGCGTCGCGATCACGGTGTACGTGACCCCGGCCTGGGTGTCGCCGCCCGCGTTCAGCGCGGTCATGAAGTCCGAGCCGGCGAGCTGGTCCCGGCAGGAGTCGCAGCGCCCGTCGAGCAGCAGGCCGCTCGCGCCGGGGAACTGCTGCGCGAGCGCGGCGAGGCCGAACGCCGTCGTCCCGTGGCTGGACGGCGCGATCCCGACGAGCGTGTGCACCTTGGCCGCCCCGCCGAGGAACTTCGTGTAGTGGCGCGGCAGCATCCCGCCCTGCGAGTGGCCGACGACGTCGACCTCCGCGGCGCCGGTCGCCGCCAGGACGCGGTTGACGAACGCCGACAGCTCCTGCGCCGACTTCGCGACCGGCCCCAGCCCGTACCACGTGTCGGCCGACCACCGGTTCGCGCCGTAGTTGAGCGCGTACACGCAGTAGCCGCGGCTCGCGAGGTCCGGCGCGATCGCCCGCCAGTTGTTGGAGCGGTTCGCGAACGTGCCGTGTACGAGGACGACGGGGCGCGGGTGCGCGGCGGTCGGCTGGCACGACCAGTCGTTCGCGCCCGGCGGGGGCGGGGGCTCGGCGGCGCGGGCCGGCGGCACGGCGCCGGCGGCGGCCACGGCGGCGATCACGGCGAGCAGGCTCAGGCGGGCGCGAGCGGTCATGCGGGCTTGAACGAACGCGGGCGGGAACTCTGGCGGTGCGGGCGACGCGCCGCGAAGCGCGGAGGGAGCGGGCGCAGAGCGGGGCGCGGCGCGCGGCGGCGCGGCGGGCGGCGCCGTTCAGAGCCCGCAGCGCGGGAGCGTCCGGCGCAGCGTCACTCGGGAGCCGCCGCGCCGCGGGTACACGTGCGCCCACAGCACCGTCTGCCGCGTCCGCCGGAGCGCCGCCCGCCCGGCGACCCGCACGAAGGGCGCGCGGCCGTCGCGGGCGACGACGAGGCGGCCGAACGCGAACGTCACCCGGCGCACGCCGGAGACGTCGCCGCGCACGCGCATCCGCAGCCGCCCGCCGCGCAGGCAGGAGCGCGTCAGCCGCACTCCGGCCGCGCCGCCGCCGCCGGCCGCCCCGGCGCCAGCCCCAGCCCCGGCGCCGCCCGCCCGGCACGCCGCCGCGTCGAACGGGCACACCAGCGGCGGCTCGCGATCGACCTCCTCGCCGGTGGTCAGCGCGAGCGCCGCGCCCCCGAGGGCGCCCGGCGCGCCGGACGCGGTGCCCGCCGCGTCGCCGCCGGGGATCGTCGTCTGCTGGCACGTCGCCGGGTCGAAGCGCGCCGGGTCGGCCGGGCCGCCGTGCGTCAGCGCGTCGAGCGCAAGCGCGTACGCGGCCGCGTCGCCGACCATCGCGAAGTGGTCGACCGGGCGGCCGGGGCAGAGGTCCTGGATCACGACGTTCGCCGCGCCCTCCAGCCGCGCGGCGTCCGGCGCCGGGGTCACCAGCTCGTCGTACGCCGACGCCACCGCCGTGAACGACGGCCCGGCCGGCCGCGGCGCCGCCGCGAACGCGCCGTTCAGCGCCGAGCCGAACCGGAACTGCCATGAGGTCACCGGGCAGCGGCCGTCCATGCAGTTCTCGTTCGCCCGCTGCGTCCCCCGGTACGGCCCCGCGAGCCCCACGACGTCGTCCACCAGGGCCGGCAGGTCGGGCCAGAAGTGCGGCGCGTACACGGCGTGCAGCGCGCCCTGGCTGTGGCCGATCACCGACACCCGCCGGCCGCTGCGCGCCGCGACCGCCCGCACCGCGAACACCGCGTACTGCATCGCGCGCTGCAGGTCGACGGTCGCCCGCTCGGGGAACCGCACCGTGCAGACCGGGAAGCCCAGCTTCGGCAGCGCCTCCGCGTAGCCGTCGGCGAAGCTCTCCTCCGGCGTCGAGCCGGTGCCGTGCAGCAGGATCACCGGCGTCCGCGCCGCGCCCTCGACGCCCTGGCCGCACTCGAGCGCGCGCTCCAGCGCCTCGGCCGGCTCGGTGAGCGGCGCCGGCCGGGGCGCGGCGTGCGCCGGCCCGGCGAGGGCCAGGGACGCGACGGCCGCGAGCGCGAGGACGCGAAGCACGGGAGCCATCTTCCCGCCACGGCGGCCGACCATCCGCAGGCCGCCCCACCGGTACGCTCCCGCGCCGTGACCGACCTCGTCGTCATCGGCCGCTACGCGCCGCCGGTCGCGCGGGCGATCGACCCGGACGCGTGGGTCCTCGACGACCACGGCGACGGCACGCCGGCGATCGTCGCCCGCCACGCCGGCCGCGAGCACGCGCCGGCCGACCTGCGCGAGCAGGCGAGCGCCGCCGCCGTCGCCGCGCTCACCGGCAACCCGCTCGCGCCGCTGACGCCCCGCTACGCGCTGCGCGACCTCGCCGTCGAGCTGGGCGCGCCGGTCGTCGTCACCGTCGGGGCCGAGCCGTCGCTCACCGGCCAGGGCCGCCTGTACGCCGAGGCGATGCGCGTCGCGGGGCTCGCCGTCGCCGCCATCGTCATCGCCGGCTGGCCCGCCGACCCCGACCGCACCCTCCTCGACGAGCGCGTCCTCCTGCACGAGACGACCGGCCTTCCCGTCCTCACCCTCGGCACCGGCGAACGGCCGGACTGGCCGGTCGACGAGTGGCGCGCCGCCCAGCCCGCCGGCGCCGCGGCGGACGGCCCGGCACCGCCGCGGGTCGCGCTCGAGCCCTACCGCGAGTGGGAGGGCGAGTCGCCCGGCGACCCGCGCTCGGCCCCGCGCCCGCGGATCATGGAGGCGATGCTCGACATCGTCGCGGCCGAGGGGCCGGTGCTGGCCAGCCGCGCGTACGCCGTCTACAACCGGGCGGCGGGCGGCAAGAAGCTCACCTCGGTGGCCCGCGCGCCGCTGTCGAACTCCATCTACCACCTCGCCCGCGAGGGGAAGGTCGTGCTCGTCCGCGAGGACGAGGCCCCGTGGCAGGGCGACGACGTGATCCGGCTGCCCGACACGCCGCCGGTCGTGGTCCGCGAGCTCGGCCCGCGGGAGCTGATCGAGGTGCCGCTCGACGAGATCGCCGAGCTGATGCGCCGCCTCGGCCCGCAGCCCGACCGCAAGCGCGCGGTCCTCAACGCGTACGGCCTCGTCCGCATGACCGCCCGCGCCGAGCAGTACCTGACGACCGCCGAGGAGCTGCTCTGACCGGCGCGACGCGCCTCATGCAGCGCCTGGGCCTGACCGACGACGAGCTGATGGCGGTGCTCGACGCCGACCCGATCAGCGTGATCGCCGACCAGCTCGACCACCGGCCGGAGATCGGGATCCTCCTCGACCTCACCGCCGAGGCCGAGGAGCGCGCCGGCGGGGAGGTCCTGCGGCGCTGGCTGCGGACCGGCCCGCCGGGGCGCCGCCCGCTCGACCTGCTGCTCCAGCGCGACTTCCCCGCGTTCGAGGACGCGCTGGCCGACCTGGCCGACCGCGGCTTCGTCCTCCGCAGCAGCAGCGGCAGCGGCGGCGGCGGGCGCTGAACCGCGGGGCTACTCGACCTCGGGCCGCTTGTCGCCGGGCCACACGCCGGTGAGGTGCGCGAACCCCTTGGCGCCCGCCCGCTGGATCGCCGCGCGGGTGACGAAGAACGTCACGCCCTGCACGGCCGCGGCGGCGAGCACCTTCGGGTACGAGGCCTCCTCGATGTTCGCCTTCGGCGGCTCGCGGTCGTCGATCAGGCCCCAGAGCTGCTCGAACAGCTTCTTGGCGACCTGCCCGGCGATCAGCCCGAGGGGGATGCTGAAGAGCTTGTAGATGAGCTTCATGACGCCTGCCCGGCAACCTACCCGTCTCAAGCCGACCGCAACGTCGTCGATACTTAAGTCATGGGTGGTCCCGAGGACACCCGACGCGAATCCGAGGAGCTGCTGCGCCGCGCGCTCCTCGACGCCAGCGAGGCCGCCTCGGTGGCGCTGAAGGTCCAGCCGCTGTCGACCTGCGACGCGCTGACGATCATCTTCCACGGCCGCCGCGACCTCGGCACGGTCCAGACCTACGTCGCCCACGGCACGCTGGGCTCCGGCAACACCGTCGGCGCCGACGACCTGCTGCGCGTGCCGTGCGACCTCGACCTGGCCGACGCGGGCGACCGGCGCGAGGCCGAGGAGCTGTACGCCGAGCAGGCGAAGGCGCTGCGCGACGCGATCGTCGCCGCCGACACCGTCCTCACCGTGTGGCGCGAGCCGCTGGAGGAGGCGGCCGAGAGCCCCGTCGCCGTCGACCGGTCGATCGACCTGCGCGGCGTCCAGCTCCCCGCGCACCGCCTGATGCCGGTGGCGCTGGTCGCGCCCGAGCGCCAGCTCATGGCCATGCCGGTGTGCGGCGCGCGCACGCTCGCCGCCGGCCGCCCCCCGATGGGGATCGCGCTCGCCCAGCAGGACGTCGCGCACGTGTACCCGCTCGCCGACGACCCCGAGACGTGCCTCGGCGACTTCCTCGAGCGCGCCGCCCGCCACGCCCGCCGCACCGCCGAGCGCCTCGACCAGCAGGAGGCGTCGGTCGAGCGCTTCCTCGAGATCAGCGGCGACGACCAGGCGTGAGGCGCTGGGCCGCGCTCGCCGCGGTCGTCACCTTCGGCGCGGCGAGCTTCCTCGTCGCGCGCTGGCTGTCGACCGACGGGGTCGAGCGCGCCAAGGTCGAGCGGCTGCTCGAGGCCCAGGCGCGCGGCGACGTGGACGCGATGGCGCGCGAGATCGACGCGTGCTTCGCCGCCTGCTACGACCGCCTCCAGCGGCTGGCCGACCGGCTGGCCAAGCCGGGGCGGGAGCTGCGGATCGCCCGCTACGACTCGGACACCTCGCGAGCGCTGGGGGAGGCGACCGGCACGACGCGGGTCGTCTGGTTCCTGGGCGAGGACCTGCCCACGGTCCAGTGCGTCATGGTCCGCCGGCGCGGCACGCCGCTGACCGGGCCGACCGTTACGCTGCTGCGCCTCAGCGCGCCGATCGGGCGCGAAGCGCCCTGCCGCAACTGACAGCGGGGGCGCGTGTTGACCACCCCGTGCCGATGACCAAGAAGCTCGTCCCCCTGCTCCTGATCGCGCTGCTCGCGCCCGCGGCGAGCGCCTCCGCGCAGGACCCTCCGTCCGAGCGCGTCCTGTACCGCGACGGGCACGCCAACCGGTACCTGATGGACGGGCAGTGGCTGTTCCGCCTGGATCCCGGCAACCGCGGGCTGGCCGAGGGCCTCATGCGCCAGGCGAGCACCGAGGGCTGGTCGCCGACCACGGTGCCGAACGCGTGGAACGCCACCGACGAGACGCCCGAGTCGATGAAGGGCACGATCGGCTGGTACCGCCGCGACTTCCGCCTGCCGTCGTCGTCGCGCCGCTACGACTGGATCCTGCGCTTCGAGTCGGTCAACTACCGCACGCGGGCGTGGCTGAACGGCCGCCCGATCGGCTCGAACCGCGGCGCCTACCTGCCGTTCGAGCTGCGGATCCCGAGCGGCCACCTTCGCCGTGGGGGCGTCAACCGCCTGGTCGTGCGGGTCGACAACGTCCGCCGCACGTTCGACCTGCCGCCGGCCGGGATGAGCCGCACCGCCGTCCCCACCGGCGGCTGGTGGAACTACGGCGGGATCCTGCGCGAGGTCTACCTCCGGCGCGTCGAGCGGGTCGCGATCGAGAGCGTGCAGGTGCTCCCGAAGCTCTCCTGCCGCACGTGCGCGGCGACGGTCACCGCGCGCGTCACGGTGCGCAACGTCTCGCGCCGCGGCCAGTCGGTGCGCGCGAGCGGCCGCTTCGGCGGGCGGCGCTTCGGCCTCGGCTCGGCCCGGCTGGGCCCCGGCCGGTCGGCGACGCTGGAGGAGACGATCCGCGTCGGCAGCCCGCGGCTGTGGTCGCCGCGACGCCCCTCGCTCTACTCGACGTCGATCTCGGTCAGCGCCGGCGGGCGCACGGTCGCCGGCTACCGGGCGCGCACCGGCATCCGCTCGGTCCGCGTCGTCGGCGGCCGGCTGACGCTCAACGGCCTGCCGGTGAACGTCCGCGGCGTCGGCATGCACGAGGACGACCAGCGCGCCGGCTTCGCGCTGACCAACGAGATGCGCGACGGCATCATCAGGGACGCCCGCGACCTCGGCGCCACGATGCTGCGCGCGCACTACCCGCTGCACCCGTACTTCCACGAGCGCGCGGACGAGCTGGGGCTCCTGATCTGGAGCGAGATCCCGATGTACGCCATGAAGACCGAGCGGATCAAGCAGCTCGCCGTGCGCAAGTTCGCCGCGAACGAGATGCGCTCGAACGTGCTCGCCAACGGGACGCACCCGTCGATCGTCATCTGGTCGGTCGGCAACGAGCTGTCGTCGAAGCCCGGGCCGGTGCAGGGCGACTACATCAAGCGGGCCGCCGAGGTCGCGCGCTCGCTCGACGGGACGCGGGCCATCGGCTACGCCGTCGCCGGCTACCCGTCGGCGGGCTGCCACACCGAGTACGCGCCGCTCGACGTCATCGGGATCAACGACTACTTCGGCTGGTACCCCGGCCCGAGCGGCCAGCTCGCCGACCGCACCTTCCTGTCCGAGTACCTCGACACCGTCCGGGACTGCTACCCGAACCACGCGATCATGGTCACCGAGACCGGGGCGGAGGCGAACCGCAGCGGGCCGGTCGAGGAGAAGGGCACCTACGAGTTCCAGCAGGACTACGTCAACTACCACTACGGCGTGTACGCGACGAAGCCGTGGCTCAGCGGCGCGCTGTACTGGGCGCTGAAGGAGTTCCGCGTCCGGCCGGAGTGGGAGGGCGGCAACCCGCGGCCGAACCCGCCGATCCACCAGAAGGGCGTCGTGGCGTTCGACGGCACCCGCAAGCCCGCCTACGGCGACCTGCAGCGGATCTTCACCGCCACCGACCAGTACCCGGGCCAGTAGCGCCGCTATATTCGTCGGCCGTCATGGCCAGGGACGCGACGACGCTGCAGGTCACCCCCCGCGAGATCGAGGGCTCGCGCGCGAACCGGCGCCTGCGCCGGGCGGGCCGCGTGCCCGCGGTCATCTACGGCGGCGACGTCGAGGCGGCGGCGGTCAGCGTCGACGCCCGCGAGCTGCGCCACGCGCTGCACGCGGCGGGCGCGGTGATCGAGCTGTCGCTCGACGGCGAGACCACGAACGCCGTCCTGCAGGACGCCCAGAGCGACCCCGTGCGCGGCGACCTGCTGCACGTCGACTTCCTGCGCGTGCGGATGGACGTCGCGATCCACGCGACGGTCGCGCTCGAGCTGACCGGCGCCGAGGACGCACCCGGGACGACCGACGGGGGCGTGCTCGAGCAGCAGCTGCGCGAGCTGAACATCGAGGCGCTGCCGGGCGACATCCCCGAGTCGGTCACGCACGACGTGTCGGGCCTCGAGCTGAACGGCACCGTCCACGTCTCCGACCTCAGCGCGCCGAGCGGCATCACGATCCTCGACGACCCCGAGCTCGTCGTCGCCTCGCTCACGCTGCCGCGCCTCGAGGTCGAGGAGCCCGAGGAGGGCGAGACCGCGGTGGTCGGCGAGGGCGAGGGCGAGGCGTTCGCCGCCGAGGGCTCGGACGCGGGCGACCAGCCGGAGACCGGCGGCGCCGGCGAGGGCGACCAGCCCGACACCACCAGCGAGTAGGCCGCGCCGGTGCGGCTGCGCGGGCGGCAGACGACCGCGCCCGTGGACTGGCTCGTCGTCGGGCTCGGCAACCCGGGCTCGCGGTACGCGGGGACGCCGCACAACGTCGGGTTCGAGGTGGCCGACGCGCTCGCGCGGCGGTGGGACCTGCCGGCGGCGAAGCGGCGGTTCAACGGCCTCGTGACCGACGGCCGGACCGGCCCGGGCGGCCCGCGCGTGGCGGTCCTGCTGCCGCAGACCTACATGAACGAGGCCGGCCGCTCGGTCGGCCCGGCGCGCGGCGCCTACCGCGTCGACGACCTCGCGCGGGTGCTCGTCCTCCACGACGAGATCGACCTGCCGTTCGGCGAGATCCGCACGCGGGTCGGCGGCGGCCTCGCCGGCCACAACGGGCTGAAGTCGCTGCGGCGGGAGCTGGGCGACCCCGGGTTCGCGCGCGTCCGCGTGGGGGTCGGGCGGCCGGACTCCACCGACCCGGAGGTCGTCTCCGCCCACGTGCTCGGCAGGTGGCGCGAGCCGGCCGACGAGGTGCGCGCGCTCGTCGCGCGCGCGGCCGACGCGGCCGAGCGGATCGTGCTCGGCGAGCCCGCGTAGGATCGCCCCGTGGACCGGCTCCAGATCGCGCGCGAGTGCTTCGCCGCCTACGAGTCGGGCGACCGCTCGCTGGTCGAGCGCCACCTCGCCGACGACTTCCGCTTCTACAGCCCCGCCGACCCCGGCATCGACCGCGAGCGCTACTTCGAGCGCTGCTGGCCGAACGCCGAGCGGATCGCCTCCTTCGCCTTCGGCGACAAGGTCAGCCGCGTCGAGGTCTACTTCGGCTGGGACCTGCCGGCGTGAGGGCGGGCCTCGCGGTCGTCGCGGCGGCCGTGCTCGCGCTGGCCGCTCCCGCCCTCGCCGCCGCGCAGGAGCGCGTCGAGGCCGGGTCGCTCGCGGCGACCCTCGACCCGGGCAGCGCGCGGCTGAGCTTCGGGCCGCTGGCCGGGCACGCCGGCCTGCCGCTGGCCTTCCGCGACGCGGGCGGGGTGTGGCACGGGGCGACGCGGGCGACCGCGGTGACCCGCGAGGGCGACGCGCTCGTCGCGACGCTCGCCACGTCCGATCCCCTGGGGCGGACGATCGCCGTGCGCATCGCGCCCGACGCGGAGGGCGTCGTGGCGCTGGAGGCGGCCGGGCCGTCCGGCGCGACCGCGATGCGCGCCGGCTTCGAGGCGCCGCCCGGCGAGCGCCACCTCGGCTTCGGCGAGCGCTCCAACGGCGTCGACCAGCGCGGCAACGAGGTCGAGAGCTACGTCGGCGAGGGCGCCTACCAGCAGGGCGAGCGCCAGCTGATCACGCTGTTCGTCCCGGCGTGGAGCATCCGCCACCGCGACGACGCCACCTACTTCCCGATGCCGTGGCTGCTGTCGACGCGCGGCTTCGGCGTGCTGCTCGACACCACCGAGACGAGCCGCTTCCGGCTCGGCACCGAGCGGCCCGACGCGTGGAGCGCCGAGGTCGACGCCGCGGCGCTGCGCCTGCGCGTGTTCGGCGGCCCGCGGCCCGCCGACGCGCTGCGCCGCCTGACCGAGCGGATCGGCCGCCAGCCGCGGCCCGCCGCGCCGTGGTTCTACGGCCCGTGGTTCCAGACCGGCCAGCCGAACGAGGTGCCGGAGGAGCGCGACTACCTGAAGGCGCTGCAGGACGCCGGCGCGCCGGTCTCGGCCGCCGAGACCCACATGCGCTACCTGCCGTGCGGCCAGCACGCCGACCGCCGCCAGCACGAGCGCGACCGGACCGCGTTCTTCCACTCGCGCGGCCTGGCGACGCTGACCTACTTCCAGGAGAAGGTCTGCCAGTCGTACACGCGGGCGTTCGAGGCGGCGCGCGAGCGCGACGCGCTGATCCGCAACGCAGCCGGCCAGCCGTACGTGTACCCGGCGTACATCGGCGAGTCGAACCCGCCCACGCGCCCGATGGCGCTCATCGACTTCACCGCGCCGCGCGCGCAGGAGCTGTACGACCTGCTGCTGGGCGAGGCGGTCGAGGACGGCCACGACGGCTGGATGGAGGACTTCGGCGAGTCGATGCCGCCCGACGGCCACGCGGCCGACGGGACGACCGGAGCGGAGCACCACAACGCCTACCCGGTCGGCTACCACCGCGCCGGCCAGAGCTTCGCCCACCGCGCGCCGCGGCCGCTCGCGCGGTTCGTCCGCAGCGGCTGGACCGGCGTGCACCCGTACGCGCCGATCGTCTGGGGCGGCGACCCGACGACCGGCTGGGGGTTCGACGGCCTGGAGTCGGCGGTGATGAACGCGCTGGGGATGGGGCTGAGCGGGATCTCGACGTGGGGGTCCGACGTCGGCGGCTACTTCGCGCTGGGTGACAACCGGCTGACGCCCGAGCTGCTCGTCCGCTGGATCCAGTTCGGCGCCGTGTCGACCGTGATGCGGACGAAGGCGGGCGGCGTCGCGGTGCCGGCCAAGGAGCGCCCGCAGGTCTGGGAGCGCGAGATCCTGCCCCACTGGCGCCGCTGGGCCCGCTTCCACACCCAGCTGCACCCGTACCTCGCGGCGGCCACCGAGCGCTACCGCCGCACCGGGATGCCGGTCATGGCCCACCTCGCGCTCGCCTACCCCGGCGACCCCCGCGCCGAGGCGCGCGAGGACGAGTTCCTGTTCGGCCCCGACCTGCTCGCCGCGCCGGTCCTGCGGCCGGGCGATCGCGTCCGGGAGCTGTACCTGCCGCCCGGCGGCTGGGTCGACCTCTGGCGCGCCGTGCGGTACGACGACCGGCGCGGCGGCCTGCGGCTGCGCGGCGCCTGGACGGTCCGCGGCGGTCGCGACGCGAAGGTCCGAGCGCCGCTCGACGAGCTGCCGCTGCTCGCCCGAGCGGGCACGGTCCTCCCGCTCCTCTCCCCGGACGTCGACACGCTGAGCGACTACGGCGCCGGAGCACCCGGAGTCGTCCGCCTCGCCGACCGCCGCGACCGCCTCCACCTACTCGCGTTCCCGCGCGGGCGCAGCGAGAGCGCGCTCGGCGAGGGAGAGCGGGTCCTGTCGGTCGAGCGGCGCCGCCGCTGGCGCCTGACGATCGACGGCACGACGCGCCGCACCTACCGCCTCCAGGCCTCCCTCGGGACCCTGCGCCGCCCGTTCCGCCCGTGCCGCGTCACCGTCGGCGGCCGGCCGCTGAAGCGCGGCCGGTCGTGGACGTACGCGAAGCGGGGCCGCGTCCTGCGCGCGACGTTCCGCGCGAAGCGCGCCACGCTCACGGTGCGGGGGTGCCGCGCCCGGTGACCGAGGTGGGCCGCGTCGTCTCGCTCTGGCGCTACCCCGTCAAGTCGCTGGCGGGGGAGGCCCTCCGCGAGGCGGACGTCCACTGGCACGGCGTCGCGGGCGACCGGCGGTGGGCGTTCGTCCAGGACCGGCTGGTCCGCAGCGACTTCCCGTGGCTGACGATCCGGGAGCGCTCGGACATGTTGCAGTTCCGTCCGTCGCTCGTAGACCCCGCCCGGCCGGACGAGTCGCCGGTGACGGTCCGCACGCCGGCCGGCGAGGAGCTCGACGTCGCCGACCCCCGGCTGGCCGAGGCGCTCGGCGGCGGCGTCCGGCTGCTCAAGCAGAACCGCGGCGTGTTCGACGCCGCGCCGCTGTCGCTGATCGGCATGGGCACCGTCGCCCGGATCGGCGAGCTCGTCGGTGCCGAGCTCGACCCGCGCCGCTTCCGCCCGAACCTGCTGGTCGACGCCGGCGAGCCGTTCGCCGAGGACGCGTGGGTGGGGCGCACGCTGCGAATCGGCGAGATGCGGATGCGCGTCGATCGCCGCGACCCCCGCTGCGTCGTCGTGAACGTCGACCCCGGGTCGGCGCGCCGCGACCCCGCCGTCCTGCGCGCGATCGCCCGCGAGCGGGATGCGTGCCTCGGCGTCTACGGCACCACGGTGGAGCCCGGGCGCGTCGCGGTGGGGGACGCCATCGTCCTGACCAGCTGAGCGCGGGCCGGCCCCCTACACTCGTCCCACACCGCCGGCCGGGCTCGCGCCCGGTCGTTCTGCGTGCCCGACCACATGCTCCGCACCCTCCTTCAGCACCTCGACGACGACCCCCAGGGCGTCGCGCTGCAGCGCGACGGGGGGCGGGCGTTCGTGTCGCAGGCGCTGCGGGCGTACCTCGTGGCGGCGCTCGCCGAGGCGGGGGAGGGGCCGATGGTGGTCGTCGCCGGGGACGACCGGCAGGCGCGCGACCTCTCCGCCGACCTGCGCGCGTGGCTGGCGCCGCGGCCCGTCCGCTTCTACCCCAGCCGCGGCGTCACGTACGAGTCGCATCTCAGCCCGCCGCCGCACCTCGTCGGCCTGCGCGTCGCGGCGCTCGACGCGCTCATGGACCCGCCGCCCGGCACCGAGCCGCCGGTCGTCGTCGTCTCGGCCGTCGCGCTGGGCGAGAAGGTCCCCGACCCCGAGCTGCGCCCGCACGGCTTCCGGATCCGCAAGGGCGACCTGCTCGACCTCGACGAGACGGCGCAGCAGCTCGCGGCGATGGGCTACGAGCGCGTCGACCAGGTCGAGGAGCGCGGGCAGTTCGCGATCCGCGGGGAGCTGCTCGACCTCTTCCCCGCCACCGCCGACCGCGCCGTGCGCGTCGACCTCTTCGACATCGAGGTCGAGTCGCTGCGCGAGTTCTCGACGTTCACCCAGCGCAGCTTCGGCGACGTCGAGGAGGTCGAGGTGGCGCCGGCCGCCGAGCTGGCGGCCGAGCAGCGGGAGCTGGCCGAGCTGGCCGCGACGGAGGAGGACCGGCCGGACATCGCCGAGCTCCTGCCGGTCGACCGCTTCCGCGAGCTGCTCGACCTCGCCCCGGCGAACGCCCGCCTCGTCGTGGCCGCCGACGAGGAGCTCGAGCCCGCGCTGCGCGACCACTGGCAGGACGTCACCGCCGCCTTCCACGACGCCGACGCGCACCACCTCTACGTCCGGCCCGAGACCCTCCTGCAGGCGATCGACGAGCGCGCGCGGATCCGGCTGTCGAGCGTCTCGGGCGACCAGCCGCTGCAGTTCCGCGCCCAGACCGCGGACACCGCGGCCCGCAGCCTCAAGGAGGCCGAGACCGAGCTCGAGAAGCTCGTCCGCTCCGGCTACCGCACCACGGTCGCCTGGTCCAACCGCGGCGAGGGCGAGCGCGCCGCCTACAACCTCAACCGCGTCAAGGCGTCGTGGAACGGGGGACCGGAGCCGGTCAAGTTCGTCCACGCGGCGCTCCGCGACGGCTTCATCGCCCCCGGCTTCAAGCTCGCCGTCCTTCCCGACCACCGGCTCCTGCGCAGGAGGCGCGCCGAGCGCACCGCCGGGATGGACGCCGGCCGCCGCCGCCGCGGCGCCCTGCGCTCGTTCGCCGACCTGCGGACCGGCGACATCGTCGTCCACGAGGACCACGGCCTCGCCCGCTTCGCCGGCTTCGACACCAAGACCGTCGCCGGCGTCACCCGCGACTACCTGAACCTCGAGTTCGCCGGCACGGACAAGGTCTTCATGCCGGTCGACCAGCTGGCGAAGATCAGCCGCTACGTCGGGGCCGGCGGCGCCCACCCGCCGCTGTCCAAGCTCGGCGGCAAGAGCTGGGAGACGATGAAGGCCCGCGCCCGGCGCGCCGCGATGGAGCTGGCCGGCGAGCTTCTGAACCTCTACGCCGAGCGCAAGCGCCGGCGCGGCCACGAGTTCCCGCCCGACACCGAGTGGCTGCGCGAGTTCGAGGCGAAGTTCCCCTACCAGGAGACCGCCGACCAGCGCGAGGCGATCGAGCTGGTGAAGGCCGACATGGAGTCCGAGCGGCCGATGGACCGCCTGATCTGCGGCGACGTCGGCTACGGCAAGACCGAGGTCGCGCTGCGCGCCGCGTTCAAGGCCGCCGAGGCCGGCAAGCAGGTGCTCGTCCTCGTCCCGACCACGATCCTCGCCCAGCAGCACTACGGCACGTTCGCCGAGCGGCTGCACGACTACCCGATCACCGTCGAGCACGTCAGCCGCTTCCGCAGCGCCAAGGAGCAGAAGGAGGCGATCGCCCGCTTCGCGAGCGGCCAGGTCGACGTCCTCATCGGCACCCACCGCCTGCTGAGCCGCGACGTGCGCGCCAAGGACCTCGGCCTCATCGTCGTGGACGAGGAGCAGCGCTTCGGGGTCAAGCAGAAGGAGCTGCTGCGCCAGCTGCGGCTCAAGGTCGACGTGATCGCGATGAGCGCCACGCCGATCCCGCGCACGCTGCAGATGTCGCTCGCGGGGCTGCGGGACGTGACCGTGATCGAGACCCCGCCCGAGGGCCGGCGGCCGATCAAGACCTACGTCGGCGAGTACGACGAGGAGCTGGTCCGCCAGGCGCTCGAGCGCGAGCACAAGCGCGGCGGCCAGGCGTTCTTCCTCCACAACCGCGTCGAGACGATCGACGAGACCGCCGAGCGCCTGCGCGGCCTGTGCCCGCAGCTGCGCTTCGAGGTCGCCCACGGCCAGCTCGAGGAGAAGGAGCTCGAGGCGAGGATGCTGAGCTTCCTGCGCGGCGACGCCGACGTGCTGGTCGCCACCTCGATCATCGAGAGCGGCATCGACATCCCGCAGGCCAACACGCTGGTCGTCGAGCGCGCCGACACGTTCGGCCTCAGCCAGCTCTACCAGATCCGCGGCCGGGTCGGCCGCAGCCGCGAGCGCGCCTACGCCTACCTGCTCTATCCGAGCGCCGCCGCGCTGACCCCCGAGGCCGCCCAGCGCCTGAGCGCGCTCTCGGACTACACCGAGCTGGGCGCCGGGTTCAAGGTCGCGATGCGCGACCTCGAGCTGCGCGGCGCCGGCAACCTGCTGGGCGACGAGCAGTCCGGCCACGTGGCCGCGCTGGGCTTCGAGCTCTACATGCAGATGCTCGACGAGGCGGTCGGGGCGATGGCCGACGGCGACGAGCGCGAGGAGCTGCCCGAGCCCGTGCGGCTCGACGTCAACGTCGACGCCTACGTCCCCGCCGACTACATCCCCTACGAGCAGGCGAAGGTCGACGTGCACCGGCGGATCGCCGGCGCCCGCGAGGTGTCCGAGCTGCATGAGCTGCGCCGGGAACTCACCGATCGGTTCGGCGATCCGCCGGAGCCGCTCAGGAACCTGATCGACCTCCAGCAGGCGCGCATCAAGCTCGGCCAGGCGGGCGCCCGCGCGGTGAGCTTCCGGCAGGGCCGGCTGGCGGTCACGCCGATCGAGCTGGACTCCGTGCGGGCCAAGCGCCTGCGCGAGCTGGTGCCGGGCGCCCTGTATGAGTCGGGCCGCTCGCAGTTCTCCCTGCGCGTCCCCGACGATCCGCAGCAGCGCTTCCCGGCAGTCGTGCGCGCGGCGGACGTGCTGCTCGCGGTGCAGCGCGAGGCGGCATAGGCGGCGGAGCGGTCTACCCCTTTCAGGAGCGCTTTAGACCGGCCCCGCTACCCTGGCACGCCGTGACCCGACATCTGAGAAC
>DASZEJ010000063.1:0-81681 GCA_035940955.1 Solirubrobacteraceae bacterium
GCTGCACGCCCGCTTCGCCCGCTCCGCGCCGACGCAGCTGACCGCGATCGACGACGTCGGCGTCCACGTCATGGCGCTGCGCGGCGGCCACGCCGGCGCCGCGACGACGAACCGGACCGACGACGAGGCGCTGCGCGACGCCGCCCGGCGCGCGGTCGCCGCGGCCGAGGCGGCCGCCGCCGCCGGGCCGGGGGACCATCCCGGCCTCCCCGCGGCGCAGCCCTACCGCGCGCTCGACGGCTACGACGCGCGCACCGCCGCCCTCGACCCCGAGACGGCCGCCGGCGCGCTGCGCACCGCGTTCGCCGTCGCGGCGGACGCGGGCGCCGAGGCGTTCGGGATCTGGACCGCGGCGGAGGTCCGCACGGCGATCGCCTCGACCGCGGGGGTCGAGGCCGAGGACGCCGTGACCGACGCGCTGCTGAAGGTCGTCGTCCGCGACGCGGACGGGCGCAGCGGCATGGCGACGGGCGCGGCCGTCGCCGCCGCCGCCGTCGACCCGGCCGACGTCGCCGCCCGCGCCGCGGCGCTCATGCCGCGCGGGGCGCTGCACGAGCTCCCGAGCGGCACCTACCCGGTCGTGCTCGGCGCGGAGGCGGTCGGCACGCTGCTCGGCTTCCTCGGCGACCTCGCGTTCAACGGGCTCGCCCACGCCGAGGGCCGCGGCGCCCTCGCCGGCCGCCTCGGCACGCGCGTGGCGGCGCCGTGCGTCAACCTCAGCGACTCGACCCGCATCGCCGGGACGCTGCCGCGCGCGTTCGACGCGGAGGGCGTCCCGAAGGCGCCGCTGCCGCTGATCCAGGACGGCGTCGCGCACGCCGTCGTCCACGACCTGCGGTCGGCCGCCCGCGCGCGCGGCGGGGCGCGCTCGACCGGCCACGCGACCGCGCCGGGCGGCTCGCCGTGGGGCCCGCAGCCGACGAACCTCGTGCTCGCCGGCGGCGGCGCGCGCGACGAGGCCGACCTCGCCCGGACGATCGAGCGGGGCCTGTTCGTCAACCGGCTCTGGTACGTCAACGCGGTCCGCGACAAGGAGACGCTGCTGACCGGCGTCACCCGCGACGGGACGTTCCTGATCGAGGACGGCGAGATCGGCCGCCCGGTCCGCGACGTGCGCTTCACCGACAGCGCGCTCGGCGTGCTGGAGCGCACGCAGGACCTCGCGGCGCGCCCGCGGCTCGTCAGCGAGGCCGAGTTCTACGGGCGCCGGTTCGCGACCGGGGCGCTGTGCCCGGCGCTGCGCTGCTCGGGGCTGCGGATCACCGGGGGCGCGTAGTGCTGCCGGAGGGGTTCACCGCCGGCCACGGCACGGACCTCGACCGCGCGACCGGCTGCACGATCGTCCTGGCGCCCGAGGGCGGCGCGGTGGGCGGGGTCGAGGTCCGCGGCGGCGGCCCCGGGACGCGCGAGACCGACCTGCTCTCCCCCGCGACGCCGAGCCGCCCGATCAGCGCGGTCGTGTTCAGCGGCGGCAGCGCGCGGGGGCTGGGCGTGGCGAGCGACCTCGCAGCGCTGCTCGCGCGCCGCGGCACCGGCCACCGCACGCGCCTCGGCCACCTCGTCCCGCTGGTCCCGGGCGCGGTCGTCTACGACATGGCGCTCGGTGAGGACGCCACGCCGGGGCCAGACGCCGCGTGCGAGGCGCTCGACGGCGCCTCGCCCGACCCGGCGCGGGGCACGGTGGGCGCCGGCACCGGCTGCACGGTCGGCAAGCTCCTCGGGCCCGCGCACGCGACCAAGGGCGGGACCGGGCTCGCCTCGGAGCGGATCGACGGCTGCACGGTCGCCGCGCTGGCGGTCGTCAACGCGATCGGCGACGTGCTGGCCGAGGACGGCTCCGTGCTCGCCGGCCCCTACGTCGAGGGCCGCTACGTGCGGACGGTCGACGCCCTGCGCGGCGGCGCGGCGCCGTTCGCGCCCGGCGGCGGCGAGGCGACCACGCTCGTCTGCGTCATGACCGACGCCGCGCTCGACCGCCACGGCGCGTGGATGCTCGCCCGCGCCGCGACGGCGGGCTGCGCGCGCACGATCGACCCCACCGCGACGGAGTTCGACGGCGACGCGTGCTTCGTCCTCGCCGCCGGCGACCGGCGGCCGAACCCGCTCGTCCTGCAGGCGCTCGTCCCCCACGTCGTCGCGGCGGCGATCCGCGACGCGGTGCGCTCGGCGACGCCGCTCGCGGGCTGTGCGTCGGTGAGCGCTAGATCCGGATGAGGACGATGCAGTTGATCGTCCACAGCAGCGCGAAGAAGACCGTCCAGCGGTTCAGGTTGCGCTCGACGAGCGAGCCGCCGCCGAACGGCCCCGACCCGGTGCCCACGCCGAACGCGCCCGAGAGGCCCGCGTCCTTGCCCGAGTGCAGGAGCACCAGGAAGATCACGACGACCGACAGGACGACCTGGACGACGGAGAGGACGTTCTCCAGCACGGCGGGCAGGATAGCCGCCGGTCAGGCCAGCGCGTCCAGCTCCCGCAGGATCGCCACCGCCTCGGCGCGCAGCTGACGGTCGAGCGCGCGGAAGTCCTCGTCGGAGAGCTTGCCGGTGCGGTGGTCGAGCTCCAGCTCGCGGATCTCGCGGTACTTCGCGTCGCGCGCCGCCTCCAGCCGCTGGCGCTCGGCCGCGTGCGTGTCCTCGGCGGCCTGCGGGCCGGCGCGCAGCGGCGACCCGACCAGCCACACGACCAGCACGAGCGCGAGCAGGATGAGGAGGAAGGCCAGGGCGTCCAGGGCTCACGCCCGGCCGAGGTCCTGCGCGACCCGCGCGGCCGCTCGCGCGGTCGCCCGGCGGCGCGCGGCGTCGGGCGCCGGCCAGAGCGCGATCAGCCCGCCGGAGATCGCGATCAGCGCGCCGATCCACATCCACGCGACCATCGGCGAGACGATGAGGCGGAACGTCGCCGGCGGCGGGTCCTCCCGGTAGCGCGCGACGAACTGGTTCAGCGTCAGGCCGAGCACGCCCGCCCGCTGCTCGGCGGTCAGGCCCTCGGTCGCCTTCGCGAAGCCCGCGTCTGCCCGCTCGACGATCGGCTGCAGCGCCTGCGTGTCGGGCTGCACGGCCGTCCACACGTCGCGCCAGAAGCCCGCCTTGAGCCCGACCTCGCTGGTCGCCTCGCCCTCGAAGAACTGCCCGAGCGGCCCGAGCCGCTGGTCGCGCGACGGGTAGAAGCCGCGCTCGGGCCGCAGCGTCTCCACGAGCCTGCCGTCGCGGCGCACCTCGAGCACCGCGCCGAAGTCGATCTTCTCGATCCACGCGTCGCCGAGGGAGATCTCGCCGGTCGAGCGGACGTAGCGCACGTCGTAGGCGCCGACGCTCGCGCTCTGGCCGGGCGACAGGCGCACCTCGCGCTCGTCCTGGAACGCCGACGAGGCCGCGATGCCGACGAACAGCACGGCGATCCCGAGGTGGACCGTGTAGCCGCCGTAGCGGCGGCGGTTGCGGCGCACCAGCGAGACGAGCGCGGACGGCACGGCCTCGCCGCTCATCGCGCGCCGCGCGCCGACGCCGCGCCACAGCTCCTGCCCCACGGTGGCGGCGACGAACGCCGCGAGGGCGAACATGATCGCCGCGCCGGCGTGCTCGGTCAGCCCGAACCCCGCGCACGCGACCGCGGTCGCCGCGCCCGCCGCGACCGGCAGCGCGAACGCGCGCCGCGCGTTGCGCCACGTCGCCCGCCGCCACGCGATCACCGGCCCGACCCCCGACAGCAGCGTGAGCACGAGCGCGAGCGGGACCGTGTAGCGGTCGAACCACGGCGGCCCGACGCTCTTGCGCTCGCCCGTCAGCGCCTCGGCGATGAGCGGGAAGAACGTCCCCCAGAAGACGACGAACGCCAGGCCGACGAGCACGACGTTGTTGGCGACGAACACCGCCTCGCGCGACAGCATCGAGTCGAGCCGGTGCTCGGAGCGCAGCGCGTCGCGGCGCGAGACCACCAGCGCGATCGACCCCGCGATGATCACCGCGATCAGCGTCACGAACGGCACGCCGAGCGTCGAGGCCCCGAAGGCGTGGATCGAGTCGAGGATCCCGCTGCGCACGAGGAACGTGCCGAGGACGCAGAGCGTCCCCGTCGCCAGGATGAGCGACGCGTTCCACACCTTCAGCATCCCCCGCTTCTCCTGGAGCATGATCGAGTGCAGGAACGCGGTGCCGGTCAGCCACGGCAGCAGCGACGCGTTCTCCACCGGGTCCCAGGCCCAGTAGCCGCCCCAGCCCAGCTCCGCGTACGACCAGCGCGCGCCGAGCAGGATCCCGGTCCCCAGCAGCAGCCAGGCGGCGAGCGCGAAGCGGCGCGTCGCGGCGATCCAGTCGGCGTCGACCCGGCGGCGGGCCAGCGCCCCGACCGCGAACGCGAACGGCACCGCGAACAGCGTGTACCCCGAGTAGAGCATCGGGGGGTGGATCATCATGCTCGGGTGGCGCAGCAGCGGGTTGAGGCCGACGCCGTCGCTCGGCGCCGCCGCCAGCACGGTGAACGGCGACTCGAGGAACGCGAGCAGCGCCGCGAAGAACGCTCCGAAGCCGAGCAGGACGGCGGTGGCGTACGGGACGACGTCGCGCAGCCGCCTGCGGGTGAGGAAGAGCGCGAGGCTCGACCACAGCGACAGCAGCCACACCCACAGCAGCAGCGAGCCCTCCTGCGAGGACCACACCGCGGTGAACTTGTAGAAGAGCGGGGTGGTCGAGGAGGAGTGGCTCGCGACGATCTCCCAGCCGAAGTCGTCGCGCAGGAACGCCAGCTCCAGCAGGACGAACGCGCCGGTGGTGAGCGCGGCGAGCGCGTAGACCGCGCGGCGGGCGGAGTCGACGAGGTCGCGCCGGCCCGTGCGCGCGCCCACGAGCGCCGCGACGATGCCGTAGAGCGCGACGGCGAGCGCCAGGAGGATGAGGGCCCGGCCCAGCGTCGGCATCTCAGCTCAGGCTAGGTGTCCGACTTCGTGAACTTCGACGGGCACTTCGTGATCAGCGAGCCCTCCTCGCCCACGAACGTGCCGTCCGCGCCCTTGCGCACCGTGACGATGACCTCGCGCCCCTCGCGGAACGGGTCGGGGACGCTTCCCTCGTAGCGGACGGGGACCGAGGCGGTCCCGCCGGCGCGCTCGGTCACGCGGAACTCGTGGACGCTGCCGCGCCGGTCGTACGAGCCCTTCTGCACGCGCCCGGTGAGCTGGTAGGACTCGCCGGGCCTGGCGGCGGACGCCAGCTTCGCGGGGGTGGTGGCCTCCGACGACGCGCTGAAGCTCGTGTAGGCGAGCGCGACCGCCAGCAGGACGGCCGCCGAGAGCGCCACGACGAGGCGGACTGTGCGCTTGCGTGCAGGGTCCATGGGCTCTACGCAGTATGACAACCCATGGACTCAAGCTCGGACGGGGTCGCGCCGATCCAACCGAGAGAAACCTTCGACGGCGACCGCCGTTTGTAGAGGTAGAGATGGATACACGGACACGCCGACAGACGCAGCGCCGCGGACCGCGCCGGGCCCACCGGGATCCCCGCGCCGCGCGCCCGGCTCCCGAGCAGGCCGCCGCGTCGCTCGGGGTCGGCGTGCAGGACCGCGCGCTCTACGCCTGCGGCTGCGGCCACGCCTTCTCGGCGGGCGTCTCGACCTCGGTCGACTGCCCCCGCTGCGGCGCCGGCCAGGCCTGGTAGCGCCTACACTCTGCGGCCATGCGCACGGCCGCCCGTGGCACGGTCGCCGCGCTCCTCGTGCTGGCCATGGCCGTCGGCAGCATCCTGATGTGGATCGGGGTGCCGGTCTTCTGGCTCTGGCTGGCCTCCCGCATCGCGGACTCGTCGCAGCCGTCCCTCGGGCTCTACCTGCTCGTGCTGGTCGGGATCGTGGCGTCGATGGCGATCCTCGGGAAGGTGCTCGGCACCGCCAACCGCATCCACATGGAGATCACCGGCTCGCTGCCGCAGAAGCGCGAGCAGACGATCTGGCTGCGCTCGATGCGCGGCGAACGCGAGGTCCGGCGGCAGACGGGCGTGCTCGGGCTCGTGATGGCCTGGTCGGTCAGCGTCGCCCTCCTGCTGTTCGGGATCTGGTTCTTCTTCTTCGCGGAGGGCGGCGGGATCTAGGTGGCGACGGCAGACCTCACGGTCATCGCCCTCGGCCGCCCGGACGCCAGCGCGAGCGCCTACATCGCCGAGATCCAGCGCCGCCTGGCGGCCCAGTCCCGGGTCCGGTACCGGATGCACGCGATGGGCACCTCCCTGGAGGGGTCGACCTCGGACATCCTGGCGGCCGTCGCCGAGCTCCACGCCGTCCCGTTCGAGCTGGACGTCCCGCGGGTCTACACGGTGCTGAAGCTCGACGAACGCCGGGATCGGGAGCAGACGCTGGACGAGAAGGTGGCGAGCGTGGAGCGGCTGCTGGGCGAGGGGTAGCGCCGCTGTTCGGTTCGATTCACATCGGCTCTGGCGAACTAAAGGGCGGCTGGCCGCCACGGCTGAGCGCGGTACGCGACCGCCGCTCGCCATGGCCCCAGTCTGGGACGTCTCGCCGCAACCGGATGAGAGCAAGCACAGAAGCCCGCAGTCTGGTCCGCAAGCACCTTGGCGAGAGCCGAGATACGGATATCACGCCCGCGGTCCGGGTCTCCGGAGGCGTAGACCGTGCCGCCGCGGAGCTCCGTAACGTGGAACCTGGGCTCTGCTTCCCGGTGCTACCGGTGCCTGATGCTCATGGAAGCAGCAAGCGGCCTTCCTCGAGCGCAAAGTCCATACCGTCGTCTACGCGGCGCATGAAGACGGCCGCGGTGGCTAGCTGAAGCGACGGCGACCCCTCAAGGATGGCCAGATCGCAGTGCTTAAGGTCGTGCAGAACGCCTATCTTGCTGGACCATGTCGCATCCCGTAGCTGCTTCGCGACGTGGAAGAACTCGCCCTCCCGCTCGTACAGAGCAATCTTCAAGTAGCCCGGCTCGTAGCACGGTGAATCGCAGCGCTTATAGCCCCAGCGTTCAAACAGCTTGATGTAGGCGTCCAAATCTTGCTCGTCAGGAACATCGAGGTCGGGCGGCCACTGGAACCCCGGCTCCCACCACTGGTCGACCTCCTGCCGAACCCACGCGACGCAGTTGTACCGATCGGTGGGCGGGCTCGTAATGCGGTGGTTCGTGGTGTCGAGCCGCGGGACCCTGTCGTAGAGGGCTTGAAGCGTCGTCAACGACGTCGGCTGTTAGCGTAGCCGCGAACCGACCCCCACTGAATCCATGCGGCCGCGGCATCACTTATCGTTTCGCAGCCGGCGCCGGGCGGGAATGGCGTCAGCGCACTGAGCAACCGCAGCCAAAGCGGACGCACCCCAGGTTCGCGGACTCGCTCAAGCAGGTACGGAATAGCGCTGTCGCCCATATCGACCAGCTCTGCGTAGGCCGGGTGTCGAGAGACGCGCCGCGTCGAGCCAGCCCCGAGCATTGCACTCTCGAGCTCGTCCGCTAGCAGGCTGAATTGCAGGCGAGATTCCGATATCGACGCATTTAGCCGGGAGGAAGAAACCCGCTCGATCAACGGCTGAGCCGCTGCAGCCGGATCCTCACCCATCTCCTCGACATCCCAGTACTCCGCCTCAGCGGCTTCTTCGGCCCGGGTAATGGTGGCGGCGCTCAAGCCTCTCCCCTCGGATCAACTCGCCGCAGAGCGAGCGTTACAAGTTCTTCGGCTGACTCCGTAAGAGATTCCCACTGTTTCAAGACGTTGTCCACCGAGGCATCAGCCACCCGCTCCAAGAGCTCGAACGTCCCATCGACGTACAGAGCCACTTCCGGGAGCGATTGCAGCGGCCAGATGGACGGTGGACTCTCGGGGTCCCTCGGTCCGAGCCGACTCTCCTCCCGAGAGAGTCGTGCCGGCATCTCTGATTGCTTGAGCACACCTATGTCCAGGATCCAACGCGTCCCCGAGCCACGTCGGCTCTCAAGCATAAACGCAAAGTCATGAGCCTCCGCAGTAATCAGCTCGGGAAAATGCCGCGCCAGCGCGCGGTTGCGCGCGTCGTCGTAATCGAGCTCGAGCGGGTCAAGCCACTGTGCGTCAAGCGTGAGTCGCGCCGCCCCGACGTCAAGTCGCTCCACGAGTAGCGGCAGCACCATACGGAGACGCTCGCGATCCGCGTCCGGTTGGAAAACCGAAAGTTCGATGCGCCCTGGCGCGAACGCGATGAAGTGCGCCGGGTCCCCGAGCCGGACCGCGATCCGCTGCTCGGTGACGCGAAAGCCATAGAGCAGCTCGCGGCGCTCGATCTCGCGCAGGACGTCGTAGCGCCCCTCGAAGAACCCGAGTGTCGAACGCCACGAGATCCGGAGGCGCTGCGTCCAAGCCCGCACAAGTGTGGAGACTATGACCTTCGTAGCTCGGGAAGGCGCCCGCCGACCCTCTCGGCGCGAGGCGACCCATCGAACGCGCGGACAATTAGCGGCGGCGTGTTTCGCTGCACGGCCGGCGGGCACACTGCGGTAGCCGTGGGTGATGTTGGTCCCTCGGCGGTACCAGGTTGGGCGAAGCGGTCCCCGCCGGCACGCTGGCGGTTGGAGGCAAGCGGGATACGGGAATCGAACCCGTCTCTCCAGCTTGGGAAGCTGGCGTTCTACCGATGAACTAATCCCGCAGCGGAGCGGGGGGATCATATCCGGTGGTTCGGGGGGCGCTCACTAGGCTGGGGGTGTGCGGCGGACGTACGTTCCGGTGGTCGTCGTGGCGTGTGCGGCGCTGGTCGCGCTGCTGGTCTACGGGGTGGTCGGGGCCGGGGAGTCGTCGACGCTCGACGACGCCGTCGCGGCGGGGAAGCGGCCGGCCGTTCCGAGCCGGGAGCTGGCGCGGCTGGATGGTGGGACCGCGTCGCCGGCGGACTGGCGCGGCAGGCCGCTGGTCGTGAACTTCTGGGCGTCGTGGTGCGATCCGTGCGAGGACGAGGCTCCGGTGCTGGAGCGTGCGCACGAGCGGTTGAAGGAGCGCGGCGGGACCGTGCTCGGCGTGACCGTCCGGGACCAGAGCGACGACTCGCGCGCGTTCGCGCGGAAGTTCGGGCTGTCGTTCCCGAGCGTGCGCGACGTCGAGAACGAGCTGGGCGAGGACTTCGACCGCATCGGCGTGCCCGAGACCTTCGTCGTGGACCGCGAGGGGCGGATCGTCGCGCTGAGGCGCGGGCCGGTGGACCGGGCGTGGATGGCCGAGGCGTTGAGGCTGGTGGGCGTGTGAGAACCGTCACGGCCGCGCTGCTCGCCGCGCTCGCGCTCGCGCTCGCCTCCCCCGCCAGCGCCGCCGAGCCCCGCACGTCCCTCCCCGACGTCGAGGACGAGGTCATGTGCGTCCTCTGCAACGTCCCGCTGAACGTCGCCGACGAGCCGCAGGCCGACCGGCAGCGCGCCTTCATCCGCCGCCTCGTCGACCAGGGGCTGACCAAGGACGAGATCAAGGACCGCCTGGTGGCCGAGTACGGCGACGAGGTGCTCGCGATGCCCGAGGACGACGGCTTCGGCGTCGCGGCGTACGCCGTCCCCATCGCGATCGTCCTGGCGATGCTGGCCGGCGCGGCGCTGATCGTCCCCCGGTGGCGCCGGAGAGAACCCGCGGCGGCGGGAACGCCCCCGGCCGCACCCGCTGCCACGCAGGCCGAGCTGCGCCGCCTCGACGAGGACCTGGCGCGCTACGAGTGACCGGGACCGGCGTCGACACCACGGTGTTCGCCGCGTTCGCCGCGGGGTTCGTGTCGTTCATCTCCCCGTGCGTCCTGCCGCTGGTGCCCGGCTACCTGTCCGCGGTCTCCGGCGTGTCGATCGTCGACATGGAGCAGGGCGAGCGGCGAACGTCGGCGATCCTGCTGCCCGCGATCGTCTTCTGCCTCGCCTTCGCCGCCGTCTTCGTGATGCTCGGCATGGCGGCGACCGGCCTGGGGTCGACGCTGCGCGAGAACATCCGCACGCTGGAGCAGGTCGCGGGCGCGCTGATCGTCGCGATGGGCGCCTTCTTCGTGCTCACCCCGTTCGTCACCCGGCTGAACCGCGAGTGGCACCCGCACTCGCTCATCGCCCGCGCCGGGGCCGGCGGGCCGCTGGTGGCGGGCGCCGCGTTCGCCGTCGGCTGGACCCCCTGCATCGGCCCCACGCTCACCGCGATCCTCAGCGCGGCCGCCACCAAGGACACCGTCGGCCAGGGCGGCGCGCTGCTGGCGATCTACTCGGCCGGCCTGGCGATCCCGTTCCTCGTCAGCGCGGTCGCGTTCCAGCGGGCCACCCGCGTGTTCAGGTGGCTGCGGGACCACTACACGGTGATCACCGTGGTCTCCGGGGTCACGCTCGTCGCGATGGGCGCCCTGATCTTCACGGGCGAGCTGGCGCGGCTGAACGTCGAGGCCCAGCGCTTCCTCGAAAGCCTGGGCCTCGACGACCTCTACAACGTCTGACGCCTACTCGTGCGGCTCGATCGGCGTCTCGCGCGTGCCGTGCACGCCGCCGGTCGCCGGCTCGGCGTCCTCCTCGGCGACCGGGCCGCCGACGTCGCGATCGGTCCGCGCGCCGG
The DNA here is from genome assembly GCA_035940955.1 of Solirubrobacteraceae bacterium. GTDB lineage: Bacteria > Actinomycetota > Thermoleophilia > Solirubrobacterales > Solirubrobacteraceae > CADCVT01. The sequence goes on from DASZEJ010000063.1 coordinate 10,521, forward strand.
TGCCCGCGGGATGGCCCTCGGTCGACGACGTGTGCGCCCTGCCGCCCGCGTCGACGTTCGCGGCGTCGCTCTCGACGTCGCGGCCCTCGGTCTCGTCGGTCATTCGCTCTGCTCCTCCTCGGCCGCCTCCGGGGCGCCGCTCTGGGGGGTCGTCTCGCCGCCGCTGACCGCCTCGTGCCCGGCCTCGTCGGGCGCCGGCGTGACGGGCGCCTCTGACGGGGAGGTGTCGTTGCCCTTGGTCTCGTCCATGTCCATCCCCTACCCCCGGGCGCGCGCCGTCTCCCGCCGGTTGTGCCTGCGCAGCGCGTCGACCAGCTCGTCCTTGTTCATCTTGGACCGGCCCGAGATCCCGGCCTCTCGGGCGTCCTCGAGCAGCTCGTCCTTCGTCTTGCGCGCGTTGACGCCCTCGGCGGTCTCGCCGCTGCCGGAGCGCGCCGCCCGGCCGCCGCGCGCGGCCTGCTCGTCGGACGGGCCGTACTCGTCCTTGAGCTCCCAGTGGTCGCCCTTCTTCTCGGCGATGTGCTTGACGGACGACCACGCGGTGCGGTGGGCGCGCTCCTCGTCGCCGTCGTAGGTCTCCTCGGCGCTGTCGAGGGTCTTGGCGTACGCCTTCTGGACCTTCTTCGGCGAGCGCTTCAGCGTGCTCGGAAGGTCCTCCTTCTTGGTGGGCATGCCGGAGGGCTACCCGGACGGCTCAGTGGTGATACGGCTCGCCCGCGAGGATCCGGTGCGCGCGGTAGAGCTGCTCGACCAGGACCACCCGCGCGAGCTGGTGCGGCAGCGTCATGCGGCCCAGCGACAGCCGCAGGTCCGCCCGCGGGAGGGAGATCCCGAAGGCGCCGCCGATCACGAAGCACACAGGGCGGCCCTCCTGCCGGCGCTCCTCGAGCCACGCCGCGAAGCCCTCGGACGTCATCTCGCGCCCGCCGCCGTCGAGCAGGACGACGAACGCGCGCTCCGGCATCCGGCGCGCCACGTCGTCGCCCTCGCGCAGCTCGACGACCTCGACGTTCGCGTAGCGCCCGAGCATCTTCAGGTAGTGCTCGACGTCGTCGACGTACGGCGGGCGCAGCCGCCCGACGGCCAGGACCGTGACCTTCAGGATTCTGCGAACCTCCTCCCATGGCCGGAGATCCCGACGCCCCGGGCGGGCGCCACATCAACATCCACTTCTCGCCGGAGATCATGGCCGGCGTCTACTCGAACTTCGCGAACGTCAGCCACTCGGACTACGAGTTCACGATCACGTTCGCCCGGGTCGACCACGAGGTCGAGGATGACGAGATCCCCGGCGTCGTCGTCAGCCGCATCAACCTGTCGCCGCGGTTCATGAGCGAGCTGATCGAGGCCATGCAGGACAACTACTCGAAGTGGCGGACGCGCGAGGGGATCAAGAGCCTGCCGGAGACCGACCGGCGGGACGACCCGCGCGCGTAGCACAGGTTCGCGCCGGAGAGCGGGCGCGAATCCCGCACTTTGGCGAAGGACCGGTTCATTGCGGTTGCGTGGCAGGCCGCAAGCTGCGCACAATGGACGGCGGGATGGGAGGACTCACGATGCTCCGCAAGCAGGTCGCCGACGCGGTCGGCGAGGGCGCCGACCTGCACGAGGTCGAGGAGCGCGTGATCGAGGGCGCCCCGCTCGACGACGAGGGCCGCGACGCGCTGTGGCTGTACGCCTGGGGACTGCTCGAGCGCGACGACGACCGGCCCCGGTTTCAGCGCTCGCCGCGCCGGTAGGCCTCGGCGATCCCGATCCGCTCGATCGTCGGCGGGTGGGTGCCGAACAGCGCCGTGCGCCACGCCGGCGGGTCCGGGTCGGCCACGTTGCGCAGCGCGATCCGCCGCTCGAAGCCGATGAACGGGTCCGGCGCGCCGGTCAGCCGCAGCGAGTAGCTGTCGGCGCGCGCCTCGACGCGGCGCGAGAGCTGCAGCGAGACCGTCGTCACGAGCGGCGCCACGATGGCGAGCGACAGGGCGAGCGGCGCGATGGCGCCGGGGCCGCTCGCGGGGCCGAGCCGCTCGGCCAGCCGCGCGACCGCGAACATCCCGGCGGGCGCGACGAGCGCGAGGAACAGCAGCCCGTTCGGCACGTCGCGGTACCTGACGTGGGCGAGCTCGTGCGCGACGACGAGGCGGACCTCGTCGCGGGTGAAGTTCTCGGTCAGCGTGTCGTACAGGACGACCCGCTTCGTCCGGCCCAGCCCGGTCACGTACGCGTTGGCGGCGGTCGTGCGCCGCGAGGCGTCCATCGAGTAGACCTCCCCCACCTCGACGCCCGCGCGCCGCGCCAGCTCGAGCACGTCCGACCGCGTCTGCCCCGGCGGCAGCGGCTCGAAGCGGTTGAAGACCGGGTCGAGGACGACCGGCCCCGCGTAGGTGATGACCGCGCCGAACGCGACGACGATCGCCGACGCCGGCAGCCACCAGCGCCTCCCCGCGCGCCGCAGCAGCACGACGGCCAGCGCCCCGCCCGCTCCGGCGATGGCGGCCGAGATCGTCCACCCCTTCGCCAGGTCGCCGGCCCAGCCGGCCCACGACTGCGTGACGAGCCCCACGTCGATCGCCCGCTGGCGCGAGATCGCGCCCACCGGCAGCGGCGCCGCGTTCGTCGCGAGCGACAGCAGCGCGCCGGCCGCGGCGCCGGCCAGCACCGGCCGCCGGGCGCCCGCGAGCCACCGCGGCGGGCGCCGCACGGCGAGCACGAGGACGCCGACCTCGATCGCCGTCCGCAGCGCGAAGAGCGCCGTCTGCGGCCCGCGGAAGTCCTCGGCGCGCGAGATCTCGGCTGCGCTGAAGTACTCTTGCACCGGCACCTCGACCGGAGGGATGACGCCGCCACGCGGCCGCAGCAGGAGCACGGCCGCCTCCGCCGCGACGACGGCGGCGGCGAGCGCGAGAGGCAGTCGGTGGTGCCGCTTGACCATGACGTCCCCAGCCTAGATGCGCGTCGCCGTCGTCTCGGACATCCACGCCAACCGTCACGCCTTCGAGGCGGTGCTCGCCGACGTCGACGCCGCCGACGTCGACGAGGTCTGGTGCCTCGGCGACCTTGTCGGCTACGGCGGCGAGCCGGACGCGTGCGTCGAGCTGGCCCGCCAGCACGCGGCGATCTGCCTGGCCGGCAACCACGACCTGGCGGTCACCGGCGACCTCAGCATCGAGGACTTCTCGCGCGGCGCCGCGATCAGCGCCCGGTGGACGCGCAGGACGATCGCGGAGGAGAACCTCGTCTTCCTCCGGGGCCTCGAGCCCGCGGGCGAGGACAGCGGCATCGGCCTCTACCACGCCAGCCCGCGCGACCCCGTCTGGGAGTACGTCCTCACCGTCCCGCTGGCCGAGCGCTGCCTGGACGCCGCGCCGCAGCGCGTCTCGCTCATCGGCCACTCGCACGTCGCGCTGGCCTTCGGGCGCGCCGAGGCCGGCAGCGAGACGATCGCGGCCCCGGCGCGGGGCGGCGACCGGGCCGACCTGGCCGAGGGCGAGTGGCTGCTGAACCCGGGCTCGGTCGGCCAGCCGCGCGACGGCGACCCGCGCGCCGCGTGGCTGCTGCTCGACACGGCGGCGCCCCGCGCCGAGTGGCGGCGGACCGAGTACGACGTCGCGGGGGCGGCCGCCGCGATCCGCGCCGCGGGCCTCCCGGATTCGCTCGCCGAGCGGCTCGGGTACGGTCAATGAGCGTGCGCCGCCTCCCGCCCCTCCTGCTCGCGCTCGTGCTCGGCCTGCTGGCCGCGCTCGCCGTCGCCTGCGGCGACGACGACGGCGACGACCGCCGCCTGCTCGCGCCGTCGCGCGCCGAGGCGATCCGCGCGGAGCTGGACAAGATCGCCCAGCGCGTGGAGAGCGGCAGGTGCGACGCGCTCGATCCCGCGTTCGACCGGCTGAACCGGGCCATCGACGGCCTCCCCCGCGCCACCGACCGCGGGCTGCGCCGCCGGCTGGCCGAGGGCGCGGAGCACCTGGAGGCCATCGCCCCCGGCGAGTGCCGCGACAACCGGCCGAAGACGGCCGAGACGACCGAGACCGCGCCGGAGACCGTCCCCGAGACGGTGCCGGAGACGACCGAGACCGAGACGCAGCCCGAGACCCAGACCCAGCCGCCGCAGACGGAGACGCAGCCGCCGCAGACCGAGCCGCCGGCCGAGACGGTCCCCGAGGACGAGACCGGCGGGTCGACGGCGCCCGAGTCGGGCTTCGTCCCGCCGGGGCAGGCGAAGAAGGGCGACAAGGGCCGCTGATGGCGGACGGGCAGGTCATCGCGGGGCGCTACGAGCTGGGCGAGCGGCTCGGGCTGGGCGGCATGTCGACCGTGCAGCTCGCGTTCGACCGCCGGCTGGAGCGCGACGTGGCGGTCAAGCTGCTCGCCGAGCACCTGGCCGAGGACCCGCAGTTCGTCTCGCGCTTCCGCCGCGAGGCGCTCGCGGCCGCGCAGCTCGTCCACCCGAACATCGTGCAGGTCTTCGACTTCGGGCTCGACGAGGCGAGCGGGCGCCACTACATCGTCATGGAGTACATCCGCGGCCAGTCCGGCGCCGAGCTGCTGCGCGACAGCGGCCGGCTGGCGGTCGAGGAGGCGCTGTTCGTCCTCAACCAGGCCTGCCGCGGGCTGGAGCACGCGCACCGCCACTCGGTCGTCCACCGCGACGTCAAGCCCGGGAACCTGCTGCGCAGCGACGAGGGCGTCGTCAAGCTCGCCGACTTCGGGATCGCCAAGGCGGCCAGCGACACCGTCTCGCGGATCACGCAGGTCGGCGCGGTGCTCGGCACCGCCGCGTACCTCGCGCCCGAGCAGGCGGCCGGAGACGACGCGACCGCGCGGTCGGACATCTACTCGCTCGGCGTCGTGGCCTACCAGTTCCTGTCCGGGCGGCTGCCGTACGAGGCCCAGTCGCTGACCGAGCTCGCCCTCAAGCAGCAGCGCGAGGTGCCGCCGGTGCTCGACGAGCTGGACCCGGCGATCCCGCACGGCGTCGCGCAGGCCGTGGCGCGGGCGCTCGAGATCGAGCCCGAGCACCGCTACGCGACGGCCGACGAGCTGCGCGAGGCGCTGTCGGCCGGCGCCGCCGGCCACACGCTCGACGACGAGGACGCGACCACGCGCACGTCGGTGCTCGCGGCCGACGAGACGCTCGCCACCCGCCTGGCCGGGCCGGCCACCGAGCAGGCGCGCCGCCCGCGCCGCCTGCAGCCGGCCGCCGGGCCGCCGGCGACGGCGCTCCCGGCGGGGGCCGCGGCGGCGCCGGCGGCGGCGCGCGGGCCCAGCCGCGCGCGCCGGGCGCTCGCCACCTTCCTGCTGCTCGCCCTGACCGCCGCGGCGGCGGTCGCGATCTACCTGGCGCTCGCGTCGGGCGGCGGCGGGGTGCAGCTGCGCGACGTGGAGCGCGAGGACGTCCCGCAGTCCGTCGACGCCATGAAGCGGCTCGTCGACGACAACACGCGGTAGGCCGGCGGGTTCGTGCTAGCCCGCCGGCGCGGGCTCGTTAGGGACCTCGGGGGCCGGCTCCTCCCACGGCCACTCCCCGGAGGCGGTGCGCAGCTGGTCCTTGCCGCCGCGCTTGCCGGCCAGCAGCGCCTGGTCGGCCTTGGCCAGCAGCTCGGCCGGGGTCTCCGGCTCGGCCCATTCCGCGAGGCCGATCGAGGCGCTCAGCGGCTGGCGGCCCTCGTCGGTGACGACGTGGATGTCGCGCAGGCGGCGCAGCGCGCGGCGGGCGGCGATCTCCGCCCGCGGCCCGACGGCGTGCGGCAGCAGCACGACGAACTCGTCGCCGCCGTAGCGGGCGACCTGGTCGTGCGCGCGGAACTCGGTCCGCAGCAGCATCGCGACCTGGCGGAGCACCGAGTCGCCGGTCGCGTGGCCCCAGCGGTCGTTGATCGACTTGAAGTCGTCGAGGTCGATCAGCAGGCACGCCAGGCCGGTGCGGTAGCGCCGGCAGCGGTCGATCTCCTCCTCCAGCCGCGCCAGCATCGCCCCGTGGTTCAGGGCGCCGGTGAGCGAGTCGATGCGCGCGGCGTGGCGGGCCTCCAGCAGCGCGAGGACGGCGGCGGCGGTCTCGATGAGCGCGGCGGCGGCGTCGATCTCGTCCTCGGTCAGCCGTCTGGGAGGGTGGGTGACGAAGACGAGCACGCCGCGGCGGCGGTTGTCGACGATCAGCGGCAGCGACGGCCACGTCGGGTCGGGTCGCTGCTCGTAGCGAACGTCGTCGACGTCGAGCGCGTAGTAGAGCTCGTAGCGCAGCGCGCGCAGCACCGTGTCCTCGTCCCGGACCGAGTGCGCGAGCGCAGCCAAGCGGCGCACGCCGCCGGTGAGCTGTGCAGTGAAGGTTGCCCCGTCGTTCATGTGGTGCGGCACCGCGCCGCGTCGTCCATAACGCTCGCGATGCGCGAAAATGGCGAGTCTAGTGCCCAAGGGCCTCGCGCGGGGACTTTCGCTAGCGTCCGGCGCCGTGTCGAGGGAGCGCTACGACGTCGCGGGACGCACCGTCCTGATCACCGGCGCCGCCCGCGGGCTGGGGCTCGAGGCGGCCCGGCGGCTGCACGCGCTCGGCGCGTCGGTCGCGCTCGTCGGGCTGGAGCCCGAGCAGCTCGAGCGGCGCGCCGCGGAGCTGGGCGAGCGGGCGTGGTGGTGCGAGGCGGACGTCGCCGACGCCGCGTCGATGGAGGACGCCGTCGCGGGCGCGGTCGAGCGCTTCGGCGGGCTCGACGTCGTCATCGCCAACGCGGGCGTCGCCGCGAACGGCACGGTGGGCTCGATCGACCCGGCGGCGTTCGACCGCACGATCGAGGTCAACCTGCTCGGCGTCTTTCGCACGGTGCGCCCCGCGCTGCCCCACGTGACGGCCCGCAGGGGCTACGTCCTGATCGTCTCGTCGGCCTCCGCGCTGGTCCATACGCCGATGATGGCTGCGTATTCGGCGTCCAAGGCGGGGGTCGAGGCGTTCGGCGACGCGCTGCGCCTGGAGGTCGCGCACACCGGGACGAAGGTCGGCGTCGCGTACTTCTCGTTCGTCGACACCGACATGGTCCGGCGCGGGTTCGACCGCGACTCGGCGCGCGCCGGGCGCGAGCGGCTCGGCGGGGCGTTCGCGCGCTGGGCGCCGGTCGCGGACGTGGGCGACGCGATCGTCGAGGGCGTCGGGCGCCGCGCGCGGCACGTCGTCGTGCCGCGGTCGCTGCGGCCGCTGATCTACCTGCGCTCGGTGGCCCAGCCGCTCGTCGAGTGGCAGCAGCGGCGCGCCGGCGTGGCCGAGATCGTGCGGATGGCCGAGCGCGAGCGGACCGAGCTCACGACGCCGCAGCCGTCGGAGCAGGGCGCTCCGACGGGCTGACCGCAACCTGGCGCGGCGCCGCTCCGCCGCGCAGGCGGGCGGCGACCTCGGCGAGCGTCCCGTCCGCGATCGCCTCGCGCAGGTCGCGCATGAGCCGCGCGACGTAGACGAGGTTGTGCAGGCTGAGCAGCCGGACCCCGGTGAGCTCGCGGTTCTTGGCCAGGTAGCGCAGGTAGCCCCGGCTCAGGCCGGCGGCGCACGCCGGGCACGGGCAGCCGTCCTCGATCGGCTCCCTGGACTCCTTGAAGCGCGCGGCGGTCAGGTCGACGCGCCAGCGCGGGGGCTCGGGGACGAGGACGGAGCCGTGGCGGCCGAGCCGCGTCGGCGTCACGCAGTCGAACGTGTCGATCCCGAGCTCCACCCCGCGGATGAGGTCGTCGACCTCGCCGATGCCGAGCAGGTGGCGCGGGCGGTCCTCGGGCAGCGCGGCGGTCGTCCAGTCGACCACCTGGTGCATCTGGTCCTTGTCGGCGCCGAGCGAGCCGCCGATCGCGATGCCCGGCGTGCCGCGGGCGGCCACCGCCTGGGCGGCCTCGACGCGCAGGTCCTCGTACACCCCGCCCTGCACGATGCCGTAGACGAGCTGGTCCTCCGGCCCGTGCTCGGCGTGCCAGGCCAGGCAGCGGTCGAGCCAGCGGTGGGTGCGCTCGGTCGAGCGCGCCGTGTAGTCGCGGTCGACGTGGAACGGGGTGCACTCGTCGAAGACGAGCGCGAGGTCCGAGCCGAGCCGGGCCTGGACCTCCATCGACGTCTCCGGGCCCATGAAGACCCGCGCGCCGTTGCGCGGGTTCCGGAAGGTGACGCCCTCCTCCTCGATGTTCAGCACCGCGCCGTCGCGCTCCCCGCCGTAGGGGGCGCGGCCCTTGACCTCGTCGGCCACCGTGCCGTGGCCCATGCTGAAGACCTGGAAGCCGCCCGAGTCGGTGACGATCGGGCGGTCCCAGCCCATGAAGTCGTGCAGGCCACCGAAGCGGGCGATCAGGTCGTGGCCGGGCTCGAGGAACAGGTGGAACGTGTTCCCCAGCACCATGTCGTAGCCGAGCTGCTCGACCTCGCGGGCCTCGAGCCCCTTGACGACGGCCTTGGTGGCGAGCGGGACGAACGCCGGCGTGCGGACGGTGCCGTGGGCGGTCCGCAGCAGGCCGGCGCGCGCCCGCGTGTGCGGGTCGCGCGCGACGATCTCGAGTGGGGCGGCGGGCACGCCGCCCCACGATAGGAGCCGGCCGGGCTCTACGCGGTGACCGCGGTGCGGCCGTTCGCCTCGGCCTGCTCGGACGCCGAGCCCTCGATCGCCGGCCGGTCGGCGGCGCTGGTCGAGGTGCCGCCGATCTCGATGCGGCGCGGCTTGCGCTGCTCGGGCTTCGGGATGCGGACCTCGAGGACGCCCTTCTCGAAGGACGCCGCGATCGCGTCGGGGTCGACGCCGTCGGGCAGGGTCAGGCTGCGGCTGAACTGGCCGGTGCCGCGCTCCAGGCGGTAGAAGCCGTCCTTCTTGGCCTCGTGCTCGTACTTGCGCTCACCCGAGACGGTGAGGACGCCGTCGTGCACCTCGATGCTCACGTCGCCCTGGTCGAGGCCGGGCAGGTCGGCCCGCAGCACGAAGTGGTCGTCGGTCTCCACGAGGTCCATCGCCGGGACCCAGCGGCGGCCGGTGCTCTCGCCGCCCGCGGGCGTGTCGAAGAAGGTGTTGAAGAGCCGGTTCATCTCCTGCTGAATCGACTGCAGCTCTCGGGCCGGCTCCCAGCGGACAAGCGCCATGTCTCCTCCTGTGGGTACGCGGTTTACTGCTCCGGCGAGAGTATAGAAATCTCAGTCCCAGGTTGTCAAGTCTTTGCGTGTGCGAAATGCGGGCCGGGAGGCGCCGGAGGGAGCGGCGCGAGGGCGCGCGGGAGGGCGCCCGAGGGGCGCGCCGGAGGGCGCCGGAGGCGCGCGAGCGCTAGGCCGAGCAGGCCGGCGCGCCGGGCGCGGGGGCCGCGGCGGCGACCCGCTCCCACGCCTCGGCCAGCAGCGCCAGCTCGCTCGGCGAGAAGTGGGCCAGGAAGTGGGCCCGGATGCCCTCGAGATGCGTGGTCGAGGCGGCCTCGACCTTCGCGCGCCCGGCGTCGGTGAGGCGGGCGTAGGCTCCGCGCGCGTCGTCGGCGCAGGACACGCGCTCGACGTACCCGTCGCGCTCCAGGCGGTCGACGAGGCGGGTGAGGCCGCTGCGGCTGAGCAGCACCGACTCGGCGACGTCGCACATCCGCATCTTCCCGCCGTCGGTGTCGGCGAGGTGGACGAGGACCTCGTACGACGTCAGCGGCAGCCCGTGCTCGGCCTCGAGCTCCGCGTCGAGGCGCTTGACGAGCAGCCCGTGCGCGCGGAGCAGCCCGCGCCACGCCCTCAGCTCGACGGCGTCGAGGGGTCGTGGTTCGTTCGAGATGGACGCCATCGGGTTCGGTCGCGACCGTAGCACCGGCTGCGGTCGGGCGCCGCCATTGTTGCACACGCAATCATCGACGCGCTACCGTGACGGACATGAGGCTCGAGGGGCTGCACCACGTCACGGCGATCACGGCCGACGCGCCCCGCAACCTCGGCTTCTACGCGGGCCTCCTCGGGCTGCGGTTCGTGAAGAAGACGGTCAACTTCGACCGGCCGCAGGCCTACCACCTCTACTACGGCGACGAGCGCGGCCGGCCCGGCTCGATCATGACGTTCTTCGAGTTCCCGGACGCCCGCCCCGGCCGGCCCGGCGCGGGGATGGTCCACACCGTGCGGTGGCGCGTGGGGTCGGCGGACGCGCTCGCGTTCTGGGAGCGGCGCCTCGCGGCGGCGGGGGTCGCCGTCGAGCGCGGGGAGGCGAGCCTGCGCTTCGACGACCCCGAGGGCCTGACGAACGTCTTCGCGGTCACCGGCGCGCCGGACGCGCCGCTCGTCGCGCAGGCGCCGGACGTCCCGGCCGAGCACGCCCTGCAGGGCCTCGACGGCGTGCGCGCGTACGCCGCGGACGAGGGCGTCGCCGCCACCGCCCCGCAGCTCGAGGCGCTCGCGATGGAGCGCGACGGCGAGGGCCGCTGGGTCGCCGCGGGCGGCGAGCGGCGCGGCTGGATCGCGTGGGACCCGGCACCCGCCGAGCCGGGCGTCGAGGGCGCCGGGAGCGTCCACCACGTCGCGTGGAACGCGGCCGACGACGGCGAGCTGGCGGCGTGGCGCGAGCGCGTCGCGCGGGCGGGCGCGCGCCCGACGCCGATGCGCGACCGCACCTACTTCCACTCGGTCTACTTCCGGACGCCCGCCGGCGTCCTGTTCGAGCTGGCGACGCGCGACATCGGCTTCCACGCCGACGAGCCGGTGGAGCGCCTCGGCGAGGCGCTCAAGCTGCCGCCGCAGCACGAGCACCTGCGCGAGCGGCTCGAGGCGCAGCTGACGCCGCTGGCCAACCCGCGCGCGGCCGCGTGAGCGACGCGGCCGGCGTCCTCCCCCACCGCCTCCGCCCCGCGGCGGGCGAGCCCCAGGGCGCGCTCGTCCTCATGCACGGCCGCGGGACGAGCGAGGACGACCTCTTCCCGCTCCTCGACGTGCTCGACCCGCGGCGGCGGCTGCTCGGCGTCGCCCCCGGCGGGCCGCTGCACCTGCCGCCCGGCGGCCGGCACTGGTACGCCGTGCGGCGCGTCGGCCACCCCGACCCGGCGACGTTCGCGCAGGGGTTCGGAGCGCTGACGGCGTTCCTGGACGGCCTCGGCCTGGACTGGAGCCGGACGGTCCTGGGGGGCTTCAGCCAGGGCAGCGTCATGGCATACGCCACCGGGCTCGGCGAGGGCCGCCCGCTGCCCGCGGGGATCGTCGCGCTCAGCGGCTTCGTCCCGACGGTCGAGGGCTGGCGGATGCGCGACGACGTCCCGCCCGGCTTCCCCGTCGCGATCGGCCACGGCACCCACGACGAGATCATCTCCGTCGACTTCGGCCGCGCCGCCCGCGACCGCCTGCAGGCCGCCGGCGCCGACGTCACCTACCACGAGTCGCCGATCGCCCACACGATCGACCCGCGGTTCCTCGGCGGCCTGCCGGAGTGGGTCGACGGGGTCGTGCCCCCGGGCTAGACGACGTCGGTCACGACGAGCGCGCACGCGCGGCACGCCGCCGCGCCCTCCTGCCGGAACCAGCGGCACGCGGGGCGGATGCCGCAGCGCGGCAGGTGGTCGGGGTCGGCGTCCGCGAACGCCTCCACCGCCATGCTCGCGACACGGCAGCCGCCGTCCCAGTAGCCGCACCCGCTCTCGGCGCACGGCTGCGCGAAGCGGAACGCGGTCTCCGGCCGGCCGCGCGCCCGGGCGCGCTCGACGAACGCCTCGTCGACCTCGGGCGCCGGCCGCACGTAGCCGACCGCGCCGTCCGGGTTGACGACGCCGACGAGCAGCGCGCCGGGCTCGCAGCGCGCGCTCGGGCAGAGGGCCGGCGAGGCCCGGTCGGGCACTACGCCTGCCGCAGCTCCGGCCCGGCCCAGATGCCGCCCGTCCTGCCGCCGGGCGGGACCTCGCTGAACCGCGCCCGCAGCTCCTCCGGGTCGGTGATCATCTCGAGCTGGCCGGCAGCACTGCCGCCGTAGTCCTGGCGCGACGCCAGGAAGTCGCGCACCACGCCCTGGATCGTGCGCTCGAGCTCCGCGTCCTCCTCGTCCGAGACGTCGATCCCGTCGAGGACCACCTCGTAGCGGCGGACCATCCCGCACCCCCAAACTTCGTTGACTATGTGGAGCTTCTCACACTGTCGGGAGGAGCGTCAACGGCGCTACCCGGCCAGGTCCAGCGCCGCTCCGACGACGGTCTCGGCGTCGATGCCGTGGTAGGCGTACAGCTCGCCGATGTCGCCGGACTGGCCGAACTCGGTGACGCCGAGGCAGGACACCGGGACGCCGTGGACGCCGCCCAGGAACGCGAGCGTGTGGGGGTGGCCGTCGAGCAGCGTCACGAGCGGGCGGGGCTCGGGGAAGAGGCGGTCGAGGATCGCGTCGTCGCCGTCGCGCAGGCCGCGGCGGGCCTGGAGGGCGCGGAAGACGAGGTCGGGGCTCGACAGGACGACCACCTCGGCGTCGATCTCCTCGGCGGCGGCGACCGCCTCCGGGACGAGCGCCCCGACGGCGACGATCGTCACCCCGGCGCCGCCGCTGCGCAGCACGTAGCCGCCGGCCAGCACGTCCTCGCGCGAGCGGTCCCCCGCGAGCGACTGGTCGACCGGCCGCGTCGACAGGCGGAAGTACGCGGCGCTGCCGTCCGGGCGGCCGAGCCGCGACAGCGCGTGCAGGAACGCCCACTCGAAGTCCTGCCCGAACGCGGGCTCCCACGACACGCACCCCGGCTGCTCGATGCCGATCGACGGCGTCACCACCGACTGGTGCGCGCCGCCCTCCGGCCCGAGCGTCACTCCCGACGGCGTCCCGACGAGGATCGACTGGCCGCCCGCGTAGATGCCGAACGACCACGGCTCGTGCGCGCGCGTGACGAACGGGTCGTAGATCGTCCCCACCGGCAGCAGCGGCTGGCCGTCGCGGCTCCACGTCGCCCCCAGCTCGCCGAGCAGCCCGACGAGGTTGACCTCGGCGATCCCCAGCTCGACGTGGCGCCCGTGGTCGCTCTCGCGCCAGCGCACCAGCGTGTCCGGGTCATCGGCGAACCAGTCGATCCGCTCGCCCGGCGACCAGATCCCCGAGTGGTTGATCCAGCCGCCGAGGTTGGTGGAGGAGGCGACGTCGGGCGACACCGTCACCACGCGCGCCGCGGCCTCCGGCGCCTCGTGGACGAGGTCGACGAAGAAGCGCCCGAACGCCTGCTGGGTCGACTCGCGGCCGCTGTGGCCGCGCGAGAACTGCGGCGGCAGCGGCGGCGGCTCCACCGCCGGCGGCGGCTCGCGCTCGAGCTCGCCCGCCACCCGCGCGCACAGCTCGGCCTCCGGCGAACCGGGCTCGAACGGGCGCCACGGGTCCTCCGGGTCGGTCCCGAGCTGCTCGGCCAGCGCGGCGAACTGGGCGTTCGACAGCAGCGCCGAGTGGTTGGAGGGGTGGCCCTCGATCGGCAGCGACCAGCCCTTGATCGTGTAGGCGAAGACGACGCTCGGCCGGTCGCGCACGGCGTCGGCGCGCGCGTAGCCCTCCAGCAGCGCGCTCAGGTCGTGGCCGCCGAGGTCGCGGAACGTCGCGAGCAGGTCGCCGTCGGAGAGGTCGGACGTGTCGACGCCCAGCCGCGAGCGCAGCGACGCCGCGTCGGCGCGCAGCAGCCGCTGGTACTCCTCGTTCGGCATCGCGTCGATGCGCTCGCGCAGCTCCGGCCGCTCGCGCAGCCGCGACCCGTACTTGACCATCTCGGTGTGCCAGCCGGCGGCCTCGAACATGCTGGCCAGCCGCCCGGCGGCGATGTCGGGCACGACGCGGTCGAGCGACTGCCGGTTGAGGTCGACCACCCACAGCACCTCGCCGAGCTTCGGCACGGTCGGGTCGGCGATCGCCTCCCACACCGCGCCCTCGTCCAGCTCGGCGTCGCCGAGCAGGGCGATCTGCCGCCCGCCGACCGGCACGTCGAAGTGCCCGGCGACGTACCGGTGCGCGATCGCGCCCCACACGACCGCGGTCGCCCCGATCCCCACCGAGCCGGTCGAGTAGTCGACCGGGTCGGGGTCCTTCGAGCGGCTCGGGTAGGACTGCAGCCCGCCGAACTCGCGCAGCCGCGGCAGGTAGGACGCGTCGAGCCGGCCGAGCAGGAAGTTGATCGCGTGCAGCACCGGCGAGGCGTGCGGCTTGACCGACACCCGGTCCGGCGCGCGCAGGAACGCGAACCACAGCGCGGTCATCAGCGACACCATCGACGCGCTCGACGCCTGATGCCCTCCGACCTTGATCCCGGACGGGTTCGGCCGCACGCGGTTGGCGTGGTGGACGATCGCCGTGGCGAGCCACAGCACGCGCCGCTGGACGCGGTCGAGCACCTCGAGGTCGGGGGCGTCCATGCGGCGCGATGCTAGAGGCGCGGCGGTACGTTTCGCTTCGTGAGGAAGGCGCTCCTGCTCGGCGGCGCGCTCGCGGCGCTCGTCGCCGCCCCCTCCCCCGCCACCGCGCAGCAGAGCGACCCGAACTGCCTGACCGCCGACCCGCCGCCGGTCACGAGGCCCGAGCAGCCCGTCCGCTTCGGCATCACGCCGCGGGCGGCGGGCAGCGTCGGCGGCGCGCAGGGCAGCGTCGCGCCGGAGGACGAGGGGAAGGCGCTCGCCGCGCTGCGCGAGCTGCGTCCGGGCGGCCGGGCGCTCGTCGTGCGCATGAACCGGCTGTTCTGGGCTGACGGCGACGAGGGCATCAGGCGCTTCGCCGGCTACGTCGACCACTACGCGGCGGCGGGGTTCGAGGTCGAGTCGCAGGTCCGGTACCACCCGCCGGAGGGGAGCGAGGGCGACCTGGAGGCGTGGGAGCGCTACGTCCGCGCGGTCGCCCGCGAGCTGGGCCGGCGCCCGGCGCTCACGGCGCTGTCGATCACCAACGAGGCGAACTTCGACGGCTCGCGCAACACGTCCGACGGCGCGTACGCCGGGGTGATCGACGCGCTCGTCCGCGGCATGGTCGCCGCCCGCGCCGAGCTCGACGCGATCGGCCGGCCCGACGTGCAGCTCGGCTTCTCGGTGATGTGGCGCTGGAAGCCCGACAGCGACCGGCGCTTCTGGGAGCAGGTCGGGGCGAAGGCGACCCCGGAGTTCCGCGCGGCGCTCGACTACGTCGGCCTGCAGGTCTATCCCGGGCTCGTCTGGCCGCCCGCGCCGATGGCGGGCCGCACCGCGGGCGACGAGGTCGTCGAGGCGCTGACGCTGCTGCGGCACTGCTACCTGCCGAAGGCCGGGCTGGGGCCGGAGGTCGCCGCGTGGGTGAGCGAGAACGGCTACGCGACGAACCTCGGGCGCTCGGAGCAGGCGCAGGTCGCCGACCTGCGCTCGACGCTCGAGGCCGTCCACCGGTGGTCGGGCGAGCTGGGCGTCACCGACTACCGGTACTTCAACCTGCGCGACAACGACTCGGACGGGTCGGACCTGTTCGCGGCGGTCGGGCTGCTGCGCGACGACTACTCGCGCAAGCCGGCGTTCGCCGCGTTCGGCGGGCTGGTCGCGCAGATGGGCGCGCCGCCGCGGCCGGGCGGTCCCGCGGCGGGGGGCTCCGGCGCCGGCGCGAGCTCCGGCCTGCGCGTCCGCGTGCGCCGCCGCGGCCGGCGGACGTTCGTCGTGACCGGCCGGGTCCTCGGGCGGCCGTGCCGCGGGACCGTCCTCGTCAGCGTCGGCCGGCGCGTCCGCCGGGCCGGCGTCCGGCCCGACTGCCGCTTCCGCGCGCTGCTGCGCGCCCGCCGCACGCGCGCGCGGCGCGCCACGCTGACCGTGCGCTTCGGCCGCACCCTGGTGCGCCGGCGCGTCCGGATCGGCTGAGCCGGCCCGCGCCGCGGTAGCGTCAACGCCGTGCCGGCCGTCACGTTGTGGCACGTCCCCGTCTCGCACTACAGCGAGAAGGTGCGCTGGGCGCTCGACCGCAAGCGCGTCCCGCACCGGCGGCGCGCGCTGCTGAACGGCGTGCACCCGCTCGTCGCGCTCGTCCTCACGCGCGGCGCGCACGCCACGGTGCCGGTCCTGGCGCTCGACGGGCGCGCGATCGGCGACTCGACCGCGATCCTCGCGGCGCTGGAGGCGCGGTTCCCCGACCCGCCGCTCCTTCCGGCCGACCCCGCCGAGCGCGAGCGCGCCCTCGCCCTGGAGGACTGGTTCGACGAGCACGCCGGCGCCTACGTGCGGCGGCTCGTCTACCACGACCTCATCGCCGACCCGGACGCGCTCGACGAGGCGGCGCGCGAGCTGATGCCGTGGGTGACGCCCGCGACGGCCGGGGTCGCCGCCGCCGCGATGGTGCGCGGGCTCGACGTGCGCTTCGGCGTCCGCAGCGTCGAGCGGGCGCGGACCGCCGAGGAGAAGGTGCTGGTGGCGCTCGACCGGCTGGAGGCCGAGCTGGACGGCCGCGCGTTCCTGTGCGGCGGCGCGCTGAGCGTCGCGGACGTGGCGGCCGCCGCGCTGCTCTACCCGCTGGTCCTGCCGCCCGAGGGCCCGTGGCACCCGGAGCACGTCCCGCCGCGGTGGCGCGAGCGGATGGACGCGGTGCGCGACCGCCGCGGCGTGCGGTGGGTCGCCGAGACGTACGCGCGCTGGCGCTGACCGGACCTCTCGCGGCCACTGCTCGCGACCGGTCGCAGACCGGTCGTCAGCCGAGCAGCGACCGGCCCGTCATCGCCGCCGGCTGCTCGATGCCCAGCAGGGCGAGGATGGTCGGCGCGACGTCCGCGAGGATGCCCTCGCCGTCCAGGCGCACGCCCTCCGCGGTGACCACGAACGGAACCGGGTTGAGCGAGTGCGCCGTGTCCGGCGAGCCGTCGGGCTCGAGCATCTCGTCGGCGTTGCCGTGGTCGGCGGTGACGACGCACACGCCCCCGCTCTCGGTCACCGCGCGCACCACGTCGGCCAGGCACGCGTCGACGGCCTCGCAGGCGGCGACCGCCGCCGGGATCGAGCCGGTGTGGCCGACCATGTCCGGGTTGGCGAAGTTGATTATCCCGAAGCGCGGCTCGCGCTCCCGCCAGCCGGCGACGAACGCGTCCGCCGCCTCGCGGGCGCTCATCTCCGGCTTGTGGTCGTACGTGGGCACGTCGCGCGGCGACGGCACCAGCCGGCGGTCCTCGCCGGGGTACGGCTCCTCCTCGCCGCCGTTGAAGAAGTACGTGACGTGCGGGTACTTCTCGGTCTCGGCCACGTGGAGCTGGCGGTCGCCGCGCTCGGCGAGGACGTGGGCCAGCGTCTCCGCGGGCCGGGCCGGCGGGAACGCGACCGGGTACGGCCAGCCCTCCTCGTACTCGGTCAGCGTCGTGAGCCGCGCGGCGTGGGGCGCGAGCGCGGTGACGATCTGGCGCATGCGGTCGGGGCGGAAGTTGAACGTGATCACGCTGTCGCCCGGCCGGATCCGGGCGTCCTCGCCGACCGCCGTCGGCGCGATGAACTCGTCGGTCTCGTCGCGCTCGTACGCCGCCCGCACCGCCGCCTCGCCGCTCGGGGCGCGGTGGTCGGCCGCGCCCTCGACCAGCAGCGCGCGCGCCCTCTCGGTGCGCTCGGCCCGCCGGTCGCGGTCCATCCCGTAGTAGCGCCCGACGACGCTCCCCACCCGCGCGCCGTCCCACGCCTCCACCCGCGCCAGGAACCCCGCCCCGCTGGTCGGCGAGGTGTCGCGGCCGTCGGTGAAGGCGTGGACGACGACGTCGGGGGCCTGGAGCCGGCCCGCCAGGGCGACCAGCCGCTCCAGGTGCTCGAGCGACGAGTGCACGCCCCCGTCGGACACGAGGCCGACGAGGTGCAGCCGGGGCGCGTCGCGCATCGCGGCGACCAGCGCCTCGTTCTCGCCGAAGTCGGCCTCGTTGATCCGCACGAGGTCCTGCTTGACGATCGCCCCCGCCCCGAGGTTCAGGTGGCCGACCTCGCTGTTGCCCATCTGGCCCTCGGGCAGCCCGACCGCCGCGCCGCACGCGGTCAGCGTCGTGTGCGGGAAGCGCGCCCACAGCCCGTCGAACACCGGCGTCTCGGCGAGCTCGACCGCGTTCCCGGGGCCGGGCGGGGCGAGGCCCCACCCGTCGAGGACGACGAGCGCGGCGCTACCGAACGGCATCGACGATCGCCAGGAAGTCGTGCGGGTCGAGCGACGCCCCGCCGACCAGCCCGCCGTCCACGTCCGGCAGCGCGAGCAGCTCGGCCGCGTTGCCGGGCTTCATGCTCCCGCCGTACTGGACGCGGATGCGCTCGCCCGCCTCGCGCGAGCGGTCGGCGACGAGCGCGCGGCAGAACGCGCACGCCTCCTGCGCCTGCTCGGGCGTCGCGACCTTGCCGGTCCCGATCGCCCAGATCGGCTCGTAGGCGATGACGACCTCGTGCAGCCGCTCGGCCGGCACGTCGTGGAGGCCCTCCTGCACCTGCGCGCGCAGCTTGCGCTCGGTGTCGCCGCGCTCGCGCTCCTCCTCGGTCTCGCCGACGCACAGAATCGGGGTCAGGCCGCTCTCCAGCGCGGCAGGGACCTTGCGCTGGAGGGCGCGGTCGGTCTCGCCGAACCACTGCCGCCGCTCCGAGTGCCCGAGGACGACGCCGTCGATGCCGATCTCCGCGAGCATCGGCGCGGACACCTCGCCGGTGAACGCGCCGCTCGGGGACTCGTGCATGTTCTGGGCGTAGACCCCGACGCTCCCGCCCGCGGCCCGCTTGGCCGCCGCGAGCGAGGTGAACGGCACGCAGACCGCGACCTCGACGCCGTCGAACGAGCGGCCGCCGAGCGCGGCGAGGAACGCCTCGGCCTCGGCGGCGGTCTTGTGCATCTTCCAGTTGCCGGCGACGAACGGCGTGCGGGCGCTCATCGGAGCGCCTCCACCCCGGGCAGCGGCCTGCCCTCGAGCAGATCGAGCGACGCGCCGCCGCCCGTCGACAGGTGCGTCACCTCGCCGGCCAGGCCGAACTGGGCGAGCGCCGCGGCGCTGTCGCCGCCGCCGACCACGGTCGTCCCGGGCGCGCGTGCGACCGCCTCGGCGACGGCGCGCGTCCCGCTGGCGAACGGCTCGAGCTCGAACGCGCCCATCGGCCCGTTCCAGAACACGGTGCCCGCGGTCGCGATGCGCTCGGCGTAGCGCTCGGCGGTCCGGGCGCCGACGTCGAGGCCCATCCAGCCGCCGGGGACGTCGACCCCGTCCAGCTCGCGGCGCTCGGTGTCCGCGCTGAACTCGCGGCCGAGGACGAGGTCGACCGGCAGCTCGAGCTTCGGGTCGCCCATCACCTCGCGCGCGGGGTCGATCCCCTCGCGCTCGCACAGCGACTCGCCGACCGAGTGCCCCTGCGCGGCGAAGAACGGGAAGCACATCGCGCCGCCGACGAGCACCGCGTCGGCGCGCTCCAGGAACGCCTCCAGCACGCCGATCTTGTCGGTCACCTTCGCCCCGCCGACGACCGCGACGAGCGGCCGCGCCGGGTCTCGCAGGATGCCCTCGAGCGTCTCGACCTCGCGCTGGAGCAGGCGGCCCGCGAAGCTCGGCAGCAGCCGGGCGACGCCCTCGGTCGAGGCGTGCGCGCGGTGGGCGGCGCCGAACGCGTCGTTGACGTAGACGTCGGCCAGCGACGCGTAGCGGCGCGCCAGCTCCGGGTCGTTCTTCGTCTCGCCCGGCTCGAAGCGGACGTTCTCGAGCATCACGACCTCGCCGTCGTGCTCGGCGCCCAGCGGCACCTCGACGCCGAGCAGCTCCCCGGTCCGCTCGGCGACCGGCCGCAGGCTCAGCTCGGGCTCGCGGTCCTTCGGGCGGCCGAGATGCGCCGCCAGCACGAGCCGCGCGCCGCGCTCGCGCAGCTCGTTCAGCGTCGGCAGCGCCGCCCGGATCCGCGTGTCGTCCGCGATCGCCCCGTCCTTCAGGGGGACGTTGAAGTCGACCCGGACGAGGACGCGCTTGCCGTCGATGTCCCCCAGGTCGTCGAGGGTCCTCACGAGGCGGCCGCGGCCTGCGGCACGAGGACCTTCTGGGCCAGCTCCACGACCCGGTTCGAGTAGCCCCACTCGTTGTCGTACCAGGAGACGGCCTTGACCATCGTCCCGTCGATGACCGACGTGAGGCCGGCGTCGAAGACCGACGAGTGCGGGTTGGTGATGACGTCGGTCGAGACGATCGGGTCCTCGGTGTACTGGAGGATGCCGCGCAGCTCGTCGCTCTCGGCGGCGGCGCGCATCGCCTCGTTGACCTCCTCCACGCTCGTCTCGCGGCTGGCCTCGATCGTCAGGTCGACGACGCTGCCGGTCGCCACGGGCGCGCGGACGGCGAAGCCGTGGAGCTTGCCCTGCAGCTCGGGCAGCACGAGGCCGACGGCCTTGGCGGCGCCGGTCGAGGTCGGGATCAGGTTCAGCGCGGCGGCGCGGGCGCGGCGCAGGTCCGAGTGCGGCAGGTCCTGCAGGCGCTGGTCGGCCGTGTAGGCGTGGATCGTCGTCATCAGCCCGTGCGTGATGCCGACCGTGTCGTTGAGGACCTTCGCGAACGGCGCCAGGCAGTTCGTCGTGCACGAGGCGTTGGAGATGACGTGGTGGCGCTCGGGGTCGTACTGGTCGAAGTTGACGCCGAGGCACACGGTGACGTCCTCGCCCTTGGCGGGCGCGGAGATGATGACCTTCTTGGCGCCGCCGCTCTCGATGTGCTTGGAGGCGTTCTCCCGGTCGGTGAACCGGCCGGTCGACTCGATCACCACGTCGACGCCGAGGTCCGCCCACGGCAGCTTCGCGGGGTCGGTCTCGGCCAGCACGCGCAGCTCGTCGCCGTCGACGCGCAGCCCCTCCGCCGTCTCCTCGACGGTGCCCGGGTACGGGCCGAGGATCGAGTCGTACTTGAGCAGGTGGCCGAGCGTGGTGTTGTCGGTGAGGTCGTTGACCGCGACGAAGTCGATGTCCGCGCCCGCGGCCTTCGCGGCGCGGAAGAGGTTGCGGCCGATACGCCCGAAGCCGTTGATCCCGACGCGTACGGGCATGGGTTTCAGTCCTCCTGAAGTCGTCAGTTGAGGCGAAGCAGCCTATCTACCGGGCGCCGCTGACGATCTCGACGCGCAAGCCGTCCGGATCGGTCAGGTACGCCGCGAAGTAGCGCCGGCCGTAGCGCGGCCGCGGGCCGGGCGCGCCCGCGTCCGCGCCGCCGCCGGCGACGCCCGCCGCATGCGCGGCCTGCACCGCCGCCTTGCCGGAGGCGCGCAGCGCGACGTGCCCGTACCCCGGCGCCGGGCTGCGGCCGCGCTCGACGATCCAGAACGCCGGGCCGTTGTCGCCGTAGGCGATCGCGTGGCTCGACTGGTGCGCGCGGCGGGTGCCCAGCGCGTAGAAGACCGCGTCGTAGAACCGCGCGGAGCGGGTCAGGTCGGACACCTCGAAGCCGACGTGGTCGAGCACGGGCCTGGACTTCGCCGCCGCGCGCTCGCGCCCTCCCCGCGCTAGAGGTCGACGTCGCGGTGCACCACGTCGACCGCGATCCCGTCGCGGCCCTTGTAGCGCGCGGCGAGGTGCTCGGCGACCGCCACCGAGCGGTGGCGCCCGCCGGTGCAGCCGATCGCGATCGTCAGGTGCGCCTTGCCCTCCAGCACGTACTGCGGCAGGAGGAAGTCGAGCAGCGCGTGCAGGCGCTCGTAGAGCTCCGCGAGCTTGCCGTCGCGCCCGACGTACTCGACGACGCGCGGGTCGCGGCCGGTGAGCGGGCGCAGGTCGTCGACCCAGTGCGGGTTGGGCAGGAAGCGGACGTCGAAGATCAGGTCGGCCTCGCGGTGCGAGCCGTGCTTGAAGCCGAACGACGTGAACGACACGGTCAGGCGCTCGCGGGCGATCGGCAGCATGTCCTTGACGACGCGGCGGCGCAGCGCCGGCGGCGAGAGCGACGTCGTGTCGACGACGAGCTGGGCGCGCTCGCGCAGCGGGGCGAGCACCTCGCGCTCGGCCACGATCCCGCCCGCGACGCTGCCGACGGCCGCGAGCGGGTGCCGGCGGCGGGTCGCCTTGTAGCGCATCAGCAGCGCGCCCTCCTCGGCGTCGAGGAACAGCATCCGGTGCGGCACGCCGCGCTCCTGCAGCTCGTCGAGCACCTCCAGCAGCCCCTCGAAGAACTCGCCCCCGCGCACGTCGCAGACGACCGCGGCCAGCTCGACCTTGGACCCGTGGTGGCTGAACAGGTCGACCAGGCCGCGGATCATCCCGGGCGGCAGGTTGTCGACGCAGAAGTAGCCGGCGTCCTCGAACACGTTCATCGCCGTCGACTTCCCGGCCCCCGAGAAGCCGGTGATGACGACGAGGTCCCTGAGCGTGCCCAGGCCCTCCTCCGCCTCGCCGTGGCGGCGGCTGTCGATGGTGGCCACGGCATCATTGTGGCGTGCCGCGCGGATCGCCTTCACGCAGGGTCGCGTTCGTGCTCGGCGGCGGCGGGCACCTCGGCGCCCACGAGGTCGGGATGCTGCGGGCGCTGCTCGAGCGCGGGATCGTGCCCGACCTCGTCGTCGGGACGTCGATCGGCGCGATCAACGGGGCGGCGGTGGCGGCCGACCCGACGGTCGCGGCGGCCGAGCGGCTGGCCGGGATGTGGACGCGGCTGGAGCGCAGCGACGTGTTCGGCGGATCGGTCCTCGGGCGGCTCGGGACGCTCGCGCGCACGCGCACGCACCTGCACGACAACGAGGCGCTGCGCCGGCTGCTCGCCGAGGAGCTGCCGGTCGAGCGGATCGAGGAGCTGCCGGTGGCGTTCGAGTGCGTCGCGGCGTCGATCGAGTCGGCGTCCGAGCACTGGTTCGACTCGGGGCCGATCGTTGACGCCGTGCTCGCCTCCTCGGCCGTGCCGGGGATCCTGCCCCCGGTCGAGATCGGCGGCGAGCACTTCCTGGACGGCGGGATCGTCAACTCGATCCCGGTCAGCCGCGCGGTCGGGCACGGCGCCGAGACGATCTACGTCATGCACGTCGGCCGCGTCGACCGGCCGCTCGAGCCGCCGCGGTGGCCGTGGGAGGTCGCGCTGGTGGCGTTCGAGATCGCGCGCCGGCACCGGTTCGTCGGGGACATCGCGTCGCTGGGCGACGACGTCGAGGTGCACGTCCTGCCGACCGGGCAGCGCGAGCCGCCGCGCTACACCGACCTCTCGCAGTTCCGCTACCGCGACATGTCGCGGGTGGGCGAGCACATCGAGCGGGCGCACACGGCGACGGCCGAGTACCTCGACGGGCTGGAGCGGGAGGCGTCGTGAAGCGGGTGCCGCCGACGCTCGTCCGGCGGTTCGTCCTGGCGCCGCTCGTGGTCGTGCTCGACGTGCTGCTGCTCGCGCTCTCCCCGCTGCTGTTCCTGCTTGCCGCCGTCGTGGGGCCGTTCCTCGGCGGGACCCGCGCGCTGCGGGCGACGTACGTGCTCGTCGCCTACGCGGCGCGCCACCTGCAGGCCGTCCTCGCGCTGTTCGCGCTGTGGGTGCGCAGCGGGTTCGGTCGCCGCCTGCCGGCGGAGGCGATGCAGGAGGCGCACTACGAGGTCATGCGCCGCTTCGTGTCCGGGATCTACCGGGCGATGACCCGGGCCGCGCGGGTCGAGGTGCGGACCGACGAGAGCGAGGAGGCGCGGCGCGCGCTGTCGGAGGGCGACCGGCCGGTGGTGGTGCTCAGCCGGCACGCCGGCGAGGGCGACACGTTCCTCGTCATCCACCAGCTGCTGTGCCGGCACGGGCGCCGTCCGCGCGTGGTCATGCACGAGGCGCTCCAGCTCGACCCGCTCATCGACGTCCTCGGCGCACGCCTCCCGCACCGCTTCGTCGACCCCCGCGGCGGCGACACCGAGGTCGAGATCGCCGCGATGGCGCGCGAGCTGGACGCCGCGGCGGCCGTCGTGATCTTCCCCGAGGGCGCGAACTTCAGCGAGGAGCAGCGCCGCCGCGGCATCGCCCGCCTGGAGCGCGGCGGCCACGACCGCCAGGCCGAGGTGGCCCGCGCGATGCGCCACGTCAGCGCGCCCCGGCCGGGCGGCACGCTCGCGGCGATCGAGGCGGCGCACGAGGCCGACGTCGTGATCATGGGCCACGCCGGGTTCCCGACCGGCCTGGCCGAGGCGTGGCGCCTGCTGCCCGAGCGCCAGACGATCGAAGTCAAGCTGTGGCACGAGCCCGCGGAGACGATCCCGGCCGACCGCGGCGAGCGGATCGCCTGGCTCTTCGACCGCTGGCGGCGCCTGGACGCCTGGGTCGAGGAGCGCGGGCGCGCCACCTAGCGAAGGGCTTGTTTCGCACAGTGTGCGCCGACTAGTGTTGTCCTTTCGAGGGATGGCGGCGCGCGCTTCGCGGGTCGCCGAGAAGGAGGTAAGGATGAGGGCAGCACTCCTGGTGGCCGCGGCCGCGCTCGGAACCGCGGCGCTCGCGGGGCCCGCGGCGGCGGCGCCGCTGACCGTCGGGCCGGTGTCCGTCGCTTCGACGCTCGCGAGCCCGTTCGCGCCCGGTTGCGGCGGCCCCGGCGAGGCCGGGCCGAGCAGCGTCAACTACGCGAACTCCGAGGTGGAGCCGCACCTGGCCGTCAACCCGACCAACGGCAGCGTGATGGTCGGCGGCTGGCAGCAGGACCGCTGGTCGGACGGCGGCGCGCACGGCAACGTCTACGCGTTCTCGACCGACGCCGGCGCGACATGGACGCCCAGCTCGCCGGCGTTCTCGCGCTGCGCGGGCGGCACCGCGACGAGCGCGCGGCAGGGCACGACGCTCGCCCCGCGGCCGAGCGACTACCAGCGCGCGACCGACCCGTGGGTCTCGTACGGGCCCGCCGGCCGCGTCCACGCGATCGCGATCGGGTTCGACAACTCGACCGCGCGCAACGCCATCCTCGCCGCGTTCTCGAACGACAACGGCGCGACGTGGAGCGCGCCGCGCGAGCTGCGGTTCGACAACCCGCGGGCGCTCGGCAACAACTTCAACGACAAGGAGACGCTGACGGCCGATCCGACCGACGCGAACCTCGTGTACGCGACGTGGCAGCGGATCGTCTCGCCGAGCGAGGTCTCGAGCGGCAAGGCGTACGAGAACTCGCTGAGCTGGTACTCGGACGCGTGGTTCACGCGCTCGACGAACGGCGGCGTGACGTGGGAGGCGGCGCGGTCGATCTTCCACCCGCGCGGGCGCCACAACCAGACGATCGGCAACCAGGTCGAGGTGCTGCCGAACGGGACGCTGGTCAACGGCTTCAACTTCATCCAGGGCGTGTCCAACAACGACAAGCAGCGCGGCTACAACGTCGCGGTGCTGCGGTCGACGAACAAGGGCCAGACCTGGAGCGCGGAGCCGATCCACGTCAGCCGGCTGCTCGTGGACGACGTGCACGACCCCGACACGGGCGTCGGCGTGCGGACGGGCGACATCATCCCCGACTTCGCGGTGGACTTCTCGAACACCGCGACCCGCGGGAACCTGTACGCGGTCTGGATGGACACGCGGTTCAACGACCCGGACCACAACGACATCCTGCTGTCGCGCTCGCGTGACGGCGGGCGGACGTGGAGCGCGCCGACCGTGGTCGACCAGGCCCCGGCGGGCGTGGACGCGTTCACGGCGACGGTGGACGTCGACGGCGCGGGCCGCGTCGCGGTCAGCTACTACGACTTCCGCAACGACGTCGCGGGGGACGGGGTGCTGTCCACCGACCTGTGGGTCGCGCACTCGCACGACGGCGGCCAGACGTTCGCCGCGGCCGACGAGACGCGGATGACGCCGGCGTCGTTCGACATGAGGACCGCGCCCTTCGCGCGCGGCTACTTCGTCGGCGACTACACCGGCCTCAGCCACTTCGGCAGCCGCATCGACGCGCTGTGGGTCGACGCCAACGACGGCAACACGGCCAACCGCACGGACGTGCTGCACCGCAGCGGGCAGTAGCGGACTGAGCGGCGGGCGCGGCCGGGCGATCCCGGCCGCGCCCTACCGCTCCATCCGCAGGTGCGCGTGCAGCTCGCGCGCGACCTTCGGCGGCACGCCCGGCACCGCCTCGAGCTCCTCGCGCGACGCGCCGAGCACCGCCTCCGGCGAGCCGAAGTGCTTGAGCAGCGCGCGCTTGCGCGTCGGCCCGATGCCGGGCAGGCCGTCCAGGACCGACTCGGTCATCGCCTTGTCGCGCCGCGACCGGTGGTGGGTGACCGCGAAGCGGTGCGCCTCGTCGCGGACGCGCTGCAGCAGCTGCAGCTCGGGCGTGTCGTGCGGCAGCACGACCGGCGACGCGCGGCCCGGCACGAACACCTCCTCGATCCGCTTGGCCAGCGACACCACGGTCACGCCCCGCTCGACGAAGGCGGTCAGCGCGCGCATCCCCGCCGACAGCTGCCCCGGGCCGCCGTCGATGACGATGAGGTTCGGCAGCGTCGCGAACGACTCGTTGCGCTTGGGGTCGTGGGGCGAGAGGTCCTGCTGGCGCTCCCACTGCGCCAGCCGGCGCTCCAGCACCTCCTCCATCGCCGCGAAGTCGTCCGGCACCCCCTCGTTCAGCC
This sequence comes from Solirubrobacteraceae bacterium, assembly GCA_035940955.1. GTDB lineage: Bacteria > Actinomycetota > Thermoleophilia > Solirubrobacterales > Solirubrobacteraceae > CADCVT01. The sequence goes on from DASZEJ010000063.1 coordinate 36,911, forward strand.
CCCGCACCACGAACCGCCGGTAGTCCGACTTCTTCGGCGCGCCGCCCTCGAACACGACCATCGACGCCGTCGTGTGCGTGCCCATCAGGTTCGAGATGTCGAAGCACTCGATCCGCAGCGGCAGCGCGTCGAGGCCGAGCGCCTGCTGCAGCCGGTCGAGCGCCTCGGTCCGCTGCTGGCGCGAGCGCTCGACCTTCATCCGCTCGGTCTCCAGGGCGAGCTTCGCGTTGCGGGTCGCGAGATCGAGGATCCGGCGCTTGTCGCCCCGCTCGGCGACGCGCACCTCGACCCGGCCGCCCCGCCGCTCGCTCAGCGCCGCGGCCACCGCGTCGCTCACCTCGTGCCCGATCACGACCTGCGGCGGGATGAACGGAGCCGACGTGTAGTACTGGAGCAGGAACTCCTCCAGCACCTCGCCCTCCCCCATCGACGCCTCGTTGGCGAGGTAGAACGACTGGCGGTCCGACAGCACGCCGTCGCGCACCTGGAAGACCTGCGCGTTCGCGTCCACGCCGCTGACCGCCACGCCGACCGCGTCGACCGACCCCACCGACGCGTTGGCGACCCGCTGGCGCTCGAGCAGCGCGCGCACCGCCTGCAGCCGGTTGCGCTCCACCGCCGCGTGCTCGAACTCGTGCACCGCGGCGGCCTCGCGCATCCGCGCCTCCAGGTCGCGCTCGACCTCCTTGTACCGCCCCTGCAGGAACGCGATCACGCCGTCGATCGCCGTCCGGTACTCGGCGTGCGACACGTAGCCGACGCACGGCGCCCCGCAGCGGCGGATGTAGTAGTCCAGGCACGGCGACCCCGACCGCCGCCCCGGCACCGCGCCGTTGCACGAGCGGTACATGAAGATCTTGCCGAGCGTGTCGAGCGTCGAGCGCGTCCGCTTGGCGGAGGAGTACGGGCCGAAGTACAGCCGGTCGCGCCGGTGCCGCTCGCGGGTGAAGTACACCCGCGGGAACTCCTCGTCCATCGAGATCGCGATGTACGGGTACGACTTGTCGTCGCGCAACCGGATGTTGAACCGCGGCTTGTACCGCTTGATGAACTCCTGCTCGGCCAGCAGCGCCTCGGCCTCGGTCGCCACCGACACGAAGTCGATCGCCGCGGCCAGCTCGACCATCTGCGTGTCGCCCCGCGTCACGCGGTTGGAGAAGTGGCCCGCGACGCGCTTGCGGAGCGACTTCGCCTTGCCGACGTAGATGACCCCGCCCTTGGCGTCGCGGAACAGGTACACCCCAGGCGAGTCCGGCAGGTTCCGGCGCTGCTCGGAGAGGGCAGATTCCACCCCATCGAGGATATGGAGCGACAGATCGCGCGGCTGGCCCGCGAGCGGCTGGGGTTCGAGGAGCTGCGGCCCGGCCAGCTGGAGGCGGTGCAGGCCGTCGTGGGCGGGCGCGACACGCTGTGCGTGATGTCGACCGGCTCGGGCAAGTCGGCGATCTACCAGCTCGCCGGCTTCGTCATCGACGGCCCGACCGTCGTCGTCTCGCCGCTCATCGCGCTGCAGCAGGACCAGATGGAGGCGGTCGAGGAGGAGGCCGCGGTCATCAACTCCACGCTGACCGAGCGCCAGCGCGACGAGGTGCTCGAGGACGCCCAGGAGGACGAGGTCGAGTTCGTCCTGCTCGCGCCCGAGCAGCTCGCCAACGACGACGTGCTCGACGAGCTGCGGCAGGCGCGCGTGAGCCTGTTCGTGGTGGACGAGGCGCACTGCGTCAGCCAGTGGGGCCACGACTTCCGGCCCGACTACCTGCGGCTCGGGGAGGCGATCGGCGCGCTCGGCCACCCGCCGGTCCTGGCGCTGACCGCGACCGCGGCGCCGCCGGTCCGCGACGACATCGTCCAGATGCTCGACATGGACGACCCCGAGATCGTCGTCCGCGGCTTCGACCGCCCGAACATCCGCCTCGCGGTCGACCGCCACGAGGACGCCGGGCGCAAGCGCCGGGCGCTGCTCGACCGGGCGGCCTCCACGCCCGGTCCGGGGATCGTCTACTGCGCGACGAAGAAGGGCGCCGAGACCGTCGCGCGTGAGCTGCGCGAGCGCGGCGTGCGCGCCCAGCACTACCACGGCGGGCTGAGCGCCAGGCGCCGCGAGCAGCGCCAGCAGGCGTTCATGTCGGGCGGCGGGATCGACGTGATGGTCGCGACGATCGCGTTCGGGATGGGAGTCGACAAGCCCGACGTGCGCTGGGTCTTCCACCACGACGTCAGCGAGTCGGTCGACTCCTACTACCAGGAGCTGGGGCGCGCCGGCCGCGACGGCGCGCCGGCCGAGGCCGTCCTCTTCTACCGCCCGCAGGACCTCGGGCTGCGGCGGTTCTTCGCCTCCGGCCGGGTCAAGGACGACGAGCTGCACCAGGTCGCCCAGGCGCTCGCCGTCCACCGCGAGCCGGTGCGGCCGCGCGAGCTCGTGGAGGAGCTGCCGATCAGCGACACGAAGCTCGCGACCGCGATCCAGCACCTGGCGGAGGCCGGGTTCGCCGAGGTGCGCGACGACGGCGCGATCGCCGCCAAGCGCGACCGGGACCTGATCGAGGCGGTCGACCGGGCCGGCGAGGCCGAGGAGCACCGCCAGGCGTTCGACCGCTCGCGCGTGGAGATGATGCGGGCGTACGCCGAGACCGACGGCTGCCGGCGCGCGTTCGTGCTCGGCTACTTCGGCGAGCACTACGAGCCGCCGTGCGGCGCCTGCGACGTGTGCGAGCGCCGCGGCGACGGCGTGGCCCGCCGGTCGCAGCACGGCCCGTTCGCGGCCGGCGACCGGGTGCGCCACGCCGAGTGGGGCGGCGGCAGCGTCGGCCAGGTCGAGGACGGGCAGATCACCGTCGTGTTCGACACCGTCGGCTACAAGACGCTCGGCGTCGACCTCGTGCTGGAGCGCGAGCTGCTGGAGCGCGAGGCGTGACGGCCGTCCTCCTGCACGCCGGGGTGTGCGACCGCCGCATGTGGGACGGCGTCGTCCCGGCCCTGCACGGCGAGGGCCACGAGGTCGTCGCGCCCGACCTGCGCGGCTTCGGCTCGCGGCCGCCCGGGCCGGCGCCGTTCTCGCACGCCGGCGACGTGCTCGCGCTGCTCGACGGGCTGGGGGCCGAGCGGGCCGACCTCGTCGGCGCGTCGTTCGGCGGGCTCGTCGCGCTGGAGGTCGCCGCGCTCGCGCCGGAGCGGGTGCGGTCGCTCGCGCTGCTCGCCCCGCTGCTGCTGGCGTGGGAGTGGTCCGAGCACTTCCGGTCCTACGTGCGCGCCGAGGACGCCGCGCTGGCCCGCGGCGACGTCGACGCCGCCGTCGAGCTGAACGTCCGCTACTGGGCGGGCGACGCCGACCCGCGCGTGCAGGACTACGTCGCGGCGGCGCAGCGACGCGCGTTCGAGCTGGGCGACGGCGGCGCCGAGGCCGAGGAGCTCGACCCGCCGGTGAGCGAGCGCCTCGGCGACGTGGCGGCGCCGGCGCTCGTCATGGTCGGCGACGGCGACGTGCCGGACTTCGTCGCGATCGCCCGTCACCTGGCGGGGACGCTGCCGCGCGCCGAGCTGCGCGTGGTCGAGGGCGCCGGCCACCTGCTCGCGCTCGAGCGCCCGGCCGAGGTCGGCGCCGCGCTCGCGGCGTGGCTGCGCGCCGGGGGTCGTTGAATGCCGATCGAAGAGCTGATCGCCGCGGCTACGCTGAGCGAATGCTCGAGGCGTCGAATGTCGTGCTGCGCCCCGACGAACCGATCCAGTCACTGGAAGAGGATTTCCTCGCGCGCGGTCGCTTCGCCGAGGCGGTCGCACTACAGGTCCGCACAGCTCCGACTGCGGGGGGATTCGTCGTCGGGGTCCTTGGCCCCTGGGGCGAAGGCAAGACCTCGGTGCTCAACATGGTGTTCGCGCTTCTTGAGCGGGATGCGCCTGAAACCATCCGGGTGCAGTTCGACCCATGGCTCTTCTCCTCGTCCGAGCAGCTTCTCGAGCGCTATTTCGCCGAGCTCGCGACGACGCTCGGCGAACACGCAGGTCTGACGGACCGGCTCGTAACCACGTTGAGAAGCGCTCTCGTCAACTACGGCGCGCTGCTGGGATCCGTCGGCGAACTAGCGGCCGAACAAGCGCAAACCTCGATCTACCAGCAGCGTCGATCGATCACGACACAGCTCCGATCCCTAGGTCGACGAATCGTCGTTCGCATCGACGATCTCGACCGCCTCACGCCTGAGGAGATTCGGGAGGTAGTGCGGCTCGTCAAGCTTGTAGGCGACTTCCCGAACATCGTGTACCTGCTCGCGTTCGACCGCACACGAGTGGAGCGCGTGCTCGGTGAGCAGCTCGCGCCCGGGGATGCAGCAGCAGCGCGGACCGAGGGGCGCGCGTACCTCGAAAAGATCGTTCAGGTGGTCGATGAATTGCCTCCGGTTCCGCAAGTGCGGCTCGTCAGCCTCTTGGACGACGAACTTGGTGTGCTCCTTTCGCGTGTCGCCCGCACGATCGAGGATCCGAACCGGTGGCGAGAGGTGCTTTCCAGCACAGCGCCGCTTCTGCGAAACCTTCGAGATACGCGACGCCTTTTGAACGCGATGCCGTTGCAGCTCGAGCTGCTCGGCGACGAGGTCGACCTCGCCGACTTGCTCGCCCTCACCGTCCTTCGCGTCTTTCTGCCGGATGTGCATTCAAGACTTGGCGAAAGCGCCGTGATGCTGACGGGTGGCGCCGCGTCGGACTCCGACCAACGCGAGCAGGAACTGCGGCGGCTCTCGGCGCGAGCCGGCGAGCAATCTCCAGCGGCAGAAGCGCTTCTGCGGGTCCTGTTCGTCGCACCCGCAGCGAGCCCTCCCGGGGGAGAGCTCGAAGCTGACGTAGAGGGCCACATCCGTGTGTACGTCACGCATAATCTTCTTCGATATCTGCACGGCGAAGGTTCCGTGGATCCGCTTGCGAACGCCCAGGTCCGGTGGGTCGTCGACGCCATGGCGGAGCCGCGCCGTCTTCGCGACATCCTCAATGACCTGCCGGCGGAGATCCTCCCGGACCTCGCTACCCGAGCGCTCGGATTCCGGAGACTGTTTCCGCCCGGAAGAGGCGGACATGCCGCTGCCGCGTGGATCAGCCGCCTTGAGAGCGACGGACCGGAGACCCGTTCGACCTATGACGGGCTGGAGCCGTTCTCGCGGCTTCTGAGCGGGCTGCTGTCGCTGGGTGACGAGCGTCAGCGTCACGTTGCGGCGCAGCGCGCATGGAACGCCGCGCATACGTTGACCGGCCGCGTTCTCGTCCTTGAGAGCGGCGCCTTTCCGGCGTCGAAGGTGACCGAGCTACGGTCCAGGCTGAGGCGAGAGCTTGCGGAATGGCCCGTCGACCAGCTCGCGCGGGAACTCGATCTTCCCTGGGTCGTCTCCAATGTCAGCGACGGAGACGTTCCGGATCGCGTCTTCGACGCCGCAGCAATGTGCGCGGACGAGACTGCGCTATCACGATTGCAAGAAGTAGTGCGCGCGGACGAGGTCACGCTTGCACCATCCGGCGTCGAAGTCGACCGGCCGATCTAACGGTGTAGTAGTAGCGTCCGCCCCATGCGCACCGCCTACCGGACGTGCCCGCTGTGCGAGGCGACGTGCGGCCTCGCCATCACGCTCGACGACTCCGGCGCCGTCACGCAGGTCCGCGGCGACGCCGACGACGTCTTCTCCAAGGGCTTCATCTGCCCCAAGGGCGTCTCGATCAAGCAGCTGCACGAGGACCCGCGCCGGCTGCGGGCGCCGATGGTCCGGCAGGCCGACGGGTCGTTCGCCGAGGCGACGTGGGACGAGGCGTTCGCGCTGATCGCCGAGCGGCTGCCGGCGATCCAGGCCGAGCACGGCCGCGACGCGGTCGCGACGTACATCGGCAACCCGAACGCGCACAACCTGTCCGGGCTGATCTACGGGCGCGCGCTGGTCAAGGCGCTCGGGTCCAAGAACGTCTACACGGCGAGCACCGTCGACCAGTACCCGAAGCAGGCCGCGGCGGCGTACATGTTCGGCAGCGGCTCGGCGGTGCCGGTGCCCGACCTCGACCGGACGAGCCACCTGCTGATGCTCGGCGCGAACCCGGCGGTCTCGAACGGGTCGCTGATGACCGCGCCCGACGTGCGCGGGCGGCTGGCGGCGATCCGCGAGCGCGGCGGCAAGGTCGTCGTCGTCGACCCGCGGCGCACGCGCACGGCCAAGCTGGCCGACGAGCACGTGTGGATCCGCCCCGGCACCGACGCGCTGCTGCTGTTCGCGCTGCTGAACGTCGTGGTGGAGGAGGGCCTCGCCGCCCCGCTCGACGACGCGCTCTACGCGGGCGCGGACACCGTCGCGGCGCTGGCGCGCGACTTCCCGCCGGAGGCCGTCGCGCCCGCGACCGGCATCCCGGCCGGCACCATGCGCCGCCTCGCCCGCGAGCTGGCCGCCGCCGACCGGGCCGCGGTCTACGGGCGGATGGGCACGACGACGCAGGCGTTCGGCACGACCGCGAGCTGGCTGGTCGACGTGCTCAACGCGTTCACCGGCAACCTCGACCGGCCCGGCGGCGCGATGTGGGCGCTGCCCGCCCACGCGCCCCGGGGCACCGGCAGCGGCCGCGGCGCGCGGTTCGGCCGCTGGACCAGCCGCGTGCGCGGCGCCCCCGAGGTCTTCGGGGAGCTGCCGGTGGCGTGCCTGGCCGAGGAGATCGAGACGCCGGGCGAAGGACAGGTCCGCGCGCTCGTCACGATCGCCGGCAACCCGGTGGTCTCGACGCCGAACGCCGGCCGGCTGCGCGCCGCGCTGGAGTCGCTCGACTTCATGGTCAGCGTCGACGTCTACCTCAACGACACGACGCGCCACGCCGACGTCATCCTCCCCGGGCCGTCGCCGCTGCGGCGCGCGCACTACGACATCGCGCTGTACGACCTCGCGGTCCGCAACGTCGCGAACTGGTCGGACCCGGTGCTGCCGCTGGAGGGACCGGACGAGTGGGAGACGCTGCTGCGGCTGACGGGGATCGCCGCCGGCCTCGGGCCGGACGCGGACGTCGACGCGCTCGACGCGATGGTCGGCGCCGAGGCGGCCCGGCGCGCCGGCGTCGAGCCCGACCCCGCGCTGCGCGGCCCGGAGCGGGTCGTCGACGCGATGCTGCGCGGCGGGGCCTACGGGCTCTCGCTCGCCGACCTGAAGGCGGCGCCGCACGGCATCGACCTCGGGCCGCTCGAGCCGCGGCTGCCCGAGCGCCTCGCCACCGCGAGCGGGAAGGTCGAGCTCGCGCCCGAGCCGCTGGTCGCCGACGTCGAGCGCCTGCACGCGGCGCTGCGCGCGAACGGCGACGGCGGCATGGTGCTCATCGGCCGCCGGCACCTGCGCTCGAACAACTCGTGGATGAACGGGCTGCCAATGCTGGCGAGCGGCCCGGACCGCTGCACCGCGCTGATCCACCCCGACGACGCCGCCCGGCTGGGCGTCGCGGACGGCGAGGCGGTCCGCGTCGCGGCGCGCACCGGCGCCATCGAGCTGCCGGCCGAGGTCACCGACGACGTGATGCCCGGCGTCGTGTCGATCCCCCACGGCTGGGAGCACGCGAACTCCAACGTGCTTTCCGACGAGCGCCTCGTCGAGCCGCTGACCGGCACGGCGGTGCTGAACGGGATCCCGGTGACCGTCGCGCCGCTAGGCGACGAGGTGGAAGAGCGCGGCGTCCTCGTCGAGCGCGGCGCGTAGCTTCCGCTTCGTCTGGCCGTGGATCTGGCAGACTCGGCTCTCGGACACGCCGAGGACGTCGCCGATCTCCGACAGCGTCAGGTTCTTCACGTAGAGCAGGACCGCGATCTCGCGCTCGCGCTCGGGCAGGCGGCCGAACGCGTCGCGGAAGCGCTCCTTGGCCATCGTCCGGCCGGTGGCGTGCTCGGGGTCGAGCCGGTCGTCGGAGGACGCGAGCGTGTCGACCTGCTCGATGGCGGTCGACGAGTCGTCGGTGAGGACGACGGCGTTCAGCGACGTCACGTCGGACTGGGCGATGTCCGTGCGGTGCCGGCGCAGCTCGGCGACGGTGATGCCGAGCGCCTCGGCCAGCTCCTCCCGCGTCGGCCGGCGGGTGTGCAGCGCGGTGAACTCCTCGACGGCCTTCTCGATGTCGCGCTCCCACCGGCGGACCGAGCGCGGCGCCCAGTCCTGCCGGCGCAGCTCGTCGAGGACCGCCCCGTGCACGCGCGTCCAGGCGTACTGCTCGAGCGTCGCGCCCTTGCCCGGGTCGTACCGGTCGATCGACTGGATCAGGGCCTCGAGGCCGACCGAGATGAAGTCCTCGGCCTCGGCGTGCGCGGGCATCTCGCGCACCTTGCGGTACACGATGAACTTGACGAGCGGGGCGAGCGTCAGGACCAGGCGGTCGCGCAGGCGCGGGTCGGCGCTGACGCTGTAGCGCTTCCACAGCGCCTGCAGCTCGTCGGAGGAGGCGCGGCGGGGCGTCGTCATCGTCGCCACAGTTACCGGCCGCCCCCTGCGGTTCCTGCTCCGGTGCAACCTTTGCGCAGGTTTGGGCGGAAAAGCGGGCGCTCGGTGCGTCGATGCTCCATGTTCCTGTCAACGCTCTTGCGCGCACGAGGTTGGACGGCGGGGTAGGGAGCGACGCGTGCAGCGCACCTCCAAGCGGCGGATCGCCCGCTTCGTCACCAACCGGCTCGTCAACCCGATCTTCCGGCCCCTCGCCGAGCGCGGCCTCGCGGGACCGTCGCTCGCGGTGTTGGAGACGACCGGGCGCCGCAGCGGCCAGCCCCGCCGCACCCCGGTCGGCAACGGCCTGCGCGGCAGCCACTTCTGGATCGTCACCGAGCACGGTTGGGGCGCGGCCTACGTGAAGAACATCCAGGCGGACCCCCGCGTCCGCGTCCGCGTCGGCCGCCGCTGGCGGACCGGGACCGCGCACATCCTCCCCGACGACGACCCCGACCAGCGCCTGCGGTGGCTCCGCCGCCCGGTCAACGACTCGATGCTGCGGGCGATGTCGACGGAGCGGCTGGTGATCCGGGTGGACCTGGACTCCTGAGCGCGTCGCAGGGCTCCCGCGCACGAGCCGTCCGACGCGCGTGCCAGTCTGAGAGGTTCTCTGTCCGGCGGCGCGGCCATGCTTCCGCCGGTGCACTGGATGCTCGATCGCCTGCCGCTCGCCGTCGCCTCCGCCGCGACGGTCTACGCGCTGCTCGAGTTCGAGATCGCGGATCACCCGAAGCTGCCGGTCATCGACGGCTGGCTGTCGGCGCAGGACGCGCGGGTCGTCGCGAAGGCCGTGCTGCTCGCCGGGGTGTTCGTCGCCGTCTACATCGTCGCGGCGATCGCGTGGAGGTCGCTGCTCCATGCAACGCCCACCCGGCTCAAGGGCCCGCTCGGGTTCGAGCTGGACTGGTCACCGGAGGACGCGAAGGGGCTGCGGGACGTGGACGAGCGGCAGCAGGACGACCTGGACAAGCTCGCGACGCTGGTTCGCGACCTGGCCGCGAAGGTGAAGACGCTGGAGCGCCGCAAGTGAGGCCCCACCCGTGATGGAGCACGCGTCTGCAGGGTACATTGACCGTGTGCCCACCACCTCGGATGACCTCGTCAGGCGCGCCGAGGACATCCTCGCAAGCACCGCAGAGACGCGCCGGTACGTCGGCGCGCGATGGGACGAAGTCGAGGCGCGCGCGCGAGCGCGTGCGCAGCAGGCCGCGGGGCGCGAGCGGCAGGTCCGCCGCCAGCAGCGGCGAAGCGCCGCGCTCTTCCTGGCGATCGCGGTGCTGCTCGCGGCGGCGGCGCTCCTCGGCGGCGGCGTGACGGGCACGGTCGCCGCCGCGCTCGCTGCGATGCTCGCCGTCGCCGGCGCGGCGTCGGTAGCCGCGCGCTGATCGCGCGGGACTACTCCGCCGCCGCCACCCCGAGCGCCTCGTCGAGGATCCCCAGCCCGCGCTCGAGCTGGTCGTCTTCGATGACGTGCGGGACGAGGACGCGGACGACGTTGCCGTCGTAGCCGCACGAGAGGAGCACGAGGCCGCGCTCGCGGGCCGCCTGGGTGGTCGCGTACGCCTGCTCGCGGGTCTCGAGCTCCATCGCCAGCATCGGGCCGAGGCCGCGGACCTCGCCGACGATCGGGTGGCGCGCGGCCATCGCGTCGAGCCGCTCGCGCAGCACCCGCCCCAGCCGCTCGGTCCGCTCGCGGAACTCGGGGGACGCGACGATGTCGAGCACCGCGACGGCCGCCGCGCACGACAGCGGGTTGCCGCCGAACGTGCCGCCGAGGCCGCCCTTCTCCGGCGCGTCCATGATCTCGGCGCGCGCGGTGACCGCCGCCAGCGGCAGGCCGCCGCCGAGCGACTTGCCGCTGACCAGCACGTCGGGCTCGACGCCGTGGTGCTCGATCGCCCACACCGGCCCGGTCCGGCCCATGCCGGCCTGGACCTCATCGTCGACGTAGACGATCCCGTGCTCGTCGCACGTCGCGCGCAGCGCCCGGAGGAAGTCGGCGGGCATGGGGATGAACCCGCCCTCGCCCTGCACGGGCTCGAGGACGAGGCAGGCCACGTCGCCGGGGTCGACGTCCTCCCTGAAGATCGCGTGCAGGCCCGCGAGCGCGTCCTCGGTCGTGATCCCGCGCAGCGGGTACGGCGCGGGCGCGCGGTACACCTCGCCGGCGAGCGGGCCGAACCCGTGCTTGTACGGGTGGACCTTCGTCGTCATCGCCATCGTCAGGTTCGTCCGCCCGTGGAACCCGCGGTCGAAGACGACCACCGCGCGCCGCCCGGTGTAGGCGCGCGCGACCTTGACCGCGTTCTCCACCGCCTCGGCCCCCGAGTTGACCAGCAGCGACTTCTGCTCGTCGCCGCGGCACGGCGAGAGGTCGGCGAGCCGCCGGCACACCTCGACGTACGGCTCGTACATCGCGACCATGAAGCACTGGTGCAGGTAGAGGTCGGCCTGCTCGTGGATCGCCGCGACGACCTCGGGCGCGCCGTGCCCGAAGTTGAGGCACCCGAGCCCGCCGGCGAAGTCCACGAGCTCGGTGCCCTCGGCGTCGGTGATGAGCGCGCCCTGGGCGCGGGCGGCGACGATCGGCGGCGTCGCGACCGCCCCGGAGACGTAGCGCTGACGAAGGTCACTGACCGTTTGGGCGTCCATGGTCGCGACCCTATCCGCGGGCGGCAGGTACGTTCCGTCGCGGACATGCACCATCGCCCCGCCGACTCGTCCAAGACGCCGCGGTTCACCGGGCCGCGGACCTTCATGCGGCTGCCGCACGTCACCGACCTCGACGGCGTGGACGCCGCGATCTGCGGGATCCCGACCGACGACGCCGTGTCGTTCCGCTCCGGCGCCCGCTTCGGCCCGGAGGCGATCCGCAGCGCGTCGGTCCTCCTGCGCCCCTACAACCCGCGGCTGAAGGTCGACGTCGTCGAGCGCCTCTCGATGGTCGACTTCGGCGATGCGCCGACCGTCCCGGGCTACCACCTCGAGTCGCTCGAGCGGATCGAGGCGTTCCTGCGGCCGGTCCACGAGGCGGGCGTCGTGCCGCTGTGCCTCGGCGGCGACCACTCGATGGTGCTCGCCGAGCTGCGCGCCGCCGCGGCCGTCCACGGCACGCTCGCGCTCGTCCACCTCGACGCCCACGCGGACGTGTGGGACCAGTACTACGGCGTCAGGCACTTCCACGGCACGGTGTTCAAGCGGGCGGTCGAGGAGGGGCTCGTCGACCCGGCGCGGTCGGTGCAGGCGGGGATGCGCGGCACGCTGTACGGCGAGTCCGACGTCGAGGCGCCGCGCGAGCTGGGCTACGAGGCGATCTACATGGAGGAGCTCGAACAGCTGACGCCGGAGCAGTACGGCGACCGCGTCCGTGCGCGGGTCGGCGACGCGCCCGCCTTCCTCTCGTTCGACGTCGACTTCGTCGACCCCGCGTTCGCGCCCGGGACCGGCACGCCCGAGGTCGGCGGCCCGACGAGCGGCCAGGCGATGGCCTACCTGCGCGCCCTGACCGGCGTCGACTTCCGCGCCTTCGACTGCGTCGAGCTGTCGCCGCCCTACGACCCGGCGGGCGTCACCGCGTGGCTGGCGGCCAGCGCGTGCCACGAGATGCTGTCGCTGCTCGCGCTGCGCCGCGGGGCGTGACCCGCGGCCACTGGCTGAAGACGCTCGGCCGCGCCGGCTGGTCGCTGCCGGACGCGTGGCTGGAGGGCGACGGCAGCGCCCGGGTGAGGCGCACCGCGTTCCCGCGCCGCCCGCGCATCGAGCCCGGCGACCGCCTCGTCTACTACGCCGCCGGCTGGAAGGCCGTGTTCGCGCTCGTCGAGGCGACCGCGCCGCCGACCGACGAGGACCCGCCGTGGCCGCACTGGCCGTGGACGGTCGCCGTCGAGCCGCTCGTCGTCGTGCCGCTGCTGAGCAACGCGCCGCCGGTCGAGGCGCTCGGCATCGCCCCGCGGTCGATGTCGCAGCAGTCCCACATCCGCATCACGCCCGAGCAGTACGCCCGCGCCGTCGAGGCGATCGCCAGCGTCGCGGCGGGCTAGTTGCTAGTCCCCGGCGGCCGCGCCGCCGGAGCCGCCGCTCGCGGTCGTCAGCTCGGCCTCGCCGCCGTCGCCGTCGCCGGTCCCCGCCTCGTCGCCGACGACCGGCCCGCGCTGCGGCCCGGGCTGCGGCGGCCGCTCGGCCGGCGGGCCGATCAGCGCCTCGATCTCCCGCGCGCGGTCGGCGGCGATCTCGCGCCACTCGGGGTCGTAGCCGAACACGTCCTCCAGCCGCGCGGTCGAGTAGCGCTCGCCGACGAGCTCGACGTGGTCGGGCGTCATCAGCGCCGGGTGGCGGACGCCGCACGAGCGCGACAGCGACAGCAGCTCGCCCCGCAGCGCCCGGACGTAGTTCGCCGCGCGCGCGGACTTGACGTCGGGGTCCAGGCCGTGCATCAGCCACTTCGACTGGGTCGCCACGCCGGTCGGGCACGTCCCCGTGTGGCACCGCTGCGCCTGGATGCAGCCGACCGCCAGCATCGCCTCGCGCCCCACGTTGACCATGTCGCAGCCGAGCGCGAACGCGAACAGCGCGCTGTCGGGCAGCCCGAGCCGGCCCGCGCCGACGAAGACGACGTCGCGGGCGATCCCCGCGCGGCTGAACGTCGCGAACACCCGTGAGAACCCGATCTTGAACGGCATCGAGACGTGGTCGGAGAAGGTCAGCGGCGCCGCGCCCGTGCCGCCCTCGGACCCGTCGATCGCCAGGTAGTCCGGCCCGCCGCCCGTGGCGGCCATCCGGTCGGCCAGCTCCTCCCAGAAGTCCATCCGCCCGACCGCCGCCTTGATTCCCACCGGCAGGCCGGTGGCCTCGGCGATCGTCTCGACGAACTCGACCAGCTCGTCGACGTTCGAGAACGCGGTGTGCCGCGCCGGCGACACGCAGTCCCTGCCCACCGGGACGCCGCGGATCGCCGCGATCTCGGGCGTCACCTTCGCGCCGGGGAGCATCCCGCCGAGGCCCGGCTTCGCGCCCTGCGAGAGCTTGATCTCGATCGCGCGCACGGGCGCCTCGGCGACCCGCTCGCGCAGGCGCTCGAGCGAGAACCGCCCGTCCTCGCCGCGGCAGCCGAAGTAGCCGGTCCCGATCTGGTAGATCAGCTCGCCGCCGTGCTTGTGCGCGGGCGCGAGGCCGCCCTCGCCGGTGTTGTGCAGGCACGGCGCCAGCTTCGCCCCGCGGTTGAGCGCCTCGACGGCGCGCGGCGACAGCGAGCCGTAGCTCATGCCGGAGATGTTCACGATCGACTCGGGCCGGAACGCGTGCCGCCGGCGGTGCGCGCCGCCCAGCACCTTCGGCGCGGGGATCAGGTACTCCGGCCCGGACCCCGTCGTCCCCTTGCGCGGCGGCGCTTCGGGGAACGTCGCCTGCTTGAGGATCAGCAGGCCGTCGACGTTCTCCAGGTCGTTGTCCGTGCCGAACCCGAACGTGTTGATCTCGTTCTTCGACGACGCGTAGACCCACCGCCGCTGGTCGCGGGAGAACGGGCGCTCCTCGTCGTTCGAGGTGACGATGTACTGCCGCAGCTCCGGCCCGACCTCCTCGAGCAGGTACCGGAAGTGGCCCACGACCGGGAAGTTCCGCAGGATCGCGTGGCGCCGCTGGAGAAGGTCGTAGCCGGCCACCCCGGCCACCGCCGCGCCGGCAGCCGCGGACCCGATGCGGCGAAGCGCTCCCACGCCCTCGCCCTTACCCCGCCGCCGCGCGTGCGACTCAAGTCTCGCCGGGGGCCTCGGCCCGCACGCGTAGGGATTCCCCCGATGCCCGCCGGTCGGGGGAGGCCCACCATGGCGCCATGCCCTCGACGAACTTCGCCGCCCGAGCCGGCCGCTGGTCCGCCCGTCACCGCCGCGCGGCGATCGCCGGGTGGCTCGCCTTCGTCGTCCTCGCCGTGGGGATCGGCGGGACGATCGGCACGCAGACGCTCGCCTCGCACGAGAAGGGGGCCGGCGAGTCCGGCCGCGCCGACCGCGCGCTGCACGACGCCGGCCTGCGCGACGCCGCCACCGAGACGATCCTCGTCACCGCGCCGAAGGGCGCGACCGTCCACACCCCGATCGTCCAGGACGCGATCGCCGACGTGCGCGCCGCGGCGCGGGAGAGCGGGCGGGTGTCGGTCGTGCGCGCGCCCCAGGTCAGCGACGACCGGCGCTCGGCGCTGATCCAGCTGCAGCTGCGCGGCGACGTCGACCGGGCCGGCGAGGCCGTCGCGCCGATCTCCGCCGCGCTGGACCTCGCGCGCAGCAGCCACCTCGGCGTCGGCATCGAGCAGACCGGCGACGGCTCGATCATGAAGGCCTACGACGACACGATGGAGAGCGACTTCAAGCGCGCCGAGCTGTTCAGCGTGCCGATCACGTTCGCGATCCTCTTCCTGGCGTTCGGCGCGCTGGTCGCGGCCGGGATCCCCGTCCTGCTCGGGCTGAGCGCGGTCGCCGCCGGGCTGGGCCTGCTCGCGATCCCCAGCCAGGCGCTGCCGGTCGAGGAGACCTCCTCGTCGGTCATCCTGCTGATCGGCCTCGCCGTGGGCGTCGACTACGCGCTGTTCTACCTGCGCCGCGAGCGGGAGGAGCGCGCCGCCGGGCGCAGCGCCGAGGCGGCGCTCGAGGCCGCCGCGGCGACGTCGGGGCGCGCCGTCCTGGTCTCGGGCTTCACGGTCATGGCGTCGGTCGCCGGCATGTTCGCCGCCGGCAACGCCTGGTACTCGTCGTACGCGGTGGCGATCGTGATCGTCGTCGCGATCGCCATGGCGGGCTCGGTCACCGTCCTGCCGGCGCTGCTGTCGAAGCTCGGCGACCGCGTCGAGCGCGGCCGGCTGCCGTTCGTGCGCCGCCAGGAGGCGCGGGCCGGCGACGGCGGGCGGGTGTGGAACGCCGTGCTCGCGCGCGTCCTGCGCCGCCCGCTGCTCTCGGCCGTCGCCGCGACGGCGGTGCTGCTCGCGCTGGCGGCCCCGGTCGCCGGCCTCGACCTGCGCGAGCAGGGCATGCGCTCGCTGCCGCAGGACATGCCGGCGGTGACGACGTTCGAGAGGGCGCAGGCGGCGTTCCCCGGAGGCAGCCGGCCGGCCGTCGTCGCCGTGCAGGCCGGCGACGTGACCGCGCCGCAGGTCCGCGCGGCGATCGAACGGCTCGGCCGCGCCGCCGGCGCCGCGCCCGGGCTCGCCGCTCCCGTCGGCGTCGACGTCAGCCCCGACCGGCGCGTGGCGCGGGTCGCCGTCCCGCTGGCCGGCGACGGCGTCGAGGACGGCTCGGAGGACGCGCTGGCGACGCTGCGCGGCGAGGTCGTCCCGAGCACGGTCGGCCGGGTGCCCGGCGTGCGCGCCGACGTGACCGGGCAGACCGCCGCCTCCGTCGACCTGCGCGCGGTGACGACCGAGCGCGGGCCGCTCGTCTTCGCGCTCGTCCTCGGCATGGGCTTCCTGGTGCTGACGATGACGTTCCGGTCGATCGTCGTCCCGGTCAAGGCGATCGTGCTCAACCTGCTGTCGGTGCTCGCCGCGTACGGCGTGCTCGTGCTCGTCTTCCAGCACGGCTGGGGCGCGTCCCTGCTCGGCTTCGAGCCGACGGGGAGCATCGCGAGCTGGCTGCCGATCCTGCTGTTCGTGATCCTGTTCGGCCTCTCGATGGACTACCACGTGTTCGTCCTGTCGCGGATCCGCGAGGCGTTCGACGGCGGGATGCCGATGGACCGCGCCGTCGAGCACGGGATCAAGAGCACGGCCGGCGTGGTGACGAGCGCGGCGATGGTGATGGTCGCGGTGTTCTCGATCTTCGCGACGCTCGGCATCGTGGACCTCAAGCAGTTCGGCGTCGGGCTCGCGGTCGCGGTGCTCGTCGACGCGACGATCGTCCGGGCGGTGCTGCTGCCCGCGACGATGAAGATGCTGGGGACGTGGAACTGGTACCTGCCGCGCCGCCTCGGCTGGCTGCCGCGGCTCGGCGAGGGGCCCGCCGCGCCGGAGCCCGCGCGCGCCTGACTCGGCGGGTACGGTCCCGCGGTCCATGCTGGACCGCGCAGTCGCCACCGCCCTCGCCGGCGCGCTCACGATCGCGTTCTCGGGCATCCTCGTCCGGCTCGCCGACGTGGCGCCGGAGACGGCCGCGTTCTTCCGCTGCCTCTACGCGCTGCCGGCGCTCGGCGTGCTCGCGTGGCTCGAGCGGCGCCGGCTCGGGGCGCGGCCGCCGCGGCGGCTGGTGCTCGCGGCGGCCGGGCTCTGCTTCGCCGCCGACCTCGTCTTCTGGCACCACGCGATCGCCGACGTCGGCGCGGGCCTGGCGACCGTCCTGGGGAACCTGCAGGTCGTCCTCGTGGCGTTCGTCGCGTGGGCGGTGCTCGCCGAGCGGCCCGAGGCGCGGGTCCTGGCCGCGGTGCCGGTCGCCCTCACCGGCGTGGTGCTGATCTCCGGCGTGCTGGAGGAGGGCGCGTACGGCGCCGACCCGGCGCGCGGCGTGCTGTTCGGCGGGCTCACCTCGCTCGCGTACGCGCTGTTCATCCTGCTGCTGCGCAGCGCGAACGCCGGCCCGAGCCGCCCCGCCGGCCCGCTGCTCGAGTCGACGGCGTGGTCGGCGGCCGGCTGCCTGGTCGCCGGCGAGGCGCTCGGCACGCTCGACCCGCTGCCCGGCTGGCCCGCGCAGGGCTGGCTCGTCCTGCTCGCGCTCAGCGCGCAGGTCCTCGGCTGGATGCTGATCTCGTGGTCGCTGCCGCGGCTGCCCGCCGCGCTGACGTCGGTGCTGCTGCTCGCGCAGCCGGTCGCTGCGGTGCTGCTGGCGATGGCGCTGCTCGGGGAGGACCCGTCGCCCGTGCAGCTCGGCGGCGTGGCGGTCGTGCTCTCCGCCATCGCGGTCGCGACCGTGCGACGCTAGCCATCGCCCCGGCGATTGTGCGATCCTGTCTTGTACGGCAATGTCGTACGTCATCGACTTGAGTGACATCGAGCGCGACGGCGAGCGGTCGGTCACCCAGCAGCTCGTCGACCGGTTCGCGGAGCTGATCGACGCGGGCGAGCTGCAGCCCGGCGCCAAGCTGCCGACGACGCGCGCGCTGGCCGAGCAGGCCGGCGTCAACCCGCTCACCGCGGCGCGGGTATACCGCAGGCTCGGCGAGCTGGGCTACACGACCGCGACCGTGGGGCGCGGGACCTTCGTCCGCTCGCGGCCGCCGCGCAGCGGCGCGCTCGGCCCCGACGACGACGGCTGGCAGCTCGCCGCCCTCCCTCCCCGCACGTCGAGCTACGCCGAGCAGATGCTCGAGGAGTCCTTCCGCGCGCCCGACCGCACCGACGTGATCCGGCTGTCGGCGGGCTGGCCGGACCCGGCGTCGTTCCCGCGCGCGGCGATCGAGGAGGCGGGCCGGCGGATCCTCGCCGAGCGGGTCGACGACGTGCTCAGCTACCAGCCCGTCGAGGGGCTGCTGGAGCTGCGCGAGGCGATCGCCCAGCTCGGCGCCCGTCACGGGTTCGCACGCGACCCGGGCGAGATCGTGGTCACGACCGGCGCCAAGCAGGCGCTCGACCTCGCCGCCCGCGCGCTGCTCGAGCCCGGCGACGTCGCGGTCGTCGAGTCGCCGACGTTCACGGGCACGCTCAGCGCGCTGGAGGGCGCGGGCGCGCGCCTGCTGCCGATTCCCGTCGACGGCGACGGCGCCGACGTCGGCGCGCTCGACCGCATCCTCGCCCGCCACGAGGTCAAGGTCGTCGCGCTGCAGACCTCGTGCCACAACCCGACCGGCGTCGAGCTGTCGGCCGAGCGCCGCGCGCGGCTGCTCGCGCTCGCCCGCGAGCGCTCGTTCTTCGTCATCGAGGACGCCGTCTACTCCAGCCTGCGGTTCGACGGGGAGCGGGTGCCCGCGCTGCGCGGCGAGGCGCCCGCGCACGTCGTGCACGTCGAGTCGCTCTCCAAGACCGTCGCGGGCGGCCTGCGGATCGGGTGGCTGGCGGCCCGCGGCCCGGTGCTCGCCCGCATGGCGCAGCTGAAGATGAACAGCGACCTCCACAGCCCGGCGCTCATGCAGCTCATCGCCGCCGGCCTGCTGCGCGACGGCTACGAGCAGCGCGTGCGCGCGAGCGCGGAGGCCTACCGGGAGCGCCGCGACGCGCTGCTCGCCGCCCTCGACCGCCACCTGCGCGACGCCGCCACGTGGACGGTGCCGGGCGGCGGCCACAACCTGTGGGTCACGCTCGACCGCCCGGTCGACGAGCGGGCGCTCTACGCCGAGGCGCTGCGCGAGGGCGTGACGTTCCTGCCCGGCGGCGCGACACAGGCCCAGCCCACGGGGCGCACGAGCCTGCGGCTGTCGTTCAGCCTGGTCGATCCCGAGCTGTTCGACGAGGGCGCTCGGCGGCTCGCCCGCGCCGTGCGAGCGGTGCACCGCCGCGCCCGCGTCGCGGCGACGGGCATGATCAGCTGATCGCGACGACCTTGAGGCGCCGCTCGCCGCGCGGGGTCGCGACGACGGCCGTCTCCCCCGCCCGCCGGTCGCGCAGCGCGGCGCCGACCGGGGAGTCGAACGCGATCGCCCCCTCCGACGGCGACGCCTCGTGCGCGCTGACGAGCCGGTAGCTCATCCGCCGCCCGCTCGCCTCGTCCTCCACCTCGACCGTCGAGCCGAACGCGACGGCCTCGCCGCCCCCGGCGGCCTCGACGACCTGCGCGTTCAGCAGCTGCTCGCGCAGCTGGAGGATCTTCGTCTCGAGGTGCGCCTGGGCGTCCTTGGCCGCGTGGTACTCGGCGTTCTCCTTCAGGTCGCCCCAGGCGCGCGCGGTCTTGATCTGCTCCGCGATCTGCTGGCGGCCCTCGGTCTCCAGGCGCTCCAGCTCCTCGCGCAGCTTCCCGCGGCCCTCTTCGGTCATGTAGCTCGGCTCGTTCACGCGCGACGACGATATAGGCTCGCGGCGGATGCTCGAGACGCTGACGATCGACGACTTCTCCGGCCGCGTCGGCGAGACGTTCCGCGCGACCGCCGAGGGGGACCGCACGCTGACGCTCACCCTCGACTCGGTCGACGCGCTGCCGCGGCCGCTGGGCGACAAGGGCCGCCAGCCGTTCTCGCTCGAGTTCCACGACGAGGCCGAGGAGCACGTCCCGCAGCAGACCGTGGCGGTCTCGCACGACGACCTCGGCAGCTTCGAGCTGTTCGTGGTGCCGCTCGGCCCGGGCGACGGCGGGCTGATGCGCTACGAGGCGATCTTCACGTAGCGGCGGGCGCGCGCTCCATCAGCACGTAGACCCCGTGCTCGCCCGCGGGCGCGAACCCCAGCCGCTCGTAGAGGGCGCGGGCGGGGTTGTTGACCTCGACATGGATCGAGAGCTTGCGCCCGCTGGCCTGCGCCTCCTCGATGAGCTCGCTCAGCAGCGTCGTCCCGATCCCCCGGTTGCGGAACGCGGGCGCGAGAGCGACGTCCATGATCCGGATGTCGCTCGGCCCCCGGTGGACGTACAGGCGCCCCGCGCGGCGCCCGTCCACCTCGACGACGTCCAGCGTCGCCCCCGGATAGTGCTGCCGGTAGTGCGCGTCCTGCGCGGCGAACTGCTGCTCGACGAACGCCCGCTTCGTCGCGTCGTCCCACGGAACCTGCGCGAGCTCCGGCTCGCGCACGCTCCCGTACAGCTCGACCAGGAACGCCCGATCCGAGTCGACCACCGGCCGCAGCCGCGGCTCCCCCACTACCCGCGCGGCGGGAACACGCCCTGCAGGGCGATGTTGAAGTAGAAGGTGAGGTACGGCTGCATGTTGTTGTGGGGCTGGCTGCCGCCCGTCGGCGTCAGCGCCTGGGGGGCGAGGATCGTCCCGTCCGGCGCGTTCTGGTAGGGAGCGCCGCCGGTGGCCGGCGCGAACGAGGACGTCGGCGTGATCTGCTTGACGTCGGCGTTGTCCTGGGTCGCGGCCCTCATCTGATGTGAGTGCGTCGGCATCTCGCTGTCGATCAGCGTCACGAAGTCCGAGCCGCCGGTCTCGCCGAGGTCGTGCAGCGACAGCCCCGGTCCCTGCCCCGGGTGCATCGGCGCGGAGCCCTGCAGGTTCGGCAGGGCGAAGTTCGACTTGCCGTTCCCGCCGTAGGTGGTCCCGAGCAGCGCGAACAGCGCGGTGTTCTGCGAGAGCGGCATGAGCTGCCCGTCGCACCACGCCCACCCTTTGGGGGCGAAGTTGAACGGGAAGATCCGGATCTCCGCAACGAACGGATCGGCCATGTGCGCGCTCCTAGGTCGGGCTCGGGAAGATCCCGAACAGGGAGAGGATGAAGTCGATGCACAGGTACGGCTGGAAGTTCGTGTGCGGCTGGCTTCCACCGGCGGGGCCGATCGCCTGCGCGCTCATGTTGCCGTCCGGCGCAGCGTTGATGTAGGGCGTGATGTTCACCGAGTTGGCGGGCAGGTTGCCGCCCGCAGGAATCACGTTGCCGTCGGTCGCGGCGCCGAGGAACGCGTGGGTGTGAACCGGGATCTGGTTCACGGTGAGCGTGATCTCCTCCGCGCCGCCGGTCTCCGCCAGCTGGAACCCGTTGCCCTGGTGGATCGGGATGCGCCCGCGCAGGTCAGGGATGCCGAACGTCTCCTCCCCGTCGCCGCCATAGGTGGTTCCGATCAGCTGGAAGAGCGTCTCGTTCTCGGAGATCGGAAGGAGCTGCCCCTCGCAGAAGATCCAGCCGGCCGGGGCGAAGTTCCCGGCGAACATGCGGATCTCACCGACGTATGGCTGTGCCATGTCTCCGCTCCTCGATCAGTTGGGGCTGGGGAAGATGCCCTGCAGGGCGATGCAGAACGTGAGCGTCAGGAACGGCTGCATGTTCAGGTGCGCCTGGCTGCCGCCGGTGTTCCCGATGGTGCCGGGATTCATGGGCGTCAGGTTCGCCGGCGAGTGATACATGTTGTTCGCGCTGCCGAGCACGCGGCCGGTCGGGACCGAGTTGCCGCCCGTCGAGGCGGCGGACACGTTCACGGAGTGCGTGTGCATCGGCATCTCGCCGATCGTGACCGTGTGCGCCTGCTCGCCGCCCCTCTCACCGAGCGTGTGGCCGCTGCCGACGTGGATCGGCGTCCTGCCGCGCAGGTCCGGCAACGCGAAGTTCACGCGCCCGTCGCCGCCGAACGTCGTGCCCAGGAGGGAGAAGAGCGCCTGGTTCTGGTTGATGGGCATCAACTGCCCGTTGCACATCGCCCAGCCCTTCGGCGCAAAGTCGAAGGACATGATCCTCAGCTCCGACAGGAACGGCTCCGCCATGGTCCCCCCATTGCGCTCGACGCCTGCTGAACGGCGAGCCTAGCCGATAACGGTGCTCACGGCTACTGCGCGCAGGCCGCGCCGCCCACGTATCCGCCGGAGCCGGGGTCCGGAGTGGACGCGCTGGCGGTGACGGCGGTGTTCTGAGCGAGCAGGTAGTTGGCGACCGCCGTCGTGTCGGTGGCACCCCCGGCGTACCCGGGAAGCCGGACGGTGGTGCTCTGCCGCGCGCGAACCCGGAGGTCGTGCCCGCCGTTGCGCCCGGAGTTGGACGCCGTGTTGCCGGAGATCAGCGCGCAGGTCAGGTACGAGTCGCTCGCGACGACGCCGCTGTTGAGGTGGATGCCCTGGAAGATGTTGCCGATCGCCCCGTTCGTGCCCGGGTTCGCGATCGTGTTGCCGGTCACGGTCAGGTTGACGTTCCCGCTCCCGCCCACACCGGTGCCCGCCTGCATGTCGATGCCGTAGTTGTTGTACTGGCGGATCTGGTTGTTCGAGATCGTCGCCGTCGCGTTGACCGGGTTGACGCCGTTGGACTGGACGTGGAAGGCGATGCCGCTGCCCTCGAGCGACCCGGAGTTCGCGGTGCCGGCCAGGCCGATCTGCGCCCCGGTGACCGTCGCGTTCATCGAGCCGGCGCCGGCGCTCTTCTGCAGCGTCAGCGCGTGCGTGTGCGAGTCGCGGAACGTGTTCGTCCCGGTGATGTCGACGTCGAAGTGGCCGCCGGTGCCGGCGCCGCCGGTGATCGTCACGCCGCCGCCGCCCGTCGCGATGCTGGGGTGGCTGTTGGACATCGCGTTGCTCGTGAAGTCGAGGTCGGAGCCGCCGCTGCCGCTGCCGATCATCTGGAACAGGTCGCCCGCCGCCGCGGTGAACGTGCTGTTCTGGACCGTGACGTTGTTCGTCGAGGTCCCGATGCCCTCCACCATGATGCCGTCGCCGTTCGTCGTCCCGATCGTCATGGCGTCGAACGTCGCGCGGTTGAGCGTCCCGGACTCGTTCTTGATCCAGACGTTGTTCGCCAGGCCGCCCTGCACGTGCGAGTTCGTGAACGAGGCGGAGCCGGTGAGACCCGCGCCGCCGCTGGTCGGGTTGTCGAACAGGATGCTGCTCTCGTTGAAGTCGCCGTTGACGTTCGTGCCGTTGCTGCCGTTGACGACGCTGTTGGCGAACGTGAAGTTGGTGACGTTGGAGCCGCGGATGCCGTAGTTGGCGTGGTCGTTCAGGTGCATGCGCGTGAGCGAGACGCCGCGCGTGTTGTTGAGCACGATGCCGGTCCCGTTCGGGGTCGCGCTCGTGTCGCTGTCGGCGCCCGTGGTGTCCTGGATGCGGCCGCCGGAGCACCCGCTCGTGTTCGCGTTGGTGCACGTCCCGCCGGCGCCGGCCACCGTCAGCGCGTCGTTCGAGCCGGTGTTGCTGAGCTGGATGCCGCTCGCCGCGCCGTTGGCCGAGATGCGCTGGAAGGTCAGCGGCGCGCCGGGGCCGACGTCGGTGTCGGTGACGTTGAGGGCGCGGCCCGAGCCGGTGTCGATCGTGTTGCCGGTGCCGGTGACGTTCAGCGTGCCGCTGGTGGTCGCGCTCACGCCGTTGCCGGACGTCGTGTCGAC
Organism: Solirubrobacteraceae bacterium; assembly: GCA_035940955.1. Lineage (GTDB taxonomy): Bacteria > Actinomycetota > Thermoleophilia > Solirubrobacterales > Solirubrobacteraceae > CADCVT01. The sequence goes on from DASZEJ010000063.1 coordinate 60,237, forward strand.
GTCGAGCGTGCCGCCGGACAGCGTCAGCGTGTGCCCGTCGCTCGACGTCATCGCGATCGCGTTGTCCTCGCCCATGTTGAACGTCTTCGTGGCGTGGCTGACGACCGTGGAGCCGCCGGTGTTGCCGCTCAGCGTGATGCCGCCGTTCTCACCGCTGCTCACGTCGGAGTCGCCCGCCTCGGAGATCGGACCCGACAGCGTCACCGTGCCGGCGGTGCGGCCGGTGATCTCGGCCGTGCTGCCCTCGCCGTTGTTGAGCGCGCCCGCGAAGGTGATCGAGCCGGTGCCGCCGTTGAGGTCGAAGCCGATCCCCGCCGCCCCGCCGATGGTGCTGCCCGAGCCGGCGGAGAACGTGCCGCTGCCGAGCGCGTCGAGGTTGACGCCGTCACCGGCGCTGTTCGTCGAGTCGGCGTCGTCGAGGTCGATGGTCGGGCCGCTCGTCGCGGTCACGTCGACCGCCGGGCCGCCCGTCGCGCTGACGTTGTCCGTGCCCGCGGCGTCCACCGTGACGGTGCCGGCGTTCTGCAGCCGCAGCGCCGGGGTCGCGCCCGAGGTCGTCGTCAGCGACAGGTCCGTGCCGGTCCCGTCGCCCAGGCCGATGGTGCCGGTCGCGTTCGTGACGTCCACGCCGCCCGTGGACGAGCCGCTCGACGTGAGGTCGTCGAACGTGCTGGTGCCCAGGGCGACCGGGACTCCGCTGGTGCCGTCGACGTCGAGCGCCGGGCCGGCGGTGGCGGTGACCGAGATCTGGCTGGCCGGGTTGAAGACGGCGCTCACCGCGTTGGCCGGCGTCGTCGTGTTGTGCAGCTTGACGCCGAGCGGGCTGTTGCTGACGAAGTTCGAGACGTTGAACGTGCCGGTCGTCGAGTCGAGCTCGAGCGCGGGCTGGGTGCCGGCGGTGCCGTTGTCGACCACGCTCACGTCGTCGATCGTGCCGCCGCCGGTGTCGCCCGTGCCGCCCGCGATGCCGCCGCCGGTGCCGGACGGGTCGAGGACGAAGCCGCGGATCTCGTTGCCGTCGTCGAGGCTGATCACGTCGGCCGCGGTGGCGGTCAGCGTCGGGTGCGCGCCGGCGTTCGCGGGGTGCAGCGTGTCGGTGCCGAGCGCGCCGCCCTGGTCCGGGTCGACCTGGAGGCCCTCGTGCTCGCCGATGAGCCGCTCGCCGCTGTTCATCTGGTAGCCGTCGCCGCCGTAGCCGACCGACGTGTCGTCGCCGTCGAAGACGAACACGGTGTGGTTCGCGCCCGACGCGGTCTCGGCCTGCGCGAGCGTGTCGAACGGGGCCCGCGACGTGCCGCTGTTGCCGAGGGAGGAGTTGTTGACGTACCAGACGCAGCCGGCGATCGCGATCGTCACGCGACCGGTGTCGGTCAGCTCGCCGAGGGCGCTGTTGTCCTCGACCGTGTAGTCGAAGAAGTCCTCGTGGTCGCTGCAGCTCGAGCTCGCGGCCGGGTGGAAGGTGAAGTCGCCGTCGGACTCGATCGTCACGTCGCCGCCGTCGCTCGTGGGGAACGTGCCCGGCGTGACGGTGAGCGAGCCGGCGTCCGCGACGTCGGCGTCGGTGTCGCCGTCGAGGATGTCGCCGCTGATCGACTTCTTCGGGTGCGTGACGGAGGGCGCGCCGTCGTCGGCGTCGTTCGCCACGAGCGCCGTGTTGCCGATCGCGCTCTTCGCGGCGTCGAACGTCTCGTCGTCGGCGACCGGTGCGTCGTTGACCGGGTTGACGGTGATCGCGACGTTGTCGGTGTCGCTGAGCGTGCCGCCGGTGCCCGTGTTGCCCTGGTCGCTCGTCGTGAGCGAGAGCTGGGCCGAGCCGAAGTAGTTCTGGTCGCCGCGGAAGACCAGGCCGGTGAGCGCGGTGTTGACCTCGGCGACCGTGCCGTCGAACGTCATCGTCGCGTCGCTCGTGCCGTCGCCGGCGGTGAACGTGAGGCCGGTCGTGCCGCCGAGCGTGACCACGCCGTTCGTGCCCGCCAGCGTGACCCGGACATCGTTCGATCCGGCGTCCACGTCGGCGACCGACAGCCCGTTGCCGTTGCCGCCCGAGAAGACGAGGTTCGTGTCCTCGTCGACCGACTGGGCGCCCGGCACCGTGTTGACCGGCGCGTCGTTGACCGCCGTGATCGACAGGGCGACGTTGTCCGTGTCGGTCTGCGCCCCCGGAGGACCGGTGTTGCCGAGGTCGTTCGAGGTGATCGTCAGCGTCTCGGAGCCCGTGTCGTTCGCCGCAGGCGCGTACGTCAGCGTCTGCAGCGCCGCGTTGGTCTCCGCGAGCGTGCCCTCGAAGGTCATCGTCGCATCGCCGGTGCCGGTGCCGGCGCAGGCGCCGCACGAGAAGTCCAGGCCGGTCGTGTCGATCGACAGCGTGCCGGTGGTCACGGTGAGCGTCGTGCGCACGTCGGCGCCGCCCGCGTCGGAGTCGCTGACCGAGATCGCGTTGCCGTTGCCGGTCGAGAACGCGAGCGTCGTGTCCTCGTCGAACGTCTGCGTGCCCGGGACGGTGTTCTCCGGCGGCGAGTTCGACGGGTTGATCTCGATCGCGATCGAGTCCGAGTCGGTGAGGCTGCCGCCGCTGCCGGTGTTGCCCTGGTCGTCGACGGTCGCGCTGAGCGTGTCGTCGACGTCGTAGTTGGCGTCGGGCGCGTACACCAGGCCGTCGAGCGCGGTGTTGACGTCCGCGACCGTGCCGGTGAACTTGAGCGTGCCGGAGCCGTCGCTGGTCGAGTCGACGAACGTGATGCCGCTCGTGCCGCCCAGCGTCAGCGTGCCGTGGGCGACGCCGAGCGTCATCTTCACGCCGCTCGCGCCAGCGTCGGCGTCGGCGACCGAGATGCCGTTGGAGTTCGCGGTCGAGAACGTCAGGGACTGGTTCTCGTCCACGTCGACCGCCGTGTCGGCGAGCGTCAGCGAGGGGCCGTCGTTGACGGCGGACACGGTCAGGTTGACGACGTCGGTGTCGGTCTTCGCGCCGCCGGAGCCGTTGTGGCCGAGGTCGTCGGTGACCACGGTGATCGTCGCCGAGCCGCTGTAGTCGCCGTCCGGGGCGTACACGAGCCCGTCGAGGGCGCTCGTGACCTCGGCGGCGGTGCCGGTCAGCGTCAGGGTGCCGGTGCCGTCGCCGGTGACCGAGGTCAGCCCGGCGGTCGAGCCCGCCGTGAGCGTGCCGTGCGTGGCGGTCAGCTCGGTCTCGACGTCGTCGGCGCCGGAGTCCGGGTCGCTGACCGAGATCGCGTTGGAGCCGCCGGTCGAGAACGTGCGCGTCGTGTCCTCGTCGAAGGTCTGGGTGCCGGGAACCGAGTTGACCGGCGCGGAGTTGGCCTCCTGCACGTCGAAGGTGACCGAGTCCGAGTCGGTCAGCGCGCCGCCGCTGCCGGAGTGGCCGTCGTCGTCGACCGACGCGCTCAGCGTGTCGGCGCCGAAGTAGTCGGCGGCCGGCTCGTACGTGAGGTTCGTCATCGCCGCGTTGACCTCGGCGAGCGTGCCCGCGAAGGTCATCGCGCCCGTGCCGTCCGCGCCGCTGGTGAACGAGAGGCCGGTCGTGGTGGCCAGCGTGATCGTGCCGTGGTCGACGTCGAGCGTGACCACCACGTCGTCGCTGCCGGCGTCCACGTCGGCGACCGACAGGGTCAGCTGCGTCGAGTCGTTCTCGGCGACGGCGTGCGGGCTGGCGGGCACGGTGAGCGCCGGGGCGTCGTTGACGGCGTCGACCGTGATCCCCAGGTCGTCGCTGTCGGTCAGCGTGCCGCCCGAGCCGGTGTTCCCCTGGTCGCTCGTCACGACCGAGAGCGTCGAGCCGCCGTCGAAGTCGGCGTCCGGCGTGAAGGTCAGGCCGTCGATGGCGGCGTCGATCGCCGCGACCGTGCCGGTGAAGCTCATCGTCGCGTCGGCGGTGCCGTCGCCGGTCGTGAACGTGAGGCCGGTCGTCGAGGGCAGCGTCAGCGTGCCGTGGGTGACGCTCAGCGACAGCGCCTCGGCGGCGCCCTCGTGGTCGACGTCGCCGATCGAGATCCGGTTGAGGTTGCCGGTGGACAGCGTGAGCGTCCCGTCCTCGGCGACGCTCTGGTCGGCGGGCAGGGTGTTGACCGGCGCGTCGTTGACCGCGTCGACCGTGATCGCGACCGTGTCGGTGTCGGTCTGCGCGCCGCCCGCGCCGTTGTGGCCGAGGTCGTCGGTGGTGACCGTCAGCACGTCGGCGCCGTTGAAGTCCTGCGCGCCGGCGTAGGTCATGCCGGCGAGCGCGGCGTTCACGGCCGCCAGCGTGCCCTTGAAGGTCATCGTCTTGTCCGACGTCCCGTCGCCGTCGGTGAACGTCAGGCCGGTCGTCCCGCTCAGCGAGAGGACGCCCTCGGTCACGCCGAGGGCGACCTCGACGTCGTCGGTGCCCGCGTCGGCGTCGGCGACCGAGATCAGGTTGCTGTTCGCGAGCGAGAACGTCTTCGTCGCGTCCTCGTCCACGCTCTGGGCGCCCGGCACCGTGTTGACCGGCGCGATGTTCAGCGCGTCCACGTCGATGGCGACCGTGTCGGTGTCGGTCAGCGCGCCGTCGTCGCTCGTGACGGTCAGCGTGTCGGCGCCGTTGTAGCCGGTCGTCGGCGTGTAGGTCACGCCGTCGAGCGCGGCGTTCAGCGCGGACTGGGCACCGCTGAAGACCATCGTGGCGTCGCCGGTGCCGTCGCCCGTCGTGAAGGTCAGCCCGGTCGTCGTCGGCAGCGTGAGCGTGCCGTGGTCGACGTCGAGCGTCATCTCGAGGCTCGTGTCGTCGACGTCGGCGACGCTGACGGTGCCCAGGACGAGCGCGGTGTTCTCGATCGCGCTCTCGGCGCCGGGGACCGTGTTGACCGGCGCGTCGTTGATCGCGTTCACGCTGATCGCCGTCGTGTCGGTGTCGGTCTGCGCGCCGCCCGAGCCGGTGCTGCCGAGGTCGCTGGTCGTCATCGTCAGCGTGTCGCCGGCGTCGTAGTCGGCGGCGGGCGCGTACACGAGGCCGTCGAGCGCGTCGGCCAGCTCGGCCTCGGTGCCGCGGAAGGTCATCGTCGCGTCGCCGGTGCCGTCGCCGGTCGTGAAGGTCAGGCCGGTCGTGCCGTCGAGGTCGAGCGTGCCGTGGTCGACGTCGAGCGTGACCTCGAGGTCGTCGGCCGGGCCGGCGTCCACGTCGCTCACGCCGGCCGCGTCGGCGGCGGTGAACGTGAAGGTCGCGTCCTCGTTCAGCGCGGCCGTCGAGGGCAGCACGTTGACCGGGGCGTCGTTGACGGCGGAGACCGTGATCGCCACCGTGTCGGTGTCGGTGAGCGCGCCGCCCGAGCCGGTGTTGCCCAGGTCGGTGGTCGCCACCTGGAGGCTGTCGGCGCCGTTGAAGTCCGCGTCCGGCGCGTAGTCGACCGCCGCCAGCGCGGCGTTGACCTGCGCGACCGTGCCGTCGACCTGCACCGTGTCGGTGCCGTCGCCGGTCAGCGTGCCGCCCGTCGCGGCCACGTCGAGCGTGCCGTCGGCGACCGACAGCGTGGTGCGGATCGCGCCCGCGCCGGCGTCCACGTCGGCGACCGACAGCGCGGAGGTCAGCGTCAGCGTCGCGTCCTCGGCCACCGACTGCGCGCCGGGCACCGTGTTGACCGGCCCGTCGTTCACCGCGCTCACGGTCAACGCGACCGAGTCGCTGTCGGTCAGCGCGCCGCCCGAGCCGGTGTGCCCGAGGTCGCTGACGTCGATCGCGAGGGTGTCGGCGCCGTTGAAGTTCGCGTCGCCGGTGTAGGTCATGCCGTCGAGGGCGGCGTTGACGGCCGCGACGGTGCCCTCGAACTTCAGCGAGTCGGTGCCGTCGCTCGTGCCGTCGGTGAACGTCAGGCCGGTCGTGCCGCTCAGCGTGAGCACGCCGTCGGTCGCGCCGAGCACGACCCGGACGGCGTCGCCGCCCGCGTCCACGTCGCTGACCGAGACGAGCGTGCCGCCCGCGAAGGTCTCGCTGGCGTCCTCGTCCACCGTCTGCGCGCCGGGCACCGAGAGCTGCGGGGCGTCGTTGACGGCGGAGACCGTGATGGCGACCGTGTCGGTGTCGGTGAGCGCGCCGCCCGAGCCGGTGTTGCCCAGGTCGGTGGTCGCCACCTGGAGGCTGTCGGCGCCGTTGAAGTCCGCGTCCGGCGCGTAGTCGACCGCCGCCAACGCGGCGTTGACCTGCGCGACCGTGCCGTCGACCTGCACCGTGTCGGTGCCGTCGCCGGTGAGCGTGCCGCCCGTCGCGGCCACGTCGAGCGTGCCGTCGTCGACCGAGAGCGTGGTGCGGATCAGGCCCGCGCCGGCGTCCACGTCGGCGACCGACAGCGCGGAGGTCAGCGTCAGCGTCGCGTCCTCAGCCACCGACTGGGCGCCGGGCACCGTGTTGACCGGCCCGTCGTTGACCGCGCTCACGGTCACCGCGACCGAGTCGCTGTCCGTCAGCGCGCCGCCCGTCCCGTCGTGGCCGAGGTCATCGACGTCGACCAGCAGGGTGTCGGAGCCGCTGAAGTTCGCGCCGGGGGCGTACGAGAGCCCGCTGAGCGCGGCGTTGACCGCGGAGACCGTGCCGCTCAGGCTGACCGCGCCGGTGCCGTCGCCGCTGCTCGACGCCAGGCCGGTCGTCCCGCCGAGCGTCAGCGTCCCGTCCACGACGGAGAGGTCGACGTCGATCGCGTCGGCGCCGGCGTCCGGGTCGGCGACCGTGATCGCGTTGGAGGCCAGCGGGGCGAAGACCAGCGCGGTGTCCTCGTTCGTGGACTGGGCGCCGGGCACGGACAGGGCCGGGGCGTCGTTGACGGGCTCGACGGTGACGTCGCGCGTCGCCGGGACGCCGGCCTCGTCGCCGTCCTCGGCGCGGAACTCGATCGTCCGGCTGAGGCCGGGCGCCTGGCTGGTCGTGTCGAACTCGACCGACCGCAGCGCGTCGCGGTACTGCGTCACGGTCGCGACGCCCGAGAGCGTCAGCAGGCCGTCCGCGTAGCTGCCCGTGATCCCGCTCTGGTTGGTGAACAGCAGCTGGTCGCCGCTCTGCTCGCCGCCGACGATCTCGACGGTCGCGCCCTCGAGCTGGGTCGAGTCGGGGTCGGAGATCGTCAGGCCGGAGTCGACGACGACGGCGGCGCCGTCCTCGACGAAGGTCGCCAGCGGGCCGCCGGCCGAGGCCACGACCGCGGCCGCGTCGTTGTCCGGCGTCACCGGGATTGTCACCGTCTGCTCGGCGGTCGCGCCGCGGTTGTCGCTGACCGTGTACGTGAACGAGTCGGTGCCGTTGAAGTCCTGCGCGGGCGTGTACGTCAGGTGCGGCGGCGTGCCGCTGAGCGTGCCGTGGTCGGGCAGGTCGGTGACCGTGAAGGTGAGCGGGTCGCCGTCCGGGTCGGTCGCCGTGAGCGTGATCGCCTTCGGCGTGTCCTCCTGCGTCGGCTGGGCCGCCGTGGTCGGGACCGGCGCGTGGTTGATCGGGCTCGGCGCGCCCGGCGGCGGCGGGGGCGGCGGCATGGGGGTGACGCCCGGCAGCTTGATGAGGTCGATCGGCGCGACGAACGTGCCCGCCGGGCTCAGCCCGAGCGCCCGCGCGAACATCCACGCCATCATCGACGTGCCGCTCGCGTTCGCCCTCCACTGGCCGATCTCGCCGCCGTTGCCGGCGAAGGCCTCGAGGCCGCTCAGCAGCGCGTTGGTGAACTCGAGCAGCTGCTCCGGGTTGTCGGGGTTGCCCTGGACGCCGTCCGGCCCGAGCATCTCGGGCAGGAAGGTGAAGCTCGACTCGTCCGGGCCGCCGGACGAGATCAGGAGGATCGTGTTCGGCTCGTCGATGAGCTGGGCGTTGACCCGGCTGTAGGGCGCGTCGAGGACGAACTTGAAGCCGACGTTGCGGTTGCGCTTGGTCAGGCCCTCGAGCGCGTCGCCGGTCAGCAGGTGCCACTCGAGCACGCCGCCCGCGACGCGCATGCCGGCCACGATGCCGGCGGCGCCGGTGCGCGGGGCCGCGCCGGCGACGTAGATCAGCAGGTCGCGGCAGCCCGCGTCGATGAGCGCCTGGGCGGCCTCGATCGGCGTGCGGGCGCCCTTGGTCGTGTAGCGGCGCGAGACGAAGCCGGCGTTCAGCGCCTCCAGCCCCTCCAGGAAGAGGCCGAGGCGGGCGCGCGTCTGGTCGACGCGGCCGTAGTCGAAGAAGTCGCCGAGGGTGTCGGACACCCGCAGCGCGCACGAGCGCTCGGCGGCGAGCGCGTCGGCGATCTGCTGGCGGGCGGACGTGTCACCGGCCGCGCGGGCCCGGGCGCGGCTCTCGGCCCGCGGCACCGGCCACGGCCGGCTGAAGACGCGGAAGCGCTTGGACTCGTAGCCGCTGACGCTGCGGAAGAACGCCGGCACGCGGCCCCCGACGAGCGGGACCCAGCGCAGCGTCGAGCTGACGCGCACGGTGCCCGTCCGGGCGCCGACGAGCACGACGCGGCCCGCGTGCTCGAACGCCTGATGCGGCCCGCGGTCCTCGTAGAAGAGCCACGCGCGCTCCGAGCCGACGCGCATGACCGTCGCCGGCCGGCGCAGCTGGACCCCGGCCCGCTTGACGCGGCGCGCCCGCCGGCGCGCGAAGGCGGTGTCGCCCGAGGCCGCCACGGCCCGGCCGCGCGGACCGGCCTGCGCGAGAACGGTGCCGGGCGCGAGCGTCCGGCGCAGGCCGAAGACGATGACGGGGGCGTCGGAGCTCTCGGTCCCCAGCGCGGCGAGGGCCTTCTCAGCCGCCGCCTGCCGGTCGACCGCGTGGGCGGAAGGCGCGATCGCCAGCAGCACGACGACGAGCGCCAGCAGCATCCCCGCCGCTGTGCGCATCCCCCGGAGAGTGTCCAGGGCCGAGCGTCGTGCTCCGGCCATCGAAGCGACCGTACGCCCGTCCGCGGAAGGAAGGCAAGGGTGGTCCCCGCAGTCAAACGAAACTGGACGGATGTATGAGGGCGTGATGGAGCCGATGGCCTTTGTATCGGCATCCGCGCTCTTTGGATTTACATGTCTTCACTAAAGACTTTCCGAGTGTGTGCTGCCGGCCGCTCGGACGCGGCCTTTCGAGGCACCGGGGCGCGACCCTGAGGCTCGACGCGAGGGTCAGGGTCGCGAGTCCCGCGCGACGGCGCCGGCGCGCGCCGTCTACGGTTCGCGCGCGTGACGACGGCCCGCAGCGACTACCCGCACCGCCTGGCGATCCCGACGCGGTGGAAGGACAACGACGTCTACGGGCACGTCAACAACGTCGAGTACTACTCCTACTTCGACACCGTCATCAACACGTGGCTCATCCGCGAGGGCGGCCTCGACATCCACGCCGGGGCGGTGATCGGCGTCTGCGCGGAGTCGCACTGCACGTTCCACGGTCCGCTCGCGTTCCCCGAGACGGTCGACGCGGGGCTGCGGGTCGGCAAGCTCGGGCGGTCGAGCGTGCGCTACGAGATCGGGCTGTTCGGCGAGGGGCGCGACGAGGCGGCGGCGACCGGGTGGTTCGTGCACGTGTTCGTCGACCGCGCGACGCGCCGGCCGGTCGGCGAGCTGCCGGAGCGTCTGCGCGGCGCGCTGGAGCGGCTGCGGCCATGACCGCCACCGAGACCGTCTTCACCGTCGAGGCGACGCCGGTCAAGTACGGCCGCGGCGCGGTGGCCGAGTCGGGCTGGGAGCTGGAGCGGCTCGGGGTGCGGCGGGCGCTGCTCGTGACGGACGCCGGCGTCGCGGCCGCCGGGCACGCCGACCGGGTGCGCGCGTCGTGCGAGCGGCACGGGATCGAGGTCGTCGTGTTCGACGGGGTCCGGGTCGAGCCGACGCTGGAGTCGCTGCAGGAGGCCGCCGACTTCGCCCGCGACGCCGCGGTCGACGGGTTCGTGTCGGTCGGGGGCGGCTCGGCGATCGACACCGCGAAGGTGGCCGACCTGGTCGTCTCGCACCCCGCGCCGGTCATGGAGTACGTCAACGCCCCGGTCGGCGGGGGCCGGAAGCCTGCGGGCCCGCTGCGCCCGCATCTCGCGATCCCGACGACGGCGGGCACCGGCAGCGAGGCGACGACGGTCGCTGTGCTCGACATCCCCTCGCTGCGGGTCAAGAGCGGGATCTCGCACCGGTACCTGCGCCCGCAGCAGGCGGTCGTCGACCCGGAGCTCACCCGGACGCTGCCGGCCGAGGTCGTCGCGTCGGCCGGCCTGGACGTCGTCTGCCACGCGGCCGAGTCGTACCTGTCGCGCCCGTTCGACACGCGCCCGCGCCCGGCGACGCCCGGCGACCGCCCGCCGTACCAGGGGTCCAACCCGGTGGCCGACCTGTGGAGCGCCCGCGCGCTCGAGTACGGCGGGCGCTGCCTGCGCCGCGCGGTCGCGGACGCCGGCGACCTCGAGGCGCGCGGCGCGATGATGCTCGCCGCGACGCTCGCCGGGATCGGCTTCGGCTCGGCCGGCGTCCACATCCCGCACGCGTGCGCGTATCCGATCGCCGGCCTCAGGCACGAGTACCGCCCGCCGGGCTACCCGGGCGACCACGGCTTCGTCCCCCACGGCCTGTCGGTGATCGTCACCGCGCCGGCGGCGTTCGCCTTCACGTACGAGGCCGCGCCCGAGCGCCACGACCACGTCGCGGCGCTGCTCGGCGCGTCCGGTCGCGGGCCGGACGCACTGCCGGGCGCGCTGCTCGCGCTCATGCGCGACGTGGGCGCGCCGGAGCGGATCTCGGCGTTCGGCTACGGCGAGGACGACGTCCCCGCGCTGGTCGACGGCGCGCGCAAGCAGCAGCGGCTGCTGGCCGTGGCGCCGCGCGAGCCGTCGGACGACGACCTCGCCGCGATCTTCCGGGCGTCGCTCTAGCAGCGCTGCCCCCCGAGGAGTACGGTCTTCCGGAGCATCGGCCTCGACATGGCGAGGCCGGGTCGTACGGGGAGGAACGGTCATGAGCGGGAACGCGACCGGCGATGGGCTTCGGGTCAGGCGCGACGTGCAGTCGCTGCTCGCGGAGGGGGACTCGGGGCGCAGGGTCCTCGACCAGTACGCGGCCGGGATCGAGGCGATGCGCGCCCGCGACCCCGACGACGGCGGCGACCCGACCGACCCGCTGAGCTGGCGCTTCCAGGCCGCGATCCACGGCTTCCCGGGCGTGACGCCGTCGATCGACCACCCGAACCGCTGGGGCAGCTGCCGCCACAACAGCTGGTTCTTCCTCCCGTGGCACCGGATGTACCTGCTCTTCTTCGAGCGGATCGTCCGCTCCCACGTCGGCGACGACAGCTGGGCGCTGCCGTACTGGGACTACACGAAGACCGGTGACGAGTCCTCGCGCGTCCTGCCCGAGCCGTTCCGCTCGCCGACCGCCGGCAACCCGCTCTTCACCGACCAGCGCGACCCGGACGTCAACAGCGAGACGGATCCGATGCCGCTGCGCAGCTCCTGGGCCGGCGCGATCGGCGCGCTCGAGGAGGAGACGTTCGCGCTCGCCCCCGCGAGCGCGATCACGAGCTTCGGGGGCGGCGCCATCCGCGACGCCATCCCCGGACCGAGCGCGCGCGGGTCGCTCGAGCGCAAGCCGCACGGGCTGGTGCACGGGAACGTCGGCGGCGAGAGCGGCTGGATGTGGACGTTCGAGACCGCCGGCCTGGACCCGATCTTCTGGCTGCACCACTGCAACCTCGACCGGCTGTGGGACGTCTGGATCTCGATGTACGGCGCCGACATGCTGCCTGCCCATCCGGCGTGGACCGAGACCGAGTTCGAGTTCTTCGACGTGGACGGCTCGCGCACGGCGATGGCCGTCGGGGACGTTCTCTCGAGCGCCGACCTCGGGTACGCGTACGAGTCGATCGAGCCACCGGAGGGGACGCTGGTGCCGGAGCGCCGCGACGTCGTGCCCGCGAGCGTCGAGGAGGAGGAGCCGCACGCCGACCTCGCCGGCGCGGCGCCGGACGTCGACCTGTCGTCCCGCGCGTCGGTGGGCGTCGACATCAGCGCCGCTCCCGCGCCCGCGGTCGAGCCCGCGGAGGCGGGCGGCCGGCCGCTGCGGTGGTTCCTGCGCGTCGAGGACGTGACCGGCACCCGGCCGGCGACGCCCGCCTACGACGTGTACCTGAACGTGCCGGACGACGCGGCCGTCGACGAGCACGAGGAGCGGATGGTCGGCAGCATCGCGACCTTCGGCATCCCCGAGGCGACCGCGCCGGAGGCCGAGCACGGCGGCATCGGGATCACCGACGTGTTCGAGATCACCGACGTCGTCAACCGGCTGCAGGAGCGCGAGGAGTGGGACCCGACCACGGTCACGGTGACGATCGTGCCCGCCGACCCCCGCGGCGCGGTCGAGGGGGGCGGCGACGTCCGCGCGGGGCGCGTCAGCGTCTACACGCGCTGACGGCGCGGCCGCGCGGTGGCGCGCGGCGCGGCCCGGGTGGTGGCTGACGAGCGCCCGCGGGCGCGCGGCGCGGCCGGAGTGGTGGCTGACCGTCGTGGCGGGTGCGGCGTGGGTGGCGCTGGCGGCGCTCGCCGTGGCCGGCGGCGCGAGCCCGGACGCCGCCGGCCACTCGTCGCACGCGGCTCATCGCGCGGGGCACGACGCGGGCTCGGCGGGCTCCGCGATCCTCGCCTTCGCGCTGATGGCGGTCGCGATGATGCTCCCGCTCGCCCGGTCGCCGGCGCGCTGGCTGGCGTTCCGGTCGCTGCGCTCGCACCGCCAGGCGGCGATCGCCGTCTTCGCCGCGAGCTGCATGGCGGTCTGGGTCGCCGCAGGCGCGGTGCTGGTCGTCGTGCTCGGGCCGGTCCGGGGCAGCCTGCCCGCCGTGGCCGCGGCGCTCGCGGTCGCGGCGGCATGGCAGGTCGCGCCGGCGCGCCGGCGCCTGCTGCGCCGCTGCGGCACGGCGACCGCGCCGGCGATCCGGGGCCGGCGGGCGGTGGCCGACTGGTCGCGCGGCGGGGCGCGGGCGGGGGCGCGCTGCGTGGGGACGTGCTGGGCCGTCATGGCCCCGATGGCGATCGTGCACCACCCGGCCCTGATGGCGCTCGCCGCGCTCGTCGTGTTCGGCGAGCGCCGCGCCGGGCCGAACCCGGAACGGCGGGGCGGGCGGCCGTTCGAGGCGAGGGTCCTGGCCGCGGCGGCGGCGGCGGTGCTCGTGCTGGCCGCGGCCCCTGTGTGATCTTGGACGGGCTGGGCGCCGAACAATCGGGTACCGGTCTGACCGAATGACGGACTCCGCTCCCCCGCCCACCCTCGCGGCGCTCGCCGCGCGCTACGACCGGCAGGTGCTCGACGTCGGGCGCCGGCGGGCGCGCATCCGGCTGGAGGGCGCGGGCGACGGCGCGTGGGACGCCGTGCTGCACGACGGGCGGGCGGAGCTGCAGGCCGCGAACGGGCGGGCCGCGGACGCGGTGATCAGGGCCGACGAGCGGACGTGGCGGAAGGTCGCCGCGGACCTGCGCGGCGGGATGGAGGCCTTCCGCGCCGGGCGGCTGCTCGTGCGCCGCGACCTGCACCTCGGCGTGGGCTTCCTGGCGGCGACCTCCGCGCCGGACGACGGCGAGCGCCGCCTGCGCTTCGTCCCGGTCCGGACGGCGGCCGGCGAGATCTCGACCATGCAGGCCGGCGACGGGCCGCCGGTCGTGATGCTCCACGGGCTCGGCGCGACGAAGGCCTCGTTCCTTCCCACGGTCGCCGCGCTGGCCGACCGCCACCGGGCGATCGCGATCGACCTGCCGGGCTTCGGCGACTCCTCCAAGCCGCTTCGGGCGCCCTACCACGCGCCGTGGTTCGCGCGCGCGGTGGTCGACCTGCTGGATTCGCTGGAGCTGGAGCGCGCCGACGTCATCGGCAACTCGATGGGCGGGCGCGTGGCGATCGAGCTCGGGCTGCGCCATCCCGAGCGCGTCCGGCGGCTCGCGCTGCTCGCGCCGTCGCTGGCCTGGCTGCGCGACCGGCCGTGGGCCCCGCTCCTGCGGCTCGTCCCGCCGCAGCTCGGCGCGATCCAGCCGGCGCCGCGGCCGCTGGTCGAGGCGATCGTGCGCCGCGCGATCCCGGGCGCGGGCGACGGCTGGACGGCCGCGGGCGTGGACGAGTTCCTGCGGTCGTACCTGACGCCGGCGGGGCGGGCGGCGTTCTACGCGGCGGCCCGCAACATCTACCTCGAGGAGCCGCACGGCGAGAAGGGGTTCTGGACGCGGCTGCCGCGGCTCGAGCCTCCCGCGCTCTTCGTGTGGGGGCGCCAGGACCAGCTCGTGCCGGCGCGGTTCGCGCGGCACGTCCGCGCCGCGCTGCCGGCCGCCGAGCACCTGGAGCTGAGCTGCGGCCACGTGCCGCAGCTCGAGCAGCCGCAGGCCACGCACGACGCGATCCGGCGCTTCCTGCGCCGCCGCTAGGCGTCCAGCACCTCGGCCGCGCCGGCGGGGAACGGGATCGCGCTGCGCCGCAGCTCGGCGGTGAAGCGGCTCGCGCGGGCGGGGTCGCGGACGTTGCCGAGGATGAACTGCTCGACGGTCTCGCCGGGCGCGACCGCGTCGCGGACGAGCGCCTGCGCCTCGCGCTGGGGCACGTCGGCCAGCCGGACCGGCCTCCCCGTCACCCCCAGCGCGCCGTGGCGGGAGACGAACGCGATCGCGGTGTCCGCGTGCTCGAAGCGCAGCCCGGTCAGGCGGACGATCGCGTAGTTGAACTCGGTGTGGACGAGCTGGACGAGCTGGTCGTCGTCGACCAGCAGCGCGAACGCGCGGACGGCGGCGCCCGGGGCCGGGTGGAGCGTCGAGGCGATCGCCCCGTACGCCGAGACGTGCGACGAGTACACGACGTCGAAGTCGTGCAGCGTGCCGGCGAGGACGGCGAGCCGCGCGGCGTCGCCGAGCTTGCGCCGCAGCACCTCCGGCGAGCCGTTGGCGCCGTACGCGAGGACGACGTGCCGGCCCGCGCGCTCCACCTCTCCCCCGCCGAGCGCGAACGACCGCGGCTCGGGCACGTACGGGTAGGCGAGCGCGCGGGCGACGATCGCGGCGTCGGTATCGGCCTGCGGCCAGCGGCAGGTGCGCTCCAAGAGCTCGGCGTCGAGCTCCGAGCCGGTCAGGCGGCTCAGGCGCGGGACGCCCGGCGGCAGCGTCACCGCCGCGGGTCGCGCAGGATCAGCTCGACGTTGCGGTCGGTGAGCGTGCCGGCGCGGTTCGTCCGCGGCTCGCCCGACGCCGGCTTCGGCGGGCGCTGCGGGTCGTTCCAGGCGATCGCCCTCGACAGCGACGCGAGCTGGGCGTCGGTCAGCAGGTCGGCCGGGCCGGGCGGCGGCGGGGCCGACGGGGCGTCGTGGTCGAGGATCGTCCCGAACAGCGAGATCGTCCCGTCGCGGTTGTCGAACAGCTCGAGCGTGCGGCTCTGCTGCGGCCAGTCGATGTGCGAGGCGGTCGCGACCTGCCAGAAGCCCCAGCCGCCGCGGCGGAAGAGCCGCACGTCGTTGTCGTGGACGTGGCCGGCGACGTACGCGACGAGGTTGCGGTGCCGGAGCAGCAGGTCGCGGATGCTGTTGCTTCCCTCCAGGCCGCGATGGATCGGCGTCGAGCGCCGCGGGTCCTCGTCGCAGCCCGGGTCGGCGCAGCGCCCGGCGCGCTCGTCGGGCACCGTCGCGCTCATCGTGGCGAGCGTGTGGTGGCCGAAGACGACGATCAGCTCGCCGCGTCGCTGGGCGCGGCCGAGCGTGCGGCGCAGCCACCGGTACTGCGGGTGGTCGACGTTGCCGCTGCTCGACCCGCCCTCGGCGACCGTGTCGATCGCGACGAACCGCAGGCCGCGGCGGGGCGAGAACGCGTAGTACGAGGCGGTGCCGCCCGACGCTCGGTTCTCGCGCCGGCCGACGTGGCGCAGGCCGGTGCCGCGGCCGAGGACGCGCTTGTACTCCCTGCGGTCGATGACGCGGCGGTCCGGGTCGGGCGGGACGCGCTGGGCGTCCTCCAGCAGGCGGCGGATCGTCTCCGGGTCGCCGAGGAGCGGGAGGAAGCGGGTCAGGTCGCCCTGCAGCGAGCGGGGGTCGACCGCATCGCCGGGGAAGACCTTGATGCAGCTCGTCGCGAGGGGGCGGATGATCGGGTTCGAGGCGGCGAGCGTCCCCTCCAGCAGCCCGTCGTGGTTGCCGCGCGCCAGGTACGGCCTCGCGTCGAGGCCGGCGGCGGTGAACGGGCGCTGGGCGCGGTCGTACAGGCCGGGGTAGCGCGGCCAGCCGTCGTAGGCGCCGGGCGGCGCGCCCTCCGGCGACGGGCGGTTCGGGTCCCAGAAGCCGGCGTACCGCTCGATCGGGATGTCCCCCGGCCAGTCGGCGAAGTCGGCCACCCCGGTGTAGCGGCGGGCCGCGGCGTCGGCGTCCATCCGCGCGATCTCCTGCTCGCTGGCCTGCGGGCACGGGTTGCCGGGGCCGACCGGGCGGCCGGACGAGGGGTCGACGACGCCGCCGCGCAGCACGCCGACCATCCAGCGCGCCTCGTTGAGCTGCTGGTTGTCGATGAGGTCGCCGGTGCCGAGCACGAGCGCCATCCGCGCCCGGCGCCCGCCGCGGCCGCGGACGCTGCTGGTGCGGCGGGCGTTCATCGCGCGCACGACCTGGTCGAAGGTCTGCGTCGACATGACGTCGTTCGGCCGCCAGGCGTCCTTGACGTCGCCGCCGGTCTCGTCGAGGAAGTCGAGCCGGATCGGCGAGGTCTCGTCGAGGATCTGCGGGTCGGTGAGCTGGCCGAAGTAGAGCAGCGAGCGGCGCCTGCGCGTGCGGGCGGTGCGGGCGGCCGCGCCGGGCGCGCGGCGGACGACGTACGGCTCGCCGGGGGCGTCGGCCAGCGTCTCGAACGCGCCGCTTCCCGGGACCGGCCGGACGGTGCGGTCGAGCGTGGTGCTGGCCGGGGCGAGGGCGGCGGTGGCGGCTAGGGCCGCCGTGGCGGCCGCTGCGGTCGCGGTCGTCGCGATGGCGAGGGCGCTCCGGGCGCTCCGGGCGCCCCCGGCGCGGACGCGGCGGCGGGATGCCATCGCCGGACCCTAACCGCTCGGCGGTCAGGCGTCGTAGGTGCCGGCCCAGATCGCGAACGCCGCGCCCTGCGGGTCGGCAACCGCGGCGAACCGGCCCTGCGGGACGGGGACTGGCCCGGCGTGGACGGTGCCGCCCAGCTCGCGCACCCGCTCCATCCCGTCCTCGACGTCCTCGATCCCGAAGTACGGCATCCAGAACGGGGGCATGCTCGGGTCCGGCCGCATGCCGCCGTTGGAGCGCTCGCCGTTGAAGATCACGCGGTAGCCCTCCGCGCCGGGGATCTCCTCGATCCGCCAGCCGAGCCAGCCGGCGTAGAAGCGGGCGGCGGCGTCGACGTCGGGCGTCGTGAGGTCGTTCCACGTCATCGCGCCGGGGGCGTTGACGAGGCGGGCGCCGGCGTGCTCGCGCGCCTCCCAGACCGAGAGGACGCCGCCGGTCGGGTCCTGGACGACCGCCATGCGGCCGGCGTCCATGACGTCGAAGGGCTGCGCGACGACGGTGGCGCCGAGCTCCTGCGCACGGGTGGCGGAGACGTCGGCGGAGTCGACGGTGACGTAGTTGTTCCAGTGCGGGGGCTGCTGCTGGTCGGTCTGGAACAGGGCGGCGACGTGGTGGCCGTCCCTGAGCGCCATGACGTAGGCGCCGCCGCCGGGGATCGGGCGCTCGTCGTACTCCCAGCCGAAGAGGCCGGCGTAGAAGCTCTTGGCCGCCGCGGCGTCGCTCGTGGCGAGCTCGGCCCAGGAGAACGTGCCGGCGGTGTAGCTCGTGCGCTCGCTCATGCCGACGATCATCGCACCGCAGATCGCACACCACCCGACTCAAGGGGTCTGACCCCCTGCGCGCGCCGCACTCATGGGGTCTGACCCCCTGCGCCAGCCGCACTCATGGGGTCTGACCCCCTGCGCGAGCCGCACTCATGGGGTCTGACCCCCTGCGCGAGCCACACTCACGGGGTCTGACCCCTTCATCTCCTTCATCTCGCGGGCGACTGGCGCGCGCAGCCCGCGCAGCGGGCGAAGCGCTCGGCCGCGCGAGCGTCGGCCGGCGGGTGCGGGACGGACTCGTCGTAGTCGGACAGCGGCGGCACAGTCGGGCCGCCTACCCCACTCCGCGCGCGGTCAGACCCCGGCGAAGAGCTCCGCGAGCGCGAGCGGGTCGGCGTCGATGTCGCGCGGGCGGACGCTCTGCGGCGGCGCGAGCGCGGCGTGCTCGGCGTACCCGTCGGGCGTGGGGTCGGTGAAGACGTCGAGCCTGCGGCCGGCGACGTCGACGATCCAGTACTCCGGCACGTCCGCCGCGGCGTACAGCGGGGCCTTGATCGTCGTGTCGATGCGGAGCGAGCTGACGGCGACCTCGACGACGAGCAGCGCGGTGGTCGGATGCCGGTTGCCCGGCGCCGAGGCCGCGGTCACGAGGACGTCGGGCTCCGGGAGCGAGGTCGAGTCGGGGACGAGCAGCGGATGCCCGATCCGGATGTCGAGCAGGCGCTCCGGGTCGGACTCGACCAGCCACCGCACCAGGCGCGCGACGACCGAGCCGTGCTCCGCGCTCTTGGGGCTCACCGCGGTGAGCACCCCGTGCAGCAGCTCGACCGGCTCGTCCTCGCCGAGCACGCCGGCCTCGACCATGCGCATGACCTCGTCCGCCGTGAGCGGCCGGACCTCCCGATCGCCGACGACCAGGCCCATGAACGGCAGCGTACCGGCGGCGTTCGCCATCTCACCGGACCAGGCGGACCGTGAGCCCGCCGCTCGCCGACGCCTCGCCCGCCCCGCCGAGCAGGCCGAGGATGCGGGTCACGTAGCCGCGCGTCTCGGGGTACGGCGGGATGCACCCACAGCGCGCCACCCCGCCCGCGCCCGCGTTGTAGGCGGCGAGCGCGAGCGGGACGGACCCGAACTGCGCGAGCAGGTCGTGCATGAGGTGCGCCTGGGCGTCGATCGCGGCCGCGGCGTCGTACGGGTTGGCGAGCCCGTACGCGCGCGCGGTCCCCGGCATGAACTGCGCGATCCCCTGCGCGCCGGCGGGGCTGTGCGCGAACGGGTTGAAGTTCGACTCCGCGTAGAGCTGCGCGGCGAGGAGAGCCGCGCCGACGTTCCAGCGCTGCGCGGCGCGGCCGATCGCGGGGGCGAACCGCGGCGGGACGAAGCTCGGCATCCCGTTCGCGCCGTCGGGCGGGCCGAATCCGACGCTGCGCGAGCCGGCGCTGCGGACGTACCCGTAGTGCCACGGCTCCCACGAGTAGCGCTGCACGAAGCCGAACCGCCGCGCATTGGCGGCGAGCCATCCGTACGCGGCGGTCGGGCCGAGGTCGAGCTCGGTGCCGAGACGGTGCAGCGACCTGCCGGGCGGCGCGACCCATCTCGGATCGGGACGCCGGTCGAAGAGCGCGGCCTGCTCGGCGTTCGACCGGAACGCGCTCGCGATGACGAGCGACACCCCGTCGGCCCTCGCGGCGCGCTCCATCCGGTCGAACGCGAGAGCGACGTCGGGCCGCATGGGCTTGCCCTGCCGATGAGCGAGCGGGCCGCGGTACTCGCCCGCGCCCGCGCCCGCCGCGGCGAGCGTCGCGGGCGGAGCGAGCTCAGCCTCCGCGCGCGCGGTCGCAACGACCGCACGCCGGTCCCCCGGCCGCGAGGCCGCCGCCGCGGCGCGCCCTGTCGCCGCGACCGCACGCCCGTCGTCGCGCGGCGTGGCCGCCGCCCCGGCACGCCCCGTCGCGACGCTCGCACGCCCGTCGTCACGCGGCGGGGCCGCCGGCCCGCCCACGTCGATCGGGTCGAGCACGGTGACCGCGATGCGAACGGGCGCGAAGGAGTCGCGATCGGGGAAGTCGACGCGCACGTCGCTCGCCCCGTTGCGTCGCGCGGTCTCCACCGCCGCCCGCTGCCCGAGCGCGCGGTACGCCGCGACGCCGAGATGCCGTGGGTTCGGCCGCCCGCCGACGAACGCCGGCTCGAAGAGCCGGTCGTACGACCCGTACATCGCCCGCGCGCCCGCGAGAGCGGCGAGGTCGGCGGCCCGCTGGTGCGAAGCGTGCTCGCCGACGCCGCGCGCCAGCGCCGCTAGCACCAACCCACCGGCGAGCACCGCGAGGAGCGCGCCGAGCAGCAGCACGGAGGCCTGCCCGCGCTCGCCGGTCACGCCGGCCACCCGAGACCCGGCCGGACGGCGCGCGACGAGCCGGGTCACCCGCGTGCCTCCAATTGGGCGGCAAGGTGCGCGGTGTGACGCTCGCTCGCACCGCCGTGCAGCGCGGCCTCGACCGCGCCGCGCAAAGGCGGCGTCACAGCCACGCCGGACGCCGCGAGCGCGCGTGCCGGCGCAGGGACCGCGGGCAGCTCGACGACCTCCACCGCGACGCCGAGCCGGGCCAGCCCGGCCACCGCGAGCGTCGCGACGTGAGCGTCCGCGTGTGCCCCGGCGGCGACGAGCACGCGGTCCTGGGCGCGGAGCAGCTCGTCGGCGCTCTCGTCGCGCGCGCCCGCCAGCACCACGACGCCCGGGACGCCCCGCGCCGCGGCGACGGCACGGATCGCCTCGGGCGCCGCCTGAACCAGCTCGTCGGCGAGTCGGACGATGGCGAGGCGTCCCGTCGGCGCCGCGTCATGGCCCCGGGAAGCGAGCGTCGCGGCGAGCCGCCGCGCGCCACCGGTCGCCGGAGCGCGCACGCTCGGCATCTCACCGCGCCACACCGCGAGCAGCGCGTGCGTCGAGCGCGAACGGGACGCGAGCAGGAGCGCGGCGGCCCCGCCCACGATCAGCGCATCCTCCGGGCGGCAGACGATCGCGACGGCGGTCGGACCGGCCGGCCGCCGCCCCTCCCCCGCGCGCTCGCGCTCCTCAGCAGCGCCCGCCCCACGCCGTGGCATGGCGGTCTCCGCGGACGGCGGCGCCACGAACGCCGCGCCGAGCCGATCGAACAACCCGGTCACGACGGGGCTCCGATGGGCGCACGGGCGCGATGAACGAGGCTGGTCAGCGCGCTCATTCGAGCGCGGGGAGGGCGCGATCGAAGAGACCGCTCACCCCGCCGCTCCGACGCCGGCGGGGCTCCGATGACGCCGCTCACCGCGCCCCTTCCGTTGCCGGGCCGGCGTCGGCGGTGACGGACGACTCGAGGCGGTTCGCGAGCGGTGGGACGAGCGGGAGCGGGTGGACGGTCGTGGTGACGCGGCGGCCGTGGACCGCGACGTCGAGGCGGTCGCGGCTCCAGCCCGGGAGGGCGGCGCGGGCGGCGGCGCGGGCGTCCTCGCCGCGGCCGAGCGCGATGGCGGCGGCTTCTGCGGCGTGGCCGGCGAGCTCGTGCGCGGCGCCGGCGGCGAGCAGCTGGCCCACGGCCAGGGCGACGGCGACGACGAGCGGCGCCATCGCGACGAGCTCGACCGAAGCCTGGCCGTGCGCCGAGCGGATCGGAGGGCGGTGGCGCATCACCGCTGGGGCTCGAACCGCGCGCGGGCGGTCGTCGTG
>DASZEJ010000064.1:0-11038 GCA_035940955.1 Solirubrobacteraceae bacterium
CGGGACGCTCGGCGTCCTGCTCAGCGCCATAAGCATCGGCCCGACCGCCACGCCGTTCACCGCCGCCGTCGTCTGCGGCCTACTCGTCGCCGAGATCGCACGACGCGGTCCGTGACCGCATCGTGGAATCAATCATCTAGCGGTGCCCCGCCGCCTCGACCACCTGGTGGAACGTCCCGCGGTTCTGCCACGGGAACGGGGGCGTCTCGACCGCTCCGAGCGCGGTCGGGACCTCCTGGTCGCACGCCGGCGGGTCGGTCTGCTCGCACGTCGCGGGCACGGTCCAGCGGGCCGGGTCCGGGCTGCCGAACCGCGCGCCGGTCCGGCGCACCGCCTCGCGCAGCGTCGCGATCAGCAGGGTCCGGCAGCGGCCCTTCGCCCCGCGGCGCGCCCATCCCCCGCAGTACAGCCGCGAGTGCGGCCCGCGGACCCTGCGGCCGAGCACCATCCGCAGGTCCTTCTCGACGTGGCTCGACCAGCGCCAGCCCCAGTCGGCGTCGACCGTCGTGCCGAGCGGCAGGAAGCGGTCCTCGACCTTGCCGAACAGGTCCGCGCCCAGCGCGGGCGAGAACGCCGCGCGCACGAACAGCGGCCACCACTCGTCCAGCAGCGCGACCGCCGCGCCGTGGTCGTAGAGGTTGTCGCCGTCGGCGTCGAGGCGCTGGCCGCCCGCCGCCCGCCACGCGTCGAGCAGGGCGAGGAAGCGCTCGTCGTCGCCGCGCTGGCGCCCCGCGACGCGGCGCATCCACGGGTAGACCTCCGAGATCCGCAGGTCGGTCGTCGCCGCCGCGTTGACCGCGCGCGTGAGCCCGACGAGGTCGGTCCGGCCGCCGCCGGCGCGCAGCTCGGCCGCGAGCCGGCGGCGCAGCAGCTCGGCGTGGTGCACCGAGCCGTCGCCCCACTCGTTCGGCCCCTTGCGCCAGCCGGGCGCCTCCTTCTGGTTCCAGCTGACGATGACCGGCTGCTCGGCGTCCGCGGCGGCGGGGCGGCGGGCGAGCGCGATGTGCCGGTACGAGTAGTCGCGCGGGTCGAAGCCCTGCCAGTCCCCGGAGCCGTCGCCGTCGTACGGCAGGTCGACGTCGGCGCCGCGCGCGTGCGCGGGGTAGTAGCCGGACTGCATGAAGCCGACCTCGCGGCCGTCGACGTAGAACCAGTTCTCGGTCCCCGGGAACGCGCTGAACGCCTGCGCGAACGAGCGGAAGTCGGTGACGGCGTTCTCGGCCGTCGCCATGAACGGCAGGACCGCGTCCAGCTCGCGGAAGTTCACGCCCTTGGCCTCGGTGAGCGCGACCGGCCGGCCCTTCACCGTCGCGAACGCGAACACCGGCCCGTGGACCGACCGCAGCGGCCGGTAGACGATCTCCTGCGACGGGTTCTGGTTGCCGGCCGACGGCGGCGGCGTCGTGACCTTCACGTCGCGGACGAGGAACGGGACGCACTCGCCCCGGTAGAGGTAGTGGCGCGACTCGGCCGTGGGCGGCGAGCCGTCCGGCTCGCACAGCCGCTCGACGAACGTGTCGTTGTTGTCGCCGTTCGCGCTGGTGCCGCTCCACGCGAAGTCGATCCCGTGCCCGATCAGCGCCCACGGGCTCGCGCCGGGGAACGTCATCCCGCTGACGTCGATGCCGCCGCCGTGCAGCTCGTACTCGACGAGGATCTGCGGCGACCAGTAGTCGACCTGCGGGCCGGCCGCCCAGATCGGCCTGCCGCCCTTCGTCAGCCGCGCGGCGACCGCGACCGCGTTCGACGAGTCGTCCGGCATCGCGGCCCGCAGCCGGTTGACGACCCGCACCCACGCCGCCGTCGACCCGCGCCGGCCGGCGGGCGGGCCGGACACCAGCGGGTCGAACCGCTTCACCGACCCCGGGTCGGGCACCGCGTTCACCCCCGCGCGCCGCCGGCCGGGCCGGTCCGAGCGGTGCCGGCGCGCGGCGACGGTGTACGTCTCCGGGTCGTCGGCGTTGCGGAAGTCGGCGAACCGCCGCGCCCACTTGCGCGCGCCGAAGCGCTTGCGGAACTCGTGGCGGATCTCGGCGTTGCGCTCCTCGCCGCCGTTGGAGACCGTGAACTGGGTGACGAGCAGCACCGCCATCGCGACGGTGTCCGACACGTCCCAGTCGGCCGGCCGCACGTTCAGCGCCGCGTACTCGGCCGGCAGCTTCGACGGGTCGTTGCGGACCTCCGCGATGCGCGCGTTGATGCCGGCGACGTAGTCGAGGACGTCCTGGCGTGCCCGCACGCCGGCCTGGCCGAAGCGCTCCGGCAGCGCGTCGAACTGGCGCCGCAGCTCCTCGTCGGTGAAGTTCTGGTCGGTGAGCTGCTGGCGGTCCATCTCCGCGCCGTCCGGGCCGGTCAGCTCGGCGAGCGTCCCCTTGGCGGCGTGGCGCAGCGCGTCCATCGCGAAGAGGCGCTCCTCGGCGGTCGCGTAGCCGGCGCCGAACATCACGTCCGAGCGCGTGTCGCCGTAGACGTGCGCCATGCCGAACCGCGCGTCGCGCAGGATCCGCACGCCGGGCCGCGGCCGCGCCTCGCTCCCCACGCCGCCCGGCATCTGGCCGAACTCCGTCGGCTTGTAGAAGCGGTCGAGGTCGGCCGGCTGCAGCGCCGTCGCCCACGGCATGACGCCGACGTAGAGCGGCTGCTGGTTGACGTAGCTGTCCGGCGGCTGGCCGGAGGCCTGGTAGCGGCCGAACTCGAGCGCGTTGAGCTGCTGGCCCTCGCCCTGCGCGAGCACCGAGCGGAACGTCCCGAACACCGGGACCCCGACCGCCGGCGGCTCGGCCGGCCGCGACCCGCCGACCGGCAGCGGCAGCTGAGCCTGGGCGGCGCCGGGGACCGCCAGCGCCGCGAGCACCGCGAGCACAACGGCCGCTCTGCCCATTCGCGGCGCTCACTCTCTCAGAGCGCCGGGCGGCGCGCGCTACTTCGGCGCCATCCGCAGCGCGCCGTCGAGCCGGATCGTCTCGCCGTTGAGCATCACGTTCTCGACGATGTGGACCGCGAGCTGCGCGTACTCGCTCGGCATCCCCAGGCGCTTCGGGAACGGGATCGTCTGGCCGAGCGCGTCGCGCGCCTCCTGCGGCAGCGCGGCGAGCAGCGGCGTGTCGAAGAGGCCCGGCGCGATCGTGTTGACGCGCACGCCGACGCCGCTGAGGTCGCGCGCCGCCGGCAGCGTCAGGCCGACGACGCCGCCCTTGGACGCCGAGTAGGCGACCTGCCCGATCTGGCCGTCGAAGGCGGCGATCGACGCGGTGTTGACGCACACGCCGCGCTCGCCGTCGCCGGTCGGCTCGTTCTGCGTCATCGCCGCGGCCTCGAACCGCAGCGCGTTGAAGGTGCCGATCAGGTTCACGCGGATGACGGTCTCGAACGGCTGCAGCGAGTGCGGGCCGCGCTTGTGGCTGATCCGCTCGGCCCAGCCGATCCCCGCGCAGTTGATCGCGATCCGCAGCCCGCCCTCGGCGCCCGCCGCCGCGGCGACCGCGGTCTCGACCTCCTGCTCGTTCGTCACGTCGGCCTTCACGAAGTCGGCGCCGATCTCGCCCGCCAGCGCCCCGCCCTTCTCCCCGTTCAGGTCCGCGATGGTCACCCGCGCGCCGCGCTCGGCCAGCGCGCGCGCCGTCGCCTCGCCGAGCCCGGAGGCCCCGCCCATGACGATCGCCGAAGCTCCCTCGATGCGCATGGCGCGGCACCTTACGGGTAGCGTGCCGCGCATGGATTCCTGGGACCTGACGACGCTCGACGTGGAAGTTCACAAGCCGGAGGTGCTGCGCTCGGACCGCGGCGCGGCGCGCGCGATCGCCATCAACCTCCCCGCGGGCGACCGCCTCCAGGAGCACGAGGTCCACGAGCACGCCTACCTGGTCCTCGTCGCCGGGGAGCTCGAGATCGAGCACGACGGCGGCACCGAGACCGCCGGCCCCGGCTACGTCGCCCACTGGCAGCCGCACGAGCGCCACGAGGTTCGCGCGACGTCGGACAGCCGCTTCCTGCTGCTCCTCGCGCCGTGGCCGAACCCGGACGACCGCACGGCCCGCGAGTAGGCCCGTGGAGCAGCGCGTCAGCCTCGTCACCCTGGGCGTGGTCGACGTCGACGCGGCGCGCGCGTTCTACGAGGCGCTCGGCTGGACGACCCGCGCCGAGCCGGGCGACGACGTCGCGTTCTTCCGCGCCGGCCGGATGGTGCTCGCGCTGTGGAGCCGCGAGAAGCTCGCCGAGGACAGCGCCGTCGAGGATACGGGCGGCTGGGGCGGCGTGACGCTCGCGCACAACGTCCGCTCGCCCGCGGAGGTCGACGCCGTGCTCGAGGAGGCGCGCGCGGCCGGCGCCGCGATCCCCCGGCCCGGCGGCGAGACGTTCTGGGGCGGCTACTCCGGGATCTTCGTCGACCCCGACGGCCACCCGTGGGAGGTCGCCCACAACCCTCGCTGGACGCTGCGCGAGGACGGCTCGGTCGAGCTGCCCGACTAGATCCGGCCAGCCACTTCCGGCGGGCGCCGGTGCGGCTGCCCGCACTCCCCTTAGGGGGCATCCCGCATTGGCGCGGGGCCTCGCCGCGGCGACGCTCTGCCCATGAACCCGAAGACACCCAAGAGCATCGCCGCCCGCGCCGGCGCATGGAGCGCGCGGAACCGCAAGAAGGCGATCGCCGGCTGGCTCGCCTTCGTGCTCGTCGCCCTGTTCGCCGGGTCCTCGGTGGGCCAGCGGGCGCTGACCGACGACGAGCAGAACACCGGCGACTCGGCCCGGGCCGAGCGGATCCTGACCGAGGCGTTCCCCGAGGGCCCGAACGAGCAGGTGCTGGTGCAGGCGCGGGGCGCCGGGCGGTTCGGCGACCCGGCGTTCACGGCCGCGCTGCGCGACGTGGAGCGGACGCTCGCGCGGGCGCACGGCATTGAGAACGTCGAGCAGCCGCTCCCCTCGAAGGACCGGCGCAGCGCCGTGGTCGAGTTCGAGATCACGACCGACGACGACGACCGGGCGCAGGAGGTCGTCGCCCCGATCGAGGCGGCGATCGCGCGGGTCAACGCTCGGCATCCCGACATGCGCGTCGAGCAGTTCGGCGGCGCCAGCGCCGGCCGCGCGCTCGACCAGGCGTTCGAGGACGACTTCCAGAAGGCCGAGCTGTTCTCGATCCCGCTGACGCTGGTGATCCTGCTGCTGGCGTTCGGCGCGCTCGTCGCGGCGACGCTGCCCGTGCTCCTCGCCCTGAGCTCGGTGGCGTCCGCGATCGGGCTGACCGCGCTGTTCAGCCAGGTCATGCCGGTCGACGACAACATCGCGTCGGTGATCCTGCTCATCGGGATGGCCGTGGGCGTCGACTACGCGCTCTTCTACCTGCGCCGCGAGCGCGAGGAGCGGGAGGCCGGCCGTACGCCGCTCGAGGCGATCGACGCTGCCGCCGCGACGTCGGGACGGGCCGTGCTCGTGTCCGGCTTGACCGTGCTCGTCGCGATGGCCGGCATGTTCTTCACCGGTCACAAGACGTTCACCTCGTTCGCGGTCGGGACGATGCTCGTCGTCGCCGTCGCGATGATCGGGTCGCTGACGGTGCTGCCGGCGATGCTGTCGTGGCTGGGGCCGCGCGTCGAGCGGGGCCGCATCCCGTTCCTGCGGCGCGGGCGCGGCGGCGAGTCGCGCGTCTGGGGAGTCATCCTCGACCGGGTGCTGGGCCACCCCAGGGCCGCCGCGATCGGCGCCACCGCGGTGCTGCTCGCGCTGGCGTTCCCGGCCCTCGGGCTGAAGACGGCGAACTCGGGGATCGAGGACCTGCCGCGCGACATCCCGATCATGCAGACCTACGACCGGCTGCAGGCGGCGTTCCCCGGCGGCCAGATCCCGGCGGTCGTCGCGATCAGGGCCTCCGACGTCACGGCGCCCGCGGTGCGGGGCGCGATCGCCGAGCTGCGCGACGCGGCCGTCGCCTCCAGGCAGTTCTCGCCGCCGACCAGCGTCACGGTCAGCGACGACCGCACGGTGGCGTCGGTCCAGCTCCCGATCGTCGGCACCGGCACCGACGATCGCTCGAACGCCGCGCTCGAGCGGCTGCGCGACGCGATCGTGCCAGCCACGGTCGGCAGGGTCGCCGAGGTCCACGTCACCGGCCAGACCGCGGGGTCGAAGGACTTCAACGACCTCATGAAGTCGCGCGCGCCGCTCGTGTTCGGGTTCGTCCTGTCTCTGGCCTTCGTGCTGCTGCTGACGACGTTCCGGTCGATCGTGATCGCGGCGAAGGCGATCGTGCTCAACCTGCTGTCGGTGGCGGCGGCCTACGGCCTGCTCGTGCTCGTCTTCCAGCACGGCTGGGGCGCCGGGCTGCTCGGCGTCGACGAGGCGGGCCAGGGCGCGATCACCTCGTGGCTGCCGATGTTCCTGTTCGTGATCCTGTTCGGCCTGTCGATGGACTACCACGTGTTCATCCTCAGCCGGATCCGCGAGGCGTTCGACCGGGGGATGAGCACCGACGAGGCCGTCGCGCACGGCATCAGGTCGACGGCGTCGGTGGTCACGAGCGCCGCCGCGGTGATGGTCGCCGTGTTCTCGATCTTCGGGACGCTGACCTTCGTCGACATGAAGCAGATGGGCGTCGGCCTGGCGGCGGCGATCCTGATCGACGCGACGATCGTGCGGGCGGTCCTGCTCCCCGCGGCGATGAAGCTGCTCGGCGACTGGAACTGGTACCTGCCCCGCTGGATGGGGCGGCTGCCTCAGCCCGCGCGCGCGACCGCGTAGCGCAGGAACAGCATCCCGTCCCCCTCGAGCACCCAGACGAGCTCGAGGGGGACGGGCTCGCCCGGCCCCGCCGCCTCGACGATGGTGAGCGGGGCCGGCCCGTTGGCGAGCAGGGGAGAGATCGTGAGGAAGAGCTCGTCGACGACCCCCTCGGCGAGCAGCGCGGCGTTCAGCGTCGGGCCGCCCTCGCACAGCACCGAGCGCACGCCGTGCTCCTCGCGCGCGCGGCGCAGCGCGCGCGAGGGCAGCGCGGCGTCCTCGTGGTCGTAGGTGAGCAGGCGCGCCTCGGGGTCGGTGAAGAGCGGGATGTCGTCGGGGAAGTCGCCGCGGCGGCTGCAGACGAGCGCGTACGGCTCGGGGTGCAGGCCGCGCGCGCGCCGCTGGGCCTGGCGCTCAGGGCTGCGGGCCATCCGCCCGTAGCGCTCGGCGCGCAGGGTCCCCGTGCCGACCATCACCGCGTCGACCATCGTCCTGAGCGTGTGGAACACGTCCCGGTCGGCCTCGCCGGACAGCCCCTCGGTCCGGCCCTCGACCGTCGCGTGCCCGTCGGCGCTCGCGACCATGTTGACGACCAGGTACGGCCGGTCGGGCGGCGCCAGCTCGTTGAAGTCGACGTCCGCGAACGCGTCGAGCGCGGACACCGGCGCCGAATCGGGGTCAAGGCGCCGCAGCACGGACCGCCACCCTACGCGGTCGCCAGCCGGTAGGGTCCGCGACGTGGCCACCGCACAGCAGGAGCGGCAGGAGAAGCAGAAGAGCGCCCGGGCGTCCAAGCGGCTCACGTGGCACGAGATCGTCGCCATGGCCGGCGCGGTCCTGCTCGCGATCGGGCTGTTCCTGCCGTGGTACAAGGCGGAGGGGCCGGCCGCGGAGATCGTCCCGGGGCAGCGCAAGGCCGGCGACTTCACCGGCTGGGAGGTCCACGACATCCAGCGCTGGCTGCTCCTCGCCGCGGCGGTCGCGCCGTTCATCCTGGCCTACATCGTCGTGCGCGGGCACAGCCTGTCGTGGGCGCGCGGCGAGATGACCGCGGTGACCTCGATCGCCGCGTTCGGCTTCATCGTCTACGACGGCGTCATCGACCGGCCGGGCGAGGTGTCCGGCCTCGTCGGCCTGCAGTGGGGCTGGTTCGTCCCGCTCGCCGGCGTCGTCGCGATGCTCGTCGGGTCGGCCCTGCGGGCGTCCGAGGTCGAGCGCGCGCGCAAGCCGCCGGGCGTCCTCTAGCGCATGGCCGGGATCGAGCACCACGTCCTGGAGCCGCCCGGGGCGGGCGACGGGCGCCCGGACCGGAACCTGGCGCTCGAGCTGGTCCGCGTGACCGAGGCGGCGGCGCTGGCCGCCGCGCGGCTCGTCGGCATGGGCGACAAGAACGCCGCCGACCAGGCCGCGGTCGACGCGATGCGCCTCGTGCTCGACACGGTCGAGATGGACGGCGTCGTCGTCATCGGGGAGGGCGAGAAGGACGAGGCCCCGATGCTCTACAACGGCGAGCACATCGGCACCGGCGCCGCGCCGCAGGTCGACATCGCGGTCGACCCGCTGGAGGGCACGACGCTGACGGCCAAGGGCATGCCGAACGCGCTGTCGGTCATCGGCCTGGCCGAGCGCGGCTCGATGTTCGACCCGGGCCCGTGCGTCTACATGATGAAGATGGCCGGCGGCCCCGAGATCGCCGACTGCCTGGACCTCGACCGCCCGCTGGGCGACACGCTGCGGCTCGTCGCGGAGCGCAAGGCGTGCGACATCCGCGACGTGATGGTCGTCGTGCTCGACCGCCCGCGCCACGAGGACGGCATCCGCGAGATCCGCGAGGCGGGCGCGCGCGTGCGGCTGATCTCCGACGGGGACGTGTCGGCGGCGATGCTGGCGGTGAGCGAGAACTCCCCGGTCGACCTGCTGTGGGGCGTCGGCGGCACGCCGGAGGGCGTCATCTCCGCCTGCGCGCTGAAGTGCATGGGCGGCCAGCTCGTCGGCCGGCTGTGGCCGCGCGACGAGGACGAGCGCCGCGCCGCGCTCGAAGCCGGCTACGACCTCGACCGCCAGCTCACCGTCGACGACCTCGTCCGCTCCGACGACTGCTTCTTCTCGGCGACGGGCGTGACCGACGGCGACGTGCTGCAGGGCGTCCGCTACGCGGGCAAGACCGGCGCGACGACCGAGTCCCTCGTCATGCGCTCACGCTCCGGAACGGTCCGCCGCGTCGCGGCGCGCCACGACCGTTCGAAGCTGCGAACGATCACCGGGTCGCGGTACGGCTAGCGCGACGGCGGCGGCTCGCTGCGGATCAGGTTCGCCGTCAGCGTGCCGGACAGCCCGCCGAAGACGATCGCCACCACGACCGGCGACGCGTCGATCGCCACCACGACGCCGGTGGCGACCGCCAGGGCCGCCGAGAAGGCGATCACGAATCGCCAGCGCACCATGGCGATGATGTCCACGAACGCCTGCCTCATCGCGCGACCTCGATCACGATCCACATCATCGTAGAGAAGTATGCCGCCACGACCGACGCGACCCCGGCGGCCGCACCGACGTGCTCGAAGATCGACGCGAGGTCGTTCGGGGCGCGGAAGAGAGCGATGCCGCCGAACAGGATGCTCAGCAGCACGGTCCATCCGAGGTACAGGTCGCTCAGCGAGAGTTCTTCGAGCCTCACGCGGCGGACCGTACGGACGCAGGTGTGACGCGACTGCGCACGCTCGCACCGAATCCGGCACGAGCTCGCTCCTACCGCGTTACCGGCTCCCCGAGGTCCTCGCGCTCGCGCGCGGGGACCGGGTCGGGCAGCTCGTCGATGCGCGCGAAGCGGCCGACGCGGGACTCGTCGAGGTCGAGGCGGGCGAGGCTGCGGAGGAAGCCGTGGGTGACGAGGACGTGGATGCGCGACTGGGTGTTCTCGTAGGCCCAGCGGCTGACCCCGAAGGCGATCGCGGGGTAGAAGTTCGCGACCTCGACCTCGACGTGGGCGATCGCGTACCCGGGCTTGTCGTACGGGCGGCGCTGGACGTCGATCTCCAGGTACCCGCGCCCGCCGCGGCCCGCCGCGGCGACGAGCACGCCCTTCTCGATCCGCCACCGCACGATCCCCCGCTGGGCGTCCATCTCGTACTCCGGCGCGTGGAACGACAGCAGCGGGACGAGGCCGAACAGCTTCACGTCGCGCCCGTCCTCCCGGTACTTGACCTGGATCGTCTGCAGCGTCACGCGGGTGAGGAAGCGCCAGTACGTGCGCGCGAGGCGCTCGAGGTGCATCGGGCTCCAGATCGCGTCGAGCGCCTCCGCAGGCATGACGAGGTCGGCGCACTGGACGCTCGTCACCGCGCCGGTCTGCGGGTCGATCCGCGTGTGCTCCGGCGGGCTGACGATGAGCGCCTGCGCCACCCGCCTGCGGCGCCGCGCGAAGGCCCGCGCCAGCACGGCGGCCGCGGCGGCGACGGCGACGGCGAGCGCGTAGGTCATCCGAGCGCGGCGCGCACCGCGTCGTCGAACCCGAGCGGGGCGTCGTTGACGCCGGGCGGGGGAGGGGTCTTCACGGTCATCTCGGCCGCCAAGCCTTCCACCAACGGCACGACGAGCGCCAGGTCGACGCCGGT
Source organism: Solirubrobacteraceae bacterium (assembly GCA_035940955.1). Classification (GTDB taxonomy): domain Bacteria; phylum Actinomycetota; class Thermoleophilia; order Solirubrobacterales; family Solirubrobacteraceae; genus CADCVT01. The sequence goes on from DASZEJ010000064.1 coordinate 10,326, forward strand.
GACGAGCCGCACCCAGTACGAGCTGAGCCGCGGCGTCAGCACCGGGACGGGGACGACCACCCGCGGGCGCAGCCCGCGCAGGCGCGCCACGCGCTCCACCATCTCGCGGTAGGTGAGGACGTCGGCGCCGCCGAGCTGCACCTCCGCGGGCGGGTCGTCGTGTGCGGCGAGCGCCGCGAGCGCGCCGACGACGTCACGAACGGCGATCGGCTGGCTTCGGGTGTCGAGCCAGCGCGGCGTGACCATGGCCGGGAGCCGCTCGGTCAGCTTGCGCAGCATCACGAACGACGCGCTGCCCGCGCCGATGACCATCGCGGCGCGCGCGTGCACGGTCGGCACGTGCTCGGCGAGGATCGCGGCGACCTCCTCGCGGCTGCGCAGGTGCTCCGACGCGGCGCCCTCCAGCCCGCCGAGGTAGACGACCCGGCGGACGCCGGCGCGCCGGGCGGCCTCCCCGAACGTGCGCGCGCCGCGCCGGTCGCGCTCGGCGAAGTCTCCCCTCGCGCCCATCGCGTGGACGAGGTAGTAGGCGACGTCGACGCCGTCGAGCGCGCGGTCGAGCCCCGCGCCGGACACCACGTCGCCCCTGACGACCTCGACGGGTAAGCTCGCGCGGGCCGGATCGCGAGCAAGAGCCCGCACGTTGCGGTCGCCGAGCTGCTCGATCAGGCGGCCGCCGACGTATCCCGTCGCTCCGGTCACCAGAATGGTCT
>DASZEJ010000065.1:0-25979 GCA_035940955.1 Solirubrobacteraceae bacterium
CGCCGAACAGCCCGGCCGTGCGGCGGTCGCGGCCGTCGAGGTGGCGCGACGGCGCCTCGGCCCCGATCACGAGCACGCGCTCGGCGCGCCCGGAGCCGATCATGGCTGCCGCGAGGTCGACCGCGTGCAGGAAGCCGACGCACGCCGCGTTGACGTCGACCGCCGCGGCGCGGCTGCCGAGCGCGGCCGCGACGACCGGCGCGAGGCCCGGCATCAGCTCGTCCGCCGTGAAGGTCGCGACGAGGACCGCGTCGACCTCGGCGGCGTCGAGCGCGGCGTCGTCGAGCGCGGCGCGGGCCGCCGCCGTCGCGAGCGCCGCGAGCGACTCGCCGTCGCCGAGGTGCCGCCGCGCGCGGATGCCGGTCCGCCGCTCGATCCAGCCGTCCTCCACCCCGAGCCGCGCCGCGACCTCGGCGTTGGGGACGACGCGCGAGGGGAGGGCGGCGCCGAGCCCCGCGACGCCGGCGGGAACCGCCGCGCCGGCGGGAACGCCACCCGGCTCGCGCGCGACCGCCGCCGCGCCGGCGGGAACGCCACCCGGCTCGCGCGCCACCGCCACCCCGCCGGCGGGAACGCCACCCGGCTCGCCCGCGACCGCCGCCGCGCCAGCGGGAACGCCACCCGCCAGGCTCACCGCCGTCGCGCCGCTCGGAGCCACCGCCGCGGCGACCTCAGGCATGCGCCGCCTCCGGCACCGTCCGCCGCACGAGCTTCGCGAGCACGCGGCCCGGCCCGGCGTCGACGAAGTCATCGGCGCCCAGGGCGGCCAGCGCGCGCACCGTGTCGGTCCAGCGCACGGGGGCGGTGAGCGCGGCGGCGAGCTCGCGCGCCGGGTCGGTCATCGGCTCGGCGCTCGCGCAGGAGATCACCGGGAAGGCGGGCTCGCGCCAGGCGGTCGCGCGCAGCGCCCGCGCGAACGGCTCGACCGCCGGCTCCATCGCCGGGGAATGGAAGGCGCCGGCGACGCCGAGCGGCATCGCCTTCAGCCCCTCGTCCCGCGCCGCGGCCGCGACCGCGTCGAGCGCCCGCTCGTCGCCGGACAGCACGACCTGCCGCGGCGCGTTGAAGTTCGCGACGGACACGCCGTGCGACGCCGCGAGCGCCGCTGCCCGGTCGTCGTCCGCGCCGAGCAGCGCGAGCATCGTCCCGCCGCCGGCCCCGGCCATGAGCGCCCCGCGCAGCACGACCAGCCGCAGCGCGTCGCCCACGTCCACGGCGTCCGCGGCCACCAGCGCGGCCAGCTCGCCGAGCGAGTGCCCCGCCGCGGCGACCGGCGCCCCGCGCTCGGCCTGCACCCGGCGCCAGCCCGCGACCGACGCGCAGAAGATCGCCGGCTGCGCGAACCGCGTGCTGTCCGCGACGCGCGGGAACGGGTCCTCGCCGACCAGCTCGGCGACCCGCGCGAGCAGGCCGGAGGGGACGGCGTCGCGCATGGCGGGCGTCTGGCTGCCCTGGCCGGGGAAGAGGACGGCGTACGGCACGCGAGCCACCCTCCCGGCCCGCCCGCCGGATCGCGAGCGGCGTCCCCCAAGCGGGGGGAGTCCCGCACCGCCCCGGGGGGACCGTCAGCCCGCCAGCGCGACCGCCGCGGCCACCGTGTCGCCGTGGGTCAGCGACACGGCGACGCTGCCGTGCGCCGCGAGCGGCCCCGAGAGCCGCACCCGCGCCTGCGGCAGCACCTCGACGTCGTGCCAGTCCCACTCCGCCGGCCGCAGCGCCTTGACGACCGCCTCCTTGGCGCAGAACCGCGCGGCGAGGTGCTGCGCCGGCCGCGCCCGGCGCGCGGCGTACTCCAGCTCCGCCGGCAGGAACAGCCGCCCGGCCAGCCCCGGACGGCGCTCCAGCACGCGCGCGAACCGCTCGATCTCGAGGACGTCGATCCCGATCCCGATTCCGATTCCCATCCCGCCCGGCACGCTCAGACCAGCAGCCCCAGCCGCTGCGCCCGCTGCACCGCCTCGGCCCGGTTGCGCACCGACAGCTTCCGGTACACCGTGCCGGTGTACTCCTTGACCGTCCACGGCGACAGGTAGAGCCGGTCGGCGATCTCCCGGTTCGTCGCACCGGAGGCGATCAGCTCGAGCACCTCCCGCTCGCGCTCCGAGAGCCGCGTCGCCGGCTCCTCCTCCATGTCGCGGAAGACCGTCATCCCGCGGCCGACCAGCCGCACCGCCTCGGCGATCTCCCGCGCCGGCCACTCCTTCGGCACGAACCCGGACGCCCCCGCCGCCCGCGCCGCGCTCGGCGAAATCCGCCCCGCGCCGGAGATCAGCAGCACGCGCGTCGGCGGCGACTCGACCCGCACGCGCTCGCACACCTCGGCGCCCGACTCCTCGCCGATGAACAGGTCCACGAGCGCGACGTGCGGCCGCCATCGCCGGGCCAGCGCCGACGCCTCGTCGCCCGACCGCGCGCTCAGGCACCGCTCGATCCACGGCTGCTCGGCCAGCATCAGCCGGAACCCCCACTGGACGACGTCGTGGTCGTCGACCACCAGCACCCGCAGCGGGTCGCTCACGCGCCGCCCTCCGCCGGGACCAGCAGCCGCACCCGCCATTCGTCGGGCCTGCACCGGCCGAACTCGATCACGCCGCCGTGCTGCAGGGCCTTCACCGCCGCGAGCCGCAGCCCCATCGCGGTCGCTCCCGCGGACTCGATCCCGACCCCGTCGTTCACGACCTCCAGCACGAAGGCGTCGTCCGAACGGTCCGCCCGCACGCTGACCCGCGCCGGCTGCGCGTGCTTGAGCGCGTTGCGCAGCGCCTCGAAGAACACCGACTGCGCCAGCGGCTCGAGGTGCTCGGGCACGTCCAGCTCGCCGAACTCGATCGCCGGCCCGGGCCGGCGCGCGGCCACGCGCCGCACCTCCTCGGCGAGCGTCGTCTCGGTCGCCCGCGACACCCGGCCGAGCGGGCGCCGCAGCGCCTCGCGCAGCTCCACCAGCGACTCCTGCACCTCGACCCCGCACCGCCGGCGCCCCTCCTCCGACAGCGTCTCGCCCGACAGCACGAGCGACACCCCGAACAGCCGCTGGATCACGCCGTCGTGGATCTCCCTCGCCAGGTCGATCCGCTCCTGCAGCTGGCGGGCGTGCTCGTGCTCGCGCGTCGCGCTGCGCGCGCTGTCGGCGAGCGCCGCGAGCTTGCCGAAGCTCCACAGCAGGTGCCGCTCGCCGCCCGAGAGCGGCCGGTCGATCGAGCGGTCCGACAGGATCACGCCCGGCCACCGCCCGGCGGCCGACACCGGCGTGCACACGAGCCGCGTGCCGATCAGGAACCGCTCGTACTCGGGCGGCAGCAGCTCGGCGAAGCCGTCCGACGCCTCGATCACCCGGTCCTCGCTCAGCGCGCGCAGCGCCATCGGCGCAGACTCGAGGTCGACGTGCAGGTCGCGGAACGCGTCGATCTCGATGCCGTGGCTCCCGACGACGCGCACCCGCCGGTACGCCTCGTCGTAGACGAAGACGACGGCGCGGTCCATGTCGCCCAGGCGGCACGTCGCCTCGCACAGGCGGTTGTAGAAGACCGACGAGTCGCCGTCGCTGTGGACGGCGAAGAGGAGCTCGGCGAACGTCTCGACGACGCGGACGTCGACGGCAGCTGGGGGTGCAGCCATGAGGGTTCCTACCCTGCCGCGCCCCCGGGTTTCGTTCATCCCCCCGATCGGGCGGGATCGTGGCGCGGCCGGGCTCGCGCGCGCCCGGCCGCGCCGTCCTCCCTACGGCCCGGGCGGCGGCGGCAGCGCGTCCTTGACCTTGCCGGGGTCGATGCCGAGCTCCTTCGCGAGCCGCTCGGCGAACGCGTCGTGCTGCTGGCGGTGGAAGGCCTCCAGCGCGTCGCGCACGCGGCCGGCGTCGACGTCCAGCGACTTCGCGAGCGACTCGGCCAGCGCGTCCCGCGGGTCGCCGGACGGCCGGATCGCGTGGAGCGCCTCGTGCAGCCGCCGCTCGGACACGCCGAGGCGCCGCGCCAGGTCGCCGTGCGGCGCGAAGCGCACGCCCGGGCCGCCGCGGCGGCGCTCGAAGATCACGTCGCGCCCGGGCGGCGGCGCGGCGACGAACGCCCGCTCGACCGCGCCGCGGTCCCCGCGGCGGTCGTCGGCCGTCGCCGATCCGTCGCCGGCCTGGCTGCCGACGGCGAAGGCGGCGCTGGCGACGGCGACGCCTCCGGCCAGCGCGGCGATGATGGTCCTGCGTCGGTCTCTCATGCCGCCCAAGCTCAGCGGGCGAACCTGAGAGCGAGCGAAGAATCGCTCAGGCGGTCTGCTGGCGCTGCTTCTCCCTGGGCTTGTCGCGGTGCTCGAGCTGCAGGTCGCGCTCCGCCCCCTCCACGCCCTGCTCGATCTGCTCGCTGCGCTCGCGCTCGGCGTTCAGCTGCGCGCCGAGCAGGATTGCCACGTTCACGATCCACAGCCACACCAGGAAGATGACGACGCCCGCCAGCGAGCCGTACGTCTTGTCGTACGAGCCGAAGTTCGAGACGTAGAGGGCGAACAGGGCCGACGCGACGATCGCGATGACCACCGCGACGACCGCGCCCACCGTGATGAAGCGGAACCGGCCGACCTTCGCGTTCGGCGACGCGTAGTAGAGGATCGACAGCATCAGCATCACGACGACGACCAGGACCGGCCACTTCGCGATGTTCCACACGGTCACCGCCGTGTCGCCGACGCCGATCGCCCCGCCGACCGCCTCGGCCACCGGCCCGGTCACGACGACCGCGACCGCGCCGAGCGCGATGAGCAGGATCATCAGCAGCGTGACGAGCATCTGGAGCGGGCGCAGCTTCCAGACCTCGCGGCCCTCGTCGACCTCGTACATGATGTTCGAGGCGCGCATGAACGCCCCGACGTAGCCGGAGGCCGACCACAGCGCGGCGAGCAGGCCGACGATCAGCATGATCCCGGTCTTGCTGCCGCCGTTCGCGATGCCCTCGATCGGCCCGCGCAGCGTGTCGACGGCGCTCGTCGGGCCGAGCTGGCCGACGATCTCGTTCAGCGCGTCGGTGATCTGCTTGGGCGAGAAGACGATGCCGACGATCGAGACGAGCGCGATCAGCGCCGGGAAGAGCGCGAGCACGCCGTAGTACGTCAGCGCTGCGGCCCAGTCGGTGAGGTTGTCCTGGGAGAACTCCTTCCAGGTCCGCTTGAGCGTCGCGAGGGTGCCGGCGTCGCGGTCGTAGCCGGGTCGCTGCAGGTCGGGCATGATCAGACGGCTTCCCGCAGGGGGTACTGCGCATTCGCGGGCGGCGCGTCCGCGTTCTACTGCGGGTCGACGTCGACGCTGAACGCGACGCTTCGATGCGCCCTCCCGCCGGCCGCCGCGTCGACGGCCGCGGCGACCTGCGCGATCGCCTCGGCGCGGTCGGACGGGTCGGCCTTGACCACGACGTGCGAGCGCTCGCGCCCGCGCAGGCGGAACAGCGGCGCGGGGCCGAGCACGGCCCCGGGCGCCAGCTCGAGCCGCTCGCGGACCTCCTCGGCGGCGGCCGCCGCCGCGCCCAGCTCGGCGGAGGAGCACACGACGCGGATCAGCGCCGAGAACGGCGGGTAGCGCAGCGCGCGGCGGCGCTCCAGCTCGCCGGCGAGGAAGCCGTCGGCGTCGTGCTGCGCCGCGGCGGCGATCGCGGGCGCGTCGGGGTCGAGCGACTGCACGAGCACCCGGCCGCCCGCCTCGCCGCGCCCCGCCCGCCCCGCGAGCTGCGCGATGAGCGCGAACGTCCGCTCCTCGGCGCGGAAGTCGGGGAAGCGCAGCGTCGCGTCGGCGTCGAGGACGACGCCGAGCGTCACGTCGGGGAAGTCGTGGCCCTTGGCGACCATCTGCGTGCCGACGAGCACGCCCCGGTCGGCCGCCTCGAACGCGCGCAGGACGTGCGCGGGCCGCGCGACGTCGGCGTCCAGGCGCCAGACGCGCAGGCCGGCGTCCGCCAGCTCGGACTCCAGCCGCTCCGTCCCGGCGCCGTGGCGCGCGACGCTGACCGACCCGCAGTCCGCGCACCGCTCCGGGACGCGCTCGCGGTGGCCGCAGTGGTGGCACGCCAGCCAGGCCTCGGCACGGTGCAGGACGAGCGAGACGTCGCACTCCGGGCACATCCACACGCGCCCACACGTCTGGCAGGTGACGAAGTTCGACCACCCGCGGCGGTTGAGCAGGACGATCGCCTTGCCGGAGGCGTGGAGCGCGTCGGCGGTGTCGGGGTGCAGAGCGCTGCGGACGCCGAGCATGTCGAGCACGCCGACCGGCGGCAGGCCGCGGCCGTCGACCCGCTCCGGGAGCCTGAGCCGCCGCAGCGCGTGGGCGGACTCCGGCCGGGGCGTCGCCGAGCCCGCCACGACCTTGGCGCCGCGCCGCTCGGCGACGCGGCGGGCGTCGTAGCGCGGGTCGCCCTCGTGCTTGTAGGACGGGTCGTGCTCCTCGTCGATCACGATCAGCCCGAGGTCCTCGATCGGCGCGAACACCGCCGACCGCGGCCCGACGCACACCCGCGCCTCGCCGCTGCGCAGCCGCTGCCACTCGTCGTAGCGCTCGCCCTTGGAGAGCTTGGAGTGCAGGACGGCGACCGTCTCCCCGAACCGCTCGACGAAGCGGCCGACGATCTGCGGGGTCAGCGCGATCTCGGGGACGAGGACGATCGCCCCCCGCCCGCGCTCCAGCTCCGCCTCGACGGCGCCGAGGTAGACCTCGGTCTTCCCGGAGCCGGTGACGCCGTGCAGCAGCAGCCGCTCGCCGTCGCCCGCGCCGACGATCGCGTCGAGCGCCTCGCGCTGCGCGGCGGTGAGCCGCGGCCGCGGCCGCCGCGCCCCCACGGCGACGTGCTCGGGCGCCCGCCTGCGCTCGCGCGGCCCGATCCGCACGAGCCCGCGCTTTTCCAGCCGGCGCAGCGCGCCGAGGTCCGCGCCGGCCCAGCGGGGCAGCGAGGCGAGCAGCGCCGCCTGGCGGTCCGAGAGCGGCTTGCCGTCGGGCGCGACGCGGCGGCTGCCGGAGACGGCCTTGCCGTGGGGCCCGACGCGGCGGCGCGCGGCCGAGCTGCCCCCCTTCCCGGCCGCGGCCCCGTCCGGCGGCGGCACCAGCGTCAGCGGCTCGGCCCACAGGCGCTGCCTCGCGCCCACGCCGCCCGGCGGCATGACGAGCTGCAGCGCCCGCGCGAACGTCGAGACGTACTCGGCGGCCATCCACGCCGCCAGGTCGACGAGCTCGGCCGGGACGCTCTCCTCCAGCACCCGCCGCGGCGCCACCAGCTTCTCGTCCGGCACCTCGCTGCGGTCCGCGAGGCCGACGACGACCCCCTTGACCTCCCGCCCGCCGAACGGGACGACCAGCAGCGACCCCTTCCCGACCCCGCCGGCCGGATCGACCCGGTAGTCGAACGGCCCCCGCAGCGACCGGGCGGTCGTGATCGGCTCGACCTTGGCGATCAGGCGGCGCGCTCTTCGATCATCTCCTGCCAGGCGAGAATCAGCTCGGGCGCCGCCAGCAGCTCGGGAAGGCGATCCCGGTCGACCAGCGCCGCGTGCATCATGAGCCGCATCGTCACATCGTGGTCCGGCCGCCGGACGACCTCGACCGCGTCGCCCGCCCCCAGCTCGCCCTCCTCGACGATCCGCAGGTACGCGCCCGGCCGCCCCGCGGCGATGAACCGCTTCGAGAACCCCCGGTCGCCCATCCGCATGTTCAGCTTGAAGCACGGAAGCCGCGGCTGGACGACCTCCAGCAGCACGCTCCCGATCGCCCACCGCTCGCCGACGACAGCGCCGCTCACGTCGAGCCCCTCGATCGTCAGGTTCTCGCCCATCCCGCCCGGCCCGAGCTCGACGCCGGTCTCCGCCTCCCACGCCCGCGTCTCCTCGAGCGCGTACGCGTAGACCGCCTTGTCCGGCCCGCCGTGCAGCTTCCGGTCGGCCTGCTCGTCCCCCTCGACGTTCACCCCGCGCACGGCGACCCGCCCCTCCACGGGCGCCTTCCAGTACGCGGTCCGCACCATCCGCCGCCCGCTCGGCGGCCGCGGCACCGTGCGCGTGCGGCCGACGTTGACGCTGACGAGCGTCCCTGGCGCGTCCACCTACACCGACGCGGCCGGGGACTCCAGCCCCGCCGCCTCGCGCAGCGCGGCCGCCTTGTCGACGCGCTCCCACGTGAAGTCGTGGTCCTCGCGGCCGAAGTGGCCGTAGGCCGCGGTCTTCTGGTAGATCGGGCGGTGGAGCTTGAGCTCCTGGCGGAAGGCGCCGGGTCGCAGGTCGAAGTGCTCCTCGACGAGCTGCTGGATCTTCGCGCGGCCGATCTTCTCGGTCCCGAACGTCTCGACCATCACCGACACCGGGTGCGCGACGCCGATCGCGTACGCGACCTGGACCTCGGCGCGGTCGGCCAGGCCCGCCGCGACGACGTTCTTGGCGACGTGGCGCGCGGCGTACGCGGCGCTGCGATCCACCTTCGACGGGTCCTTGCCGCTGAACGCGCCGCCGCCGTGGCGGGCCATGCCGCCGTAGGTGTCGACGATGATCTTGCGCCCGGTCAGGCCCGCGTCGCCCACGGGCCCGCCGATCACGAACCGGCCCGTCGGGTTGACGAGGAAGTTCTTGCGCAGCTTGCGCTCGTCGTAGAGGTCCTTCGGGAGGATCGGCTCGACGACGTGCTCCCACAGGTCGTCGGGGATCAGCGACTCGGCCCCCTCGCGGTGCTGGGTCGAGATCAGCAGCTTCTCGATCTCCGCCGGGCGCCCGTCGCGGTAGCGCACCGTCACCTGCGTCTTGCCGTCGGGCCGCAGGTACGGCACGACCTCGGCCTTGCGCACGTCGGCCAGCCGCTTGGCCAGCCGGTGCGCGAGCGCGATCGGCAGCGGCATCAGCTCGTCGGTCTCGCGCGTCGCGTACCCGAACATCATCCCCTGGTCGCCCGCGCCGGCGACGTCCAGCTCGTCCTCGTCCGCCGGGTCGGTCCGCGTCTCGTACGCCTGGTCGACGCCCTGCGCGATGTCCGGCGACTGCTTGTCGATCGCGTTGAGCACCGCGCACGAGTCCGCGCTGAAGCCCAGGTCGGCGTCCGTGTAGCCGATGCGGCGGATCGTCTCGCGGGCGATCTCCTGGATGTCGACGTACGTCTCCGTCGAGATCTCGCCCGAGACGACGACGAGGCCGGTGTTCACCAGCGTCTCGCACGCCACGCGGCCGGTCGGGTCGTCGCGCATCACCGCGTCCAGGACGCCGTCCGAGATCTGGTCGGCGACCTTGTCGGGGTGGCCCTCGGTGACGGACTCGGAGGTGAACAGGTACTCGTTGTCGGCGCTCATGGGATCGAAACCAGGATCTCCGCTGTGGACTCCCCCTCGCTGCTGGTCGAGCTGACCCCGATGGCGCGCACCTTGTGCAGGTCGTCGCGCACCGACAGGTAGGCCGGGCTGTCGTTGAGGCCCGTCTGCTCGCCGAGCTCGAGGAGCTGGCTGAAGTCGAGGAAGCCTAGCGTCCCGACGCGGTCGGGCCGATCGCTGAGCACGTCCTCGAACGCGCCGGAGTCCTCGAGCGAGTCCTCCGCGCGCGCGATCCGGCGCACGCCCTCCGGGCTCGTCGAGAGGATCAGGCGGCCGTCGAGCACCGCGTAGGTGACCGCGGCGCCGTTGGGGAGCGTGAGCGTCCAGGCGTCGGTCCCCTCGACGTCCTGCGGCTTCCAGGTCGGCGCCGCCTCGCCGCGCGGGCGCAGCAGGCGGGCCAGCGGGTCGCGCAGGCGGTCGAGCGTGCGGCGGGTGCCGCCCTCGTCCTCGGTGCGCGCGACGACGCTGAGGATCGGCGCCGGCGTCTGCTGCTGGATGACCACGGCGACCTCGCCCTCGAACAGCTTCAGCAGGTCGCGCTCGAGGCCGCCGCCCGTCACCTTCTGCAGCTCGGAGCGCAGGCGCGCGAGCAGCCGGCCGACGTCCGCGCCGCCGACCGCCGAGGCGACGAGCCGCTGCAGCGCGCCCGTGACGCCGCTCGCGCCCAGGTAGCCGAGCACGTCCTCGGGCACCGCCTCGAGCAGCTGCGGCTCGAACTGCTTGGGGGCGTTGGCGCGCTGGGCGTCCGCGTCGAGCGCCGAGTGGACGTGCAGCCGGACCCTGTCCTCCCCCTCCGCCGCAACGGCGAGCGCGACGCCCTGCAGCGCCGGCTGGTCGAGCATCGCCGACAGGCCGCCGATCACGTCGCCCTGCGGGGCGAGCATCCGGCGCAGGCCGTCGGCCGACGCGTACGCCGTGACGACGCGCCCGTCGGGCAGGCCCTCGACCGCGCGGCGGTACGTCGGGTCCGCCTCGAGCGGCCGGGCGCCGCTGCGCTCGATGTCGATCGTCGCCTGCACGGTCGGGTCCTGGCCGATGACGAGGAACCCCCGGACGAACGCCGTCGTCACCTGGCCGTAGCGCTGGGTCTCGACGCCCTTGTAGGCCTTGAGGCGCGGGCGGCGCGGGTTGCGGGCGAGGAACGCCCGGGCCTTTCTCTCGTCGGCGACCTCGATCGCGACGATCGACCCTGCGGTCGACTGGCCGACGTCGAGCAGCGCGAACGCCGCCTCGTCGCCGAGCCACGGGGCGACGTCGCGCTCGGCGTCCACCGCCTTGTCGCCGCCGGACAGGCGCCGCAGCAGCGCGTCCCGGTTCGGCCTGTACGCCCCGAAGCGCTCGGCCATGCGCGCGGCGCGCTGCACGGCCTCGCGGTCGCCGTCGGTCGAGAGGGAGGCGAACACGAGCGCGGTGTCGGGGACGAGCTTCGCGGCCGCGTCCTTCGGCGGCGCGTCGTCGCCGGAGCCGCAGGCGCGGATCACCGCGACGGCGAGCACCGCCAGCACGAGCGCCGCGGCCACGGCGGCCAGCCGGCGCGCGCGGGGCGTCGCCGCGGCCGTCACGCCGCCCTGCGCTCGCCGCGCGGGCGCCGCGTCCCGCGCTCGTTGAAGTCGATGATCAGCGGCACGCCCGCGAAGCCGTAGCGCTCGCGCAGCCGGGTCTCGACGAAGTACGCGTAGTCGCGCGTGACCCGGTTGCGGCTGTTGACCTGGATCGCGAAGCGCGGCGGGCGCTCGCCGATCTGCGCCATGTAGATGAGCTTGAGCCGGTGGCCCTGCTTGGCGGGCGGCTGGCGGGCCTGGACGACCTCGCCGAGGAAGCGGTTGAGGTCGGGGGTCGGGATGCGGGCGCGCATCCGGTCGGCGAGCGCGATCGCCTCCTGGGTGATGCGGTGGACGTTGCGCCCGGTCTTCGCGCTGACCGTCAGCACCTTCGGCCGCAGCCGCAGCTTCTGGGCGACCCGGGCGCGCTCGTGGTCGATGTCCACCTCGTCGGCCAGGTCCCACTTGTTGAGCACGAGCGCGGTGGCGCAGCTCGCGCGCATCGCGAGGTCGGCGATCCGCAGGTCCTGGGCGGTGACGCCGTCCTGGGCGTCGCAGACGACGAGCGCGACGTCGGCGCGCTCGGCCGCCCGCTGGCTGCGCAGGGCCGTGTAGTACTCGACCGACTCGGTGACCTTCGCCTGGCGGCGCATGCCGGCGGTGTCGACGATGACGAGCTCGCGGTCCTGCGCCCTGATGCGCAGGTCGATCGCGTCGCGCGTGGTCCCCGCGACCTCGGAGACGATGACCCGCTCGCGGCCCGCGAGCCGGTTGACGAGGCTCGACTTGCCGACGTTCGGCCGGCCGATGACCGCGAGGCGGACGAGGTCCTCGTCCTCCGGGTCCTCGTCCTCCTCCGGGAGCCTCTCCACGACGGCGTCGAGCAGGTCGCCGGTCCCGAGCCCCTGGGCGGCGGAGACGGCCACCGGCTCGCCGAGCCCGAGAGCGTGGAACTCGTGGGCGAGCGGCACGTCGCGGACGGTGTCGATCTTGTTGGCGGCGACGAGGACGGGCTTCGGCCAGCGCCTGAGGAGGTCGGCCAGCTCCTCGTCGCCGGGCCTGAGGCCCGCGCGCGCGTCCACGACGAGCACGGCGACGTCGGCGTCGTTGAGCGCCGCCTGGGCCTGCTCGCGGATCGACCCGGCGAGCGGGTCCTCGTCGGTGAAGTCGACGCCGCCCGTGTCGATGAGCGTGAACGTGCGGCCGTTCCACTCGGCGGTCAGCTCGTTGCGGTCGCGGGTGACGCCCGGCTGCTCGTGGACGACGGCCTCGCGGCTGCCGCTGAGGCGGTTGACGAGCGACGACTTCCCCACGTTCGGGTAGCCGACGACGGCGACCTTCCTCATCGGCGCGCGAGCCCCACGATGCGGTCGACGACCTCGTCGATCGTCAGGCCGGTGGTGTCGAGCTCCTCCGCTCCGGGCGCGCGCGTCAGCGGGGAGGCGGCGCGGGTGCTGTCGCGCTCGTCGCGCGCGCGCACGTCGCGCAGGACGTCCCGCGGGTCGGCGCCGAGCTCGCGCGCGCGGCGGTTCGCCCGCTCCTCGGGGTCGGCGGTGAGGAACACCTTGACCTCGGCGTCGGGCGCCACGACCGAGCCGATGTCGCGGCCCTCCGCGACCCAGTCGCCGTCGCTCATCAGCTCGCGCTGGCGGGCGACCATCCGCTCGCGCACCTCGGGCTCGGCGGCGACGCGGCTGGACTCCTCGCTCACCTCGGGCGTGCGGATCAGGCCGCTGACGTCCTCGCCGTCGAGCGTGACGCGGCCGTCCGCGAACCCGACGGCGGGGTTTTCGAGGCCTCGGAGCCGCGCGAGGGCGACCGCGAGGTACATCGCGCCGGTGTCGAGGTAGGTGAAGCCGAGCGCGTCCGCGTCGGCGCGCGCCACGGTGGACTTCCCCGCGCCGGCGGGCCCGTCGATCGCGATGACCACGGCGAGGCAGAGTAGTCCGCGACTCCCTCCGCGGGTTATGTCACCATGGTCTGCGTCATGTGCCGAGCTCGGGGCGGTCCGTCGCCTCGGGACGGGGGAACCAGTGGCGGTCGCGCCTGCGGCCGCCGGGGGCGAATCGCCGCGTTCGGTGCGGCGTAGCGCAGTCTCCGCGCGAGCCCGTCAGCTCACCTCGTAGGCCGAACGAGACGACGGAGGAGGACACCGTGAACACGAACGTTCGCGACCTGGCCGACCCCATCCTGTGGGAGCGGTCGCTCGAGCGCGCCCGGCACCGCCGCCGGATCGCCGAGCTGAGCCGGCGGAGCGCGCGCCGGCGCAAGGCGACCTCGGTGGCCGTGGCGGGCGCCGTGGCGACGTCGCCGGCGACGCCGCTGCTGCCGGCCGCGGGGGCCGAGGGCGAGTCGCCGCGCTCGACCGCTCCCTCGCGAGCCGGCGCCGAGCTCCTCGCGCGCGGGGACGTCGGCGACGCGGTCGCCCAGGTCCAGCGCCGGCTGGGCGTCGACGACGACGGCATCTTCGGCCCGATCACCGAGCGCGCCGTCCGCCGGTTCCAGGCGACCCACGGCCTGGCGGTGACGGGCGTGGTCGACGCGACGACGTGGGCGGCGATCTTCCGCTCGCAGATCCTGTTCCTGCGGTCGGCGCCGCGGGCGGACGCCGCGGACTTCCCGCGGGTCGCGCCGGCGATCGTGACGCGGAGCGGCGCGGCTCCCGCGCCCGCCACGGGGGACGCTCCCGTGGCTCGGCCCGGCGCCGGCGACCGCACCGCTGGCGGTACCGCTCCCCCACGCGGCACCGCTCCCCCACGCGGCGGCGCTCCCGACCGCGCCGAGCGCCGGCTCGCGCGCGACCTGCGCACTGACGCCGCCGCGCCGCCCCGCCCCGCTCCGCCGGTCGCCGCCCTTTCCGGCGACTGCTCGACGGTGACGCCGGTCAGGGGCGTCCGCACCGGCTCGTTCGGCGAGGATCGCGGGACCCACCGCCACGCGGGGATCGACATCGCGGCGGCGGCGGGCACGGCGGTCCGCGCGGCGGCGTGCGGCCGGATCGTCGAGGCCGGCGTCCAGAGCGGCTACGGCAACCTCGTGTGCATCGAGCACGCCGGCGGCACGACGAGCTGCTACGCGCACCTGTCCCGCATCGACGTCCGGATGCGCCAGTGGGTCGAGAGCGGCCAGGTCATCGGAGCTGTCGGCTGCACCGGCCACTGCACCGGCCCGCACCTGCACTTCGAGGTCCGCGAGAACGGCCGCCCCGTCGACCCGAACGCCTACGTCACCGGAACCCGCTCCCTCCCCCGAGGCGAGGGAGGGACCGGAGGAGGCAACCCAACGGCGACCCCCGCCCGAACGACCTCCCGAGCGACGACCTCGACCTGGTCGAGCGGGCGCGAGGTGAGCGGCGGGGGCTGGTCGCAGGACGGCGGCGAAGCGTCGGCCATGCGCGCCGAGCAGCCCGCGCCGGAGCCCACCGCCACCGCCCCCGCCGAGCAGCCGGCGCCCAACCCGACCGCCACCGCCCCCGCGGAGCAGCCCGCCCCCAACCCGACCGCCACGGCGCCGGCCGAGCAGTCCGCACCGGAGCGGACAGCGCCCGCGGTCGAACCCACCGCCGAACCGACCGCACAGCAGCCGCCGCCGCCACCGGTCGAGCAGCAGCCGGCCGCCACGCCGCCGCCGACCCCAACGGGCACCGAGGACAACGCGCCGTCGGCGCCGCCGCAGCCGCCCGCCGCCGAGGCCGCTCCGCCCGCACAGCCGGACGAAGCGGCACCGCAGCCCACGGAGGGCACCGAGGCGAGCACGCCCACCGTCGAGTCTGCGCAACCCGCGCCGAGCACTGAGGACACCACGCCCTCGCCGACCCCCGAAGCGCAGCAGCCCGCCGCATCGGCAGCGGAGCTCCCTGCCACCGATCTGCCCGCCACCCCGGCCGGCTAGGCGCGACCGTGGGGGCGGAGCGGCGGCTCCGCCCCCACGAACGCACACGGCCCCGTCCGGCGAGCGGCCCGCGAGCGGCCCGCACGGCGCGTGAAGGGGTCAGACCCCTTGAGTCGGGCGGTGGGAAGGGGTCAGACCCCTTGAGTCGGGCGGGCGGAAGGGGTCAGACCCCTTGAGTCGGGGTGGCTGAGATCTGGGCGGGAAGTCGCGGCTTCATCGGCGTCTCCGGCGTCTCCCTCCCTCCCTCCCTCCGCCCTTCCTTCCTCCCTCCCTCGATGCGCCGTCCGCCCCGCCGCCGTCCCGCAGCAGCGCGGGCGCGCGGGGCTCCGGAGCGCTCCCCTCAGACCAGCCGCCCGAGGTCCTCCGCGAACCCCGGGTACGACACCGTCGCCGCGTCCATCCCGACCACGCGGACGCCCTCCGTCGAGGCCAACCCCGCCACGGCCCCCATCATCGCGAGCCGGTGGTCGCCGCGGGCGTCCAGGGTCCCTCCGCGCAGCCCGCCGGTTCCCGTCACCGCGAAGCCGTCGGGCGTCGCCTCGATCGAGGCTCCCAGCCCGCGCAGCCCGTCGACCACCCCCGCGATCCGGTCCGACTCCTTCACCCGCAGCTCGCCCGCGCCCCGCACGACCGTCTCCCCCTCCGCGAAGCAGCCCAGCAGCGCCACCAGCGGCAGCTCGTCGATCGCCAGCGGCACCTCCTCCGCCTCGACCACCGTCCCCACGAGCGGCCCAGCCGTCACGTCGAGCTCCGTCACCGGCTCGTCCACCGGCAGCGCGTCGACCGGCTCGGCCTCGAAGTCGCCGATCACGATCCCGCCCATCCGCTCGACGATCCGCAGGAAGCCCGTCCGCGTCCAGTTCACGCCGACGTCCCGCACCACAAGCCGCGACCTTGGCACCACCAGCCCCGCCGCGACGACGAATGCCGCCGACGACAGGTCGCCCGGCACGCGCACGTCCGACAGCTCGAGCTCGTCGCAGTTCGCCACCGTCACGTGCCGCCCGTGCCGGTGGATCGTCACCCCCGCCCGCGCGAGCATCCGCTCGGTGTGGTCCCGCGACGGCGCCGGCTCGCCGACCGTCGTGGCCCCGTCGGCCACCAGCCCCGCCAGCAGCACGCACGACTTGACCTGCGCCGACGCGACCGGCAGCTCGTACGCGATCGAGCGCAGCCGCCCGCCGTACAGCCGGAACGGAGGGAACCGCCCCTCGCGCGCCTCCACCCCGGCCCCCATCCGCCGCAGCGGCTCGGCGATCCGGTCCACCGGCCGGCCCCGGATCGACGCGTCGCCGTCGATCAGCCACGCGCGCCCCTCGTGCCCCGCGAGCCACCCCGGCAGCAGCCGCATCAGCGTCCCCGCGTTCCCCACGTCGATCGCGTTCGTCACCTCGCGCGCCTCGCGCAGCCCGACCCCGCGCACGACGACCTCGTCCGCCCGCACCTCGACCAGCGCGCCGAGCTGCTGCACCGCGGCCAGGGTCGACCGCGTGTCGTCCGCCTCCAGGAAGTTGGCGATCCGCACCGGCTCGTCGGTCATCGCCCCGAGCAGAGCCGCCCGGTGCGAGATCGACTTGTCGGGCGGCGCGACGACCGAGCCGCGGAGCCGCTCGGCGGGAGGGAAGAAGACGTCCGTCATGCGCGGGCGACGGGGAACCCGAGCTCGGCGACGCGCGCCTCGGCCCGCGCGGCGTGCTCGTCGCCGCTCACCCACAGCGACACGCGCCCCTGCCGGGAGTCCGCTGACGGGCTCAGAGCCATGTCGACGATGTTGACACCCGCCCGCCCGAGGGCCAGCGCCAGCTCGGCGATCACCCCCGGCCGGTTCGGCACGGAGATGCGCAGCTCGTGGACCGGCCCGCCCTCCAGTCCCGCCTCCAGCAGCGCCCGCCGGTCGGCCGCCGCCGCCTCGTTCCACGCGGTCACCGCCGCCCGGTCGCCGGACCGCAGGAGCTGCGCCACCGACGACAGCCGCCGCACCGCGTCCTCGATCCGCTCCGCCAGCACGTCGCGGTTCGACATGTAGATGTCGGTCCAGATCACGCTGTTCGCCCCCGCCACCCGCGTCGCGTCGCGGAAGGAGGGACCGGTCGCCGGGAGCGCCTGCCCGCCCAGCGCCGCGGCGGCCTGGGCGACCAGCACGTTCGCGAGCACGTGCGGCAGGTGGGAGATCCCCGCCATCAGCCGGTCGTGCGTGGAGGGGTCGATCGACAGCGGCCGCGCCCCGAACGCCGCGACGGCACGGTGCAGCCGCTCCAGCAGGACGCCCGACGTGCGCGCCGTCGGCGTCAGGTACCAGACGGCGCCCTCGAACAGGTCCCCGCGAGCGTGGCGCGCGCCCGACGTCTCGGCCCCCGCGAGCGGATGCCCCCCGCAGAACCGCGGGTCGTGCATGACCACCGCGCGCTTCGTCGACCCGACGTCCGACACCGCGCAGCCCTCCGGCGCCGCCGCGAGCACGTCCCGCACCACGCCCGGCAGCGCGCCGACCGGCGCGGCCACGAACGCGAGGTCGGCGTCGGCCACCGCGGCGGCCAGGCCGGGAGCCGCCGCGTCGATCGCCCCCCGCTCCCGCGCGGCCGCGACCGCGTCCGGGTCCGGGTCCCACCCGCGCACGGACGCGCCGAGCCGCTCGCGCGCCGCGATCCCGATCGACCCGCCGATCAGGCCCAGCCCGATGACTGCGACGCGCAACGCGGGCGGCTCAGGCGGGCGCGCCGCTCAGCGTCTTGCCGGCGACCGCGGCGGCGCGCTCGACCTTCTCGACGTACGCGGCGAACCCCTCGGTCTCGAGCGCCTGCGGCCCGTCGCAGATCGCCTCCTCCGGCTCGGGGTGCACCTCGACGATGATCCCGTCCGCGCCCGCCGCCGCCGCGCCCAGCGACAGCGACTCGACGAGCCCGCGCCGCCCCGCCGCGTGCGACGGGTCGACGATCACCGGCAGGTGGGTCAGCTCCTTGAGGACCGGGATCGCGGTGAGGTCCAGGGTGAACCGGTACGCGCTCTCGAACGTGCGGATGCCGCGCTCGCAGACCATGACGTTCTCGTTGCCCTCCTTGAGCACGTACTCCGCCGCCATCAGCAGCTCCTCCAGAGTGCTCGACGGCCCCCGCTTGATCAGGACGGGAACGCCCGAGCGCCCGATCTCGGCCAGCAGCGGGTAGTTCTGCATGTTCCGGGCGCCGACCTGGATGACGTCGGCGACCTCGACGACCGCGTCGAGGTCGCGCGTGTCCATCAGCTCGGTGACGACCGGCAGCCCGGTCTCCTCCTTCGCCTCGGCGAGGATCCGCAGCCCGGCGTGGCCGAGCCCCTGGAACGCGTACGGCGACGTGCGCGGCTTGTAGGCCCCGCCGCGCAGCATCGTCGCGCCGCCCGCCTTCACCGCCCGCGCGGCCTCCAGCGTCTGGTCGCGCGACTCGACCGTGCACGGCCCGGCGATCAGCGCGAAGTGGTCGCCGCCGACCTTGCGCCCGGCGATGTCGAGCACCGACGGCGCGCCGCCGCGCAGCTGGGGCGACGCGAGCTTGTACGGCTTGAGGATCGGCACCACGCGGTCCACGCCGGGCGACGCCTCGAGGCCCAGCCGCTGCACGTGCTCGCGGTCGCCCACCGCGCCGATCACGGTGACCTCTTCGCCGCGCGACAGGTGCGCCCGCGCGCCGGCGCCCTCCACGCGCTCGACGACGTGCCGGATCTCGTCCTCCGTCGCCCCCGCCTTCATCACGATCATCATCAGTCCTGAGTCCCTTGTTCCCGAAAGTGCTACGCCGTTGTGTGCGATTCCCTACTGGCGCTCGGCTCCCGTCCTGGACTGCGGACGGCTTCGGTTCGCGGCCGAACGCCTACAGAAATCGCCAGGCGCAGTAGCGCCCGCCGGACGCGTAGGTGGCACGGAAGGTGGCGGGCGCGAGGCTCATGACGCGGGGCGCAGGTTACTGGATCGGCGCGATCGCGATCACCGCGGCGCCGCCGGGCGCGGAGACCTCGACCCCGAGCCCCGCCGCGAGCTGCTCGGACGTCGCGGTGCCGAGGTCGGCGCCGTCGGGCGCGCGAGTCAGGCGGAAGGTGCGGCCCGGCGGCACGTTGCGCAGCGCGATCGTCCGCACGGCGTCGCCGGACCGCTGGCGGAACGCGAGCAGGGCGCCCTCCCCGCGCTCGGGGTTCCAGGACTGCAGCGCCGTCCAGCCCTGCTCGAGCGGGTCGGCCAGCAGCGGGTAGGTCACGCCGCCCGTCAGCAGCGACCGGTTCGCCCGGTACCACGCCATCCACCGGCCGGCCTCGTCGACGACGTCGCCGGGGAGCGTCCGGATGTCGGTGAAGTACGTGACGTGCGACGGCAGCGCGGCGGCCATCAGCGTCGCCACCGGGTGGCGCTTCCACGCGTCGCCGCCGAGCACGTGCTGGCCGATCGCGTACGCGGGGACGTACGGGCTGAGGTTCCAGAGGTTGTGCAGCAGGACGTGCGGCTCCGGGTTGCCGTTCTGGAACCACGTCGGCCCGCGCGTCGTCGAGGCGAACGGGAACAGCCGGTAGTCGTTGGTCTCGTCGATCTGGAGCGTCACGGACGGGTGGTCGGCGCGGATGCGGTCGAGCATCGCCACGAACGCGTCCCGGAAGGCGTGGAAGTCGCCCTGCCCGGCGCAGTCCAGCCAGGCGAGGAAGTCGAACTTGAAGTACGTCACGCCCCACTCCGCGATCGCCCTGCGCACGCGCCCCTCGACGAACGGGATCGCGGCCGGCCCCCACGGCACGATCCCCGCCTCGTTCGACCCGCTGCCGGGGTCGGCGGCGTTGTAGGCGTACAGGCCCGTCGCGTACGGCTGGCACGCCCACTCGGGGTGCCGCGCGAACGTCTCGGACGACGGGTGGAAGTGCATCGGGCTCATCCACAGCCCGAGCCGCATCGGCGCGATCGCCTCGCGCACCGCCGCGAAGTCCGGGTCGGGGTAGCGGGCGGGGTCGGCGTTCCAGTCGCCGGAGACCTGCTGCCAGCCGTCGTCG
Organism: Solirubrobacteraceae bacterium; assembly: GCA_035940955.1. Classification (GTDB taxonomy): domain Bacteria; phylum Actinomycetota; class Thermoleophilia; order Solirubrobacterales; family Solirubrobacteraceae; genus CADCVT01. The sequence goes on from DASZEJ010000065.1 coordinate 19,742, forward strand.
AGCACGAACGTGTCGACGCCGAGGCGGCGGGCGGTCTCGGCGACCCGCTGGACCATCGCGTAGTCGGCGTCGTCCTTGGCGCCGCTGCGGTCGTCGTCCAGGCGGTCGGAGTTGAACACGACGCGGCCCGGCTCGGCGAGCAGCCGGTGGCGGCGGACGTACTTGGCGAACTGCCACTCGGCGTCGCCGTCGCCGGCGCCGAACCCGACGAACACCGGGTCGAGGGCCAGCGCCTCGCCGGGGCCGGCCGTGCGGCGGCGGGCGGGCGCGTCGCTCGAGTTCTCGACGTGCCCGCTCTCCTCCAGCGGCCCGAGGAGGACGGCGTCGCGGTTGTAGTCGGCGCGCAGCGCGGCCGTCGTGCCGTCGTACGCGCCGCGGCTCGACGGGAAGTCGGTGCCCTCGGCGACGAGGAACAGCGACCGGTCGCCGTCGGTCACGCTCAGCCACTGGCCGCTGCCGCTGACCGGCTCGCCGCGGCCGGCGGTCGTCGTCTCGCGCCACGTCCCCGCGTGCGGGTCGCCGACCTGCAGCGGCGGTCCGGTCCATTCGCTGTCGCGCCAGTCGGCGCCGGCGCGCAGGGCGTGGAGCGCCGGCACGCCCGGGCCGGTCGCCGCCTGCTCGAGCACGGCGCTGCCGACGGCGATCCCGGCCGCCGGCTCGAGGATCGTCTGCGTGCGGAAGCCGGCCACGCCCGGGTACGCCTCGGCGATGCGCCTGACGGTCAGGCCGGGGACGCCCGTGAGCGTCATCGTCAGCCGCACGCCGCCGCCGTCGAGGTCCTCCCGGTCGACGCGGGTGACCGTGAAGGCGTCCGAGCCGATGCCGTCGACGGCGAAGTCGCGCGTCCCCGCGCTCCAGGTCCGATCCCGCCCGCGCTTGTCGACCAGGGCGAGCGTCCGCATCGGCGCCCGCGACCAGCGGCGCTCGACGAGGCTGTTGCCGAGCACGACCTGGGTCGCGTCGGCGCGCGCGTAGACGGAGCTCGCGTGCGCGGCGGGCGGTGCGGCGAGGGCGGCGACCGCGAACGCGACCCCGACCGCCGCGACCGCCCCGCTAGCCGAACGCCACCGCATGCGTCCCGGGCGGGATCGTCCGCGTGCCGACGCCCTCGAGGGTCAGCTCCAGCGGGACGTCGGTCGTCACGGTCCCCGTCACCGGCGCCGCCGCGTCGAGCCCCATCCCGACGGGATCGAGCGTCGCCGCCCGCGCCCCGGTCAGCGTCGCCTGGAACGCGTTGCGCCTGGCCGGCAGCGTCGCCAGCGGGTTCCGCTCCCACGCCAGCCCGGTCATCGTGTACGGCCCGGTCTGGTCGGTCGACGCCGGCCCGCCGGCCTCCGGCACGAGCACCGGGTCGGTCTCCGGCAGCGCGAGCGAGCGCCCGTCGAACACGGCGCGGCCGGCGTCGGTCGGCTCCAGCGCGCGCAGCCAGCGGTTGCGCCCGAAGTCGAAGTCGAACCCGCCGCGCTCGATCGCCCGCTCGAACGCCATGTCGCGCACGTGGGTGATCCGCCCCGGCCGCTCCGGGCGCCGGAACCTGTGCAGGTAGCGCGAGCCCTCGCCCCACTGGTCCCACACCGGCGGGCCGTAGTGCTCCTGGGTGTGGAAGAGGTAGAGCCGGTGGCGGTAGCCGAGCTGCACGAACCGCTCGGCCTGCCGCACGATCCCCGACGTCGGGACCAGCTCGTCGGCCGTCCCGTGCTGGATCGCCACCGGGACGTGGCGGAGGTTCTCGATCAGCCGGCGCGTGTGCTGGGCGCGCGCGTCGCCGTCGTTGGCCTCGACGTAGCACGGCGTGTACTCCTCCCAGCGCATCCGGTCGCAGCCGGGGAAGTCGAGGCCCGTCCACGCGCCCTGGGTCACCGGCGGCGAGGCGGGCAGCGCGGCGGCGAACCAGTCGGGCTTGGTGATCGCCATGAGGAACGAGCCCCAGCCGCCCATCGAGTGCCCGGAGACGTAGCGGCGGTCGGGATCGACCTTCACCAGCGCGTGGACGTCGTCCCACACCTGCTCGACGTCGACGTAGCCCTTGCCGACGTACCACGACGCCGTGCCGCGCCCGCGGGGCGAGACGACGACCGCGTCCGGCCGGTCGCCCAGGTCGCGGAACATGCCCGGGATCGCCGCGCCGGCGCTGTGCGCCTTGCCGCCGCGCCAGTGCAGCCACAGCTGGAGCGGCGACGGGCGGCCGGCGTCGTACCCGTCGGGGACGTAGAGCCCGTAGTGCTGGAGGATGCCCTCCTCGCCCCGCTCGACGGAGATCGCCTCGGTGGAGCGGAAGACGCGCTCGTGATAGCCGGGGCCGGGCGCCCAGCTCTCGGTGGCGCCGCTGCGGAGCGCCTGGGCGTCGACCGGCTGGAGGAACGGGTCGATCGTCCCGGCGTGCAGCGCGAGCGCCTGGTGCTTGTCGAACCACTCGCGGACCGGCTCGCCGGTGCGGAAGCCGACGTTCGCCACGTTGGCGAGGCCGTCGCCGGCGGCGTTCTGGCGGCCCGCGGCGACGGCGACCGCGGGCGCGACGCCGTGCGGGATGCGGGCCTCGATCGCGTTGTCCCAGCCGTGGGGGCGGGTGGCGACGCTGCCGGCGGGGAGCGCCGCCGTCTCGCCGGTGCGCAGGTCGGCGACCCAGCCGCGGTCGCCGGCGAGGAGCACGGCGCGCTCGGCCTTCGTCGTCGTCAGGCCGCTGCCGAAGGGGACGGGGCGCGGCTCGCCGCCGCTGCCGCCCGTCGCGCCGTCGTCGTCGAGCAGGACGAGGATCGCGGTGTCGGTCGCCGCGTGCATCGTGGTCGTGCGCGCGAGCAGCCACAGGTGGCGCCCCTCGACGGCGAGCCGCAGCTCGGACAGGTCGGCGGCGTCCTGGCGGTCGAGGTCGCCGTACGCGGTCTTGTACCGGAACTCCTCGGGCAGCGGGACGCCGAACTCGCCCGCCGGGTCCTGCTGCATCAGCGCCTCGAGCCGGTAGGTCTCGGGGATCGTCTCGTGGACGTCGCCGAACGTCTGCAGGCGCTCGGCGTCGCGGCCGTCGTCGGCGCCGAACGCGTCGAAGAGGTGGTCGGTGTAGACGAGCTCGCCGTGGGAGCGCACGAGCGTCCCGCCGAACCCGGTGGCGGTGCCGGCCCAGTCGCCGAACGCGCCGTCCACGACCTTCGCCGCGGGCAGCTGCGGCGCGAGCTGCGTCGTCGTCCCGGTCCCGCGCTTGGTCTCGGCTCCGACGATCGGGAACGTGACGTCCTGCGCGGCGGCGGCGCCCGGAGCGGCGAGCGCGGCGGCGGCGGCGAGCAGCCCGGCGACGAATGAACGCATACGTACAGCAACGCACGCGCGGCGCGAAACCTGCGGCGTCTACGACGCGTAGCGCGCGTGCAGGCGCTCCCACTCCGGGTTCGGCAGGTCGACCAGCTCGGTCGCGCCGCCGTCGAGCGCCGTCGCGAGCGCGTCGAGGTGGTAGTGCCAGCCGGCGAGGACGCGGCTGCGGTGCTCGTCAGGAAGGGCCAGCGTGCTGGTGAACGTCAGCAGCGTCCCGCCGCCCGCCTCGCTCAGCTCGAACCGCAGGGTGCCGTGCGGGTCGCCTCGGATCTCGAGCGTGCGCGGCGGGTCGAGCTCGGTGATCGTCGCGCGCATCACGACGCGGCTGCCGTCCGGACCGGCGTTGCGCCAGGCGACCGTGAACTCGCCGCCGGGCGCGAGCCCCGTCGTCACGTCGCCCCACCAGCGGCCCAGCTCGTCCGGGTCGGTGATCGCGGCCCACACGCGCTCGACCGGGTGGCTCAGCCGCCGTTCGAACCGCAGCACGGCCTTCTCGCCCGTGCGCACCAGGACGCCGTCGTCGGTCATCGCGGGCCCTCCTCGTCGAGGTGTCGTTCCAGGGCGTCGAGCCGCTCGCGCCACAGCGCCCGGTACGGCGCGAGCCAGGCGTCCAGCTCGGCGAGCGGCTCGGCGCGGAGCGCGTAGACGCGGCGCTGGGCGTCCTTGCGGACGTCCACCAGCCCCGCCTCGCGCAGCACGCGCAGGTGCTTCGAGGTCCCCGGCTGGGAGAGCGCGAGCGCGTCGACGAGCTGCCCGACCGTGCGTGGCTCCTCGCGCAGCAGGTCGAGGATGCGACGGCGGTGCGGCTCGGCGAGCGCTTCGAAGGCGGGCGTCATGGCTTCGCCATCGAGTATGCCGCGCCGGTTATATGCCTGTCAAGGAATGAACTGCGCCAGCTCGCGCAGGAACCGCGCGTTCTCCTCCGGCCGCCCGAACGTGACCCTGAGCGCGCCCTCGCGCCCGAGCCCCGCGCCGCCGCGCACCAGCACGCCCCGCTCCGCGAGCCCGTCGACGACGGCCTTCTCCTCCACGCCGTCGGGCAGGTAGAGCCAGCAGAAGTTCGCGTGCGACTCGGCGACCCTCAGCCCCAGCTCCTCCAGCCCGCTCTGCATCTCGACGCGCGCGACGACCGTCCTCTCGACACGCTCGGCGACCGCGTCCTGGTGCTTGAGGGCCTCGATCGCCGCGGCCTGCGCGGCGGCGTTGGCGAAGAACGGCTGGCGGACCTGGTCGACGGCCTTGACGAACCGCTCGCTGCCGCACAGCGCGAACCCGATCCGCAGCCCGGCGAGCCCGTAGACCTTCGAGAACGTCCGCATGAGGACGAGGTTCGGGTGCCGTTCGAGCAGGTCGATCGAGGCGTCGGGGTCGTCGAGCAGGCTGAACTCGCAGTACGCCTCGTCGATGATCAGCGCGACGTGCGGTGGGACCTTGTCGGCGAAGGCGGCGATGTCGGCGAGCGGCAGCGCCGTCGACGTCGGGTTGTTCGGGTTGCAGACGATGACGAGCCGCGTCGCGGCCGTGATCTCGGCGGCCATCGCGTCCAGGTCGTGCCGGTCCTCCGCGTCGAGGTCGACCTGGATCGCGCGAGCGCCGCTCGCCGCCGCCATGTGCGGGTAGACGCTGAAGCTCGGCCACGCGTAGACGACCTCCGCCCCCGGCTCCAGCAGCGCCTCCCCCGCGGCCAGCAGGACCTCCACGCTCCCGTTCCCGACCGCGATCCGGTTCACCGGAACCCCGTACCGGTCGCTCAAGGCCCGCCGCAGCTTCGCGCTCGTCGGGTCGGGATACCGGTTGAGGCTCGTGAGCGCCCGTTCGATCGCTGTGACGACCTCGGGAAGCGGCGGATCGGGCGACTCGTTCGACGCGAGCATCGCGACGTCGTCGGGAAGCGCGTAGGCGCTCGCGGCCGGATAGACCGGGATGCGGCTGATGCGGGAGGCGAACTCGAGCGGCACGGGGGGATTGTCGCAGGGGCCGGTCGCCGCGGGTTCGAACCCCCTCCGGCGCGCCGCTTTACAGATGGGTCAGGAGGCTTTACCTTCGTCCGTCCGATGTCCGCGCTCGTCCGCGTCGCCCACTGGAACGTCAAGCCCGCCCCCGCTGCGGGCACGCCGTCGTTCCCGCGCGCCGGCGACGAGGCGCGGGCGGCCCTCGATTTGACCCCGCGCGGCTAAGCGGAACGGAGCGTGATCCATGACTCCGTCCGCGGTGGTCGCGGGCGGGGTCCGGAAGGGCGCCCTCACCCGCGAGCTGGTCATCGAGAAGATCCTGCGCTGGAACGAGCTGTACGGCGAGCCGCCGTGCACCGCCGACTGGAACCCGTCGCTCGCGCGCTGGCGCGCGCAGGAGTGGCGGATCGAGCGCTACGTCCGCGGCGACCCCGCGACCGGTGAGCGCTGGCCGTCGGTGAACGCGGCGAAGCGCCACTTCGACGGGTCGTTCGACGCCGCCGTGCGCGCCGCCGGGCTCGTGCCGCACCGTCCGGGGCCTCGTCGCCGGCCGGCGCGGTCCGCGCTGCCCGACGTCGAGCAGCGGGCGCCGCAGGCGCCGCGCGAGGTCGAGGCCGAGCTGGCCGCGGCCGGCGCGCGCGTGCTCGAGGCCGAGCGCCGGACGCTGCGCGCGGAGGACCGCGTGCGGCGCGCCGTCGCGCGGGCCGAGCGGGCGGAGTCCGCGATCGCCGAGGCGCGCGAGCGCGCGCGTGGCGCCGAGCGCCGCGCGGCCGAGCGCATCCGGAACGCCGAGCGCGCGCAGCTCGCCCCTGCCCGCGAGGCGGAGCGGGCGGCTCGCGCCCGCGCCGCCGCCGAGGCCCGTGCGGCCGAGGCGGAGGCGCGCGCCGACCAGCTCGAGCGTGCGCTGCGCGCGGCCGACGCGCGCGCGGCCGAGGCCGACCGCCGCGCGGCGGCGGCTGAGGCCCGCGTGGCGGAGGTCGAGC
>DASZEJ010000066.1:0-7227 GCA_035940955.1 Solirubrobacteraceae bacterium
GCCGGCGCGGCCGACGCGCTCGCGGCGGCCTCCGTCCTCGACGCCGGGCGCCCGCTGCGCTTCGCGCACCCGCTCGTTCGCAACGCCGTCTACCAGGACATGCCGCCCGGCCGCCGCGCGCTGGCGCACGAGCGGGCGGTCGCGGTGCTCGGCGCGGCCGGCGCCGAGCCCGAGCGGGTCGCCGTGCACCTGCTCGCCGCCGACCCCGGCGGCGAGCGCGCGGTGGTCGAGACGCTCGTCGCGGCCGCCCAGCGCGCGCTCGACCGCGCCGCCCCGGAGGTCGCCGTGCGCTACCTGCGCCGCGCGCTCGCCGAGCCGCCCCCCGCCGACCTGCGCGTCGAGGTCGTCAGGCGGCTGTCGATCGCGTCGTTCCGCGCGCCGGACCGCACGGCGCTCGACGGGCTCGACCCCGTCGCCGAGCTGACCGCCGACACGGCGACGCTCGTCGACTCGGCGCCGCTGCTCGGCGCGGCGCTCGCGGCGCAGGGCAGGCTCGACGAGGTCGCCGCCGTGCTCGACCGGGCGGCGAGCGCCGCCCGCGCGGCCGGCGACACCGCCGCGGCCGTGCGCCTGCGCGTGCAGCACGTCACCTGGTCGCACACGCCGCCGCAGCAGGCGCGCGCGCTGCTGGAGCCCTACGCGCGCGACGTGGCCGGGACCGGCGCCGAGGACCTCCTGCTGGCGATGCGCGCGTGGTGGGCGCACTTCACGCCCGGCACGCGCGCCGGCGAGGCCGCCGACCTGGCGCTCCGGGCGGTGCGCGACGGGCGGCGGCTGATGCAGCGCACCGCGCTCGCCCAGGGCCCGCAGGCGGTGCTCGTCCTGCTGCGGGCCGAGCGGCCGGACGCGGCCGAGCGCGCCATCGAGCAGCTCGCCGCGGAGGCGCGCGCGAACGGCGACGCCCCGTCGATGGCCGGGGCGGCGCACCTGCGCACCGAGCTCGAGCTGCTGCGCGGCCAGGTCGCCCGCGCCGTCGCCGAGGGCCGCGCGTTCGTCGAGCCCGGCCGCGAGGCGGGCTTCCTGCTCGCCGTGCCGATCTGGCTGTCGACGTACGTCGAGGCGCTCGTCGAGCACGACGAGCTGGAGGCCGCGGAGGCCGAGCTCGTGGCCGCCGGGATGGCCGGGCCGCTGCCGGCGACGTACTGGTTCACGCCGGTGCTGCTCGCGCGCGGCCGCCTGCGGCTCGCCCAGGGCCGCCCGCGCGAGGCGGCCGCCGACCTCCTCGCCGGCGCGCGCGACCTCGAGTCGATGGAGATCGTCGAGCCGTTCCACCGCTGGCCGGCCGACGCCGCGCTGGCGCTCACGGCGCTCGGCGAGGACCCCGCGCGAGCTGCTCGACCGCTCCCTGGAGCACGCCCGGACGTGGGGCACCGCCGGCCCGGTCGCGGCGCTGCTCGCCGCCCGCGGCGTCGCGACCCGCGACCCCGGCCCGCTGCGCGAGGCCGTCGCCGTGGCCGAGGGGTCGCCGGCCCGGCTCGAGCACATGCGGGCGCTCGCCGACCTCGGCGCGACCCTGCGGCGCCTGAACCGCCGCGCCGCGGCCCGCGAGCCGCTGCACGCCGCGCTCGAGCTGGCGCGCGCCGGGGGCGCGCTGGCCATCGCGCGGCGCGCCCACGCCGAGCTGGAGGCGGCCGGCGAGCGGCTGCGCCCGCTGCTCGCCGGCGGCGTCGAGTCGCTCACGCCGAGCGAGCGGCGGGTCGCCGACCTGGCGGCGCAGGGCCACAGCAACCGCGAGATCGCCCAGGCGCTGTTCCTCACCGTCAAGACCGTCGAGTCGCACCTCTCCAGCGCGTACCGCAAGCTCGACGTGCGCTCGCGGCGCGACCTCGGGGCGGTGCTCGGCGACGGGGCGCCGCGATAGCCTCGGCGGCGGTCCATGCCGCTGCGCAAGACGATCAACGACGCGCTCACGCGCACCACGGGCTACCAGCTGCAGAAGGCCCGCCGCCCGGGCGCCGCGCCGGCCGCGGGGCGGCGCCGCGCCGCCCGCGGCGACCGGCTGGTCGCCGAGCCCGCGTTCATCCTCTCGAGCGTCCGCTCGGGCTCGACGCTGCTGCGCGTGCTGCTCAACAGCCACTCGCGCATCCACTCCCCGCACGAGCTGCACCTGCGGCACGTCAAGGTCGACGTCGACGCCGCCTACGCCGAGAGGGCCCTGAGGGAGATCGGGCTCGACGCCGAGCGGCTGCGCTTTTTGCTGTGGGACCGCGTCCTGCACCGCGAGCTCGCCGCCAGCGGCAAGGAGCGGCTCGTCAACAAGACGCCCAACGACGTCTTCATCGCCGACGAGATCCGCCGCTGCTGGCCCGACGCGAAGTTCCTCTTCCTGCTGCGCCACCCGGTGTCGACCGCCCGCTCCCGGCAGGCGGCGCGCAAGGACAAGGACACGCCCGAGCGCAACCTCGAGATGGTGCTGCGCTACGCGAACGCGCTGGAGGACGCGCGCCGGCGCTACGACGGGCTGACCGTGCGCTACGAGGACCTCACGCAGGACCCCGAGCGGATCACGCGCGAGGTGTGCGCGTTCCTCGGCGTCGCGTGGGAAGCGCGGATGCTCGACTACGGCCAGTTCGACCACGGCCGCTTCAAGGCGGGCCTCGGCGACTGGAGCGACAAGATCGAGTCCGGCCGGATCCAGCCCGCCGAGCCCCTCCCGTCCCCCGACGAGATCCCGCCCGAGCTGCGCGCGATCAGCGAGGCGTGGGGCTACGTGCCGGCCCGGGCCTGATCCGCCGTGAAGGTCAGCGTCGTCGTCCCCGTCTACAACCCCGGCGACCACATCGACGACTGCGTCCGCACGCTCGTGCACGAGCAGTCGCTGCCGCGCGACGAGTACGAGGTGATCTTCGTCGACGACGGGTCGACCGACGGCACGGGCGAGCGGCTGGACGCGCTGGCGGCCGAGCACGAGCACGTCCGCGTCGAGCACATCCCGAACTCGGGCTGGTCGGGGCGCCCGCGCAACGTCGGGATCGACATGGCGCGAGGCGAGTTCGTCTACTTCGTCGACAACGACGACTGGGTCGCGCCCGAGGCGCTCGAGCGGATGCACGCGATGGCGGTGCGCGACGGCGCGGACGTCGTGATCGGCAAGGTCGTGGGCTACGGCCCGGGCAAGCTCGTCCCGAAGAACCTCTTCAAGCAGAACCGCAGCGGGGTGCGGCTCGGCGAGTGGGCGCCGATGCTGTGGCTGCTCTCGCCGCACAAGCTCTTCCGCCGGTCGCTGCTCGCCGAGCACGGCATCCGCTTCCCCGAGGGCCCGCGCCGGCTCGAGGACCACCTGTTCGTCATGCACGCGTACTTCCACGCGCGCTCGGTGTCCGTGCTCGCCGACTACCCCTGCTACCACTGGATGGTCCGCGAGCGGGAGAACGCGTCGCTGCGCCCGTTCGACCCCGCCGGCTACTACGCGAACGTCCGCGAGGTGCTCGACCTGATCGACGAGCACACCGAGCCGGGCGAGCTGCGCGACCGGCTGTACGTGCGGTGGCTGCGCGGCAAGGTGCTCGGGCGCGCGGGCGGGCCGCCGTTCCTGCGCTGGGAGGAGGACTACCGGCGGGCGCGCTACGAGGAGATCCGCGCGCTGACGCTCGAGCGCTTCCACGAGGGGATCGACGCGCTGCTGCCGCTGAGCTGGCGGGTGCGGGCGCGGCTCGTCCGCGACGGGGACTTCGAGGGGCTGAAGGCGCTCGCCGCGTACGAGTCGGGGCTCGGGACGGTCGCGCGGGTGCGCTCGGTGCAGCGGGCCGGCGACGCGCTGACGCTGGCGGTCGAGGCGCGGTTCGCGCGCGACGCGGTCGCGTTCGAGCGCCGCGACGGCGCGCTGCGCTGGCTGGCGCCGGACGGGGTCGCCTACGGCGCCGAGCACGACGCGGCCGGCGAGGTCGCGCGCGCGGACCTCTACCTCTTCGTCCGCTCGCCGGCCGACCACGTCGAGTTCGCGGTGCCGGTCGAGTGGAGCGCCGAGCTGATCGAGACGCCGTCCGGCGCGCTGCGGCCGGTGGCCCGCGGCACGGCCCGGCTCTCGGCCCGCGAGGGCGCGGCCGGGGCGCCGCTGCAGCCCGGCGACTGGGACGCGTTCGCGACGCTCGAGGTCGCCGGCTTCAAGGCGATCGGGCGCCTGCGCCGCCAGGCGGGCGCCGACCCGCTGCGCCTGCGCATCGGCGCCGACGGCTCGCTCGCCGAGCACCGCGCGAAGCTGCGCGCGCGGCTGGCGACGCGCTGGCCCCGCGCGGCGCGGCTGGCGAAGCGGGCCGGCCTCTGACCGACCGGACGTTTGCGCCGCCGCCCTGGCGAGCACTCCGGAAACAGGTCACAAACGACGACGGGAGGACGCATGACCCCTGGCTCCGCCGCGATCCGCGGCGTCGTCGGCCCGCTGTTCGTCGGGCACGGCACCCAGAAGCTCTTCGGCTGGTTCGGCGGTCACGGCCGCGACGGCACCGCCGCGTTCTTCGAGTCGATCGGGCTGCGGCCCGGCAGGCGCCACGCGACCGCGGCCGGCGTCGCCGAGACGCTCGGGGGCGCGCTGCTGACGCTCGGCCGGCTCACGCCGCTCGCGTCGGCCGCGCTGTCCGGCACGATGGTCACCGCGATCCGCAAGGCCCACGCGCGCAACGGGCCGTGGGCGACGAACGGCGGCTACGAGTACAACCTCGCCCTGCTCGCCGCGCTCTTCGCGGTCACCGAGCGGGAGAGCGGCGCGCCGTGGGCGCTCGCCCAGCTCGCCGCCGGGGCCGCCGGCTCGTTCCTCGTGACCTCGCCGCTGCTGACCGAGCGGGGCCCGGCGCCGTCCGAGGGCCACGCCCCCGACGCCGGCGACCCCGCGACCGAGGGCGCCGAGCCGCGCTTCCACCGCGACGAGGACGCCGAGGCCGCCGCGCTTCGGCCGAGCGACGCCGCCTCGACCGGGCGCAGCTGAGCCGCGGGGCGCGCCGGCCGCCCCGGCGCGCCCCTCCGTTCCCCTGACGGCCCGTCAGCGCTGACCGCAAGTTTTCCGGCCGCGCCGTCGTTTGCGCTGGTCATGAGACTTCTCCCTCGCTCCGCGGCGGCCCGGGTCGCCGCCGTGGTCGCCGCCGGCGCGGCGCTCGCGACGCCGCTGCTCGCCCCGGCCGCCCAGGGGGCCGGCGCGGCCGAGTCCGCCGCCGCCTTCCGGCAGACCGTCACGGCGACCGGCACCACGGGCCGCACGGACTGCGCCGTCGAGCGCCTGACCGGCCGCCGGGGCGTCGCGACGGCGACGTGGACCCCGTCCGCGCCCGCCGCCCTGCACGTCTCGCTGACCGGGCCGAAGGGCAGCGACTGGGACCTCGCCGTCTTCGACCGCTCCACCGGCCGGCGGCTCGGCGGCTCGGGCGCCTGGGGCGCGTCCGAGGTCGTGACCGCGAACGCCGCGGCCGGCCGCGCTCTGGAGATCCAGGCCTGCCGGCTGAGCGGCGCCGGCGAGAGCGCGCAGCTCGAGATCGCCTCGACCGTCCTCCCCGTCGCCGACCTGGCGACGCTCCCGCCCGCGCCGAAGGTCGTCGAGATCGACCTGCCGAACCGGCAGTCGTTCAACCTGCTCCAGGCGCTCGGCATCGACGTGGCCGACAACCCGCACGCGCACGGGCACGCGACGACCGCGATCGTCTACTCCGACGACGAGCTGCGGCTGCTGCGCAGGGCCGGGTTCGCCACGCGGGTGCTGACCGAGGACCTCAACGAGTTCGACCGGCGCCAGCGCGAGCGCACCGAGCGGTGGGCGCGCGCGCTCGGCCAGCGCGGCTCGCAGCTGCCGTCCGGCCGCACCGAGTACCGCCAGTACGAGGACTACCCGGCCGACCTCAAGCAGCTCGCCGCCGACTACCCGGCGATCGTCCGCCCGGTGACGCTGCCGAAGAAGACCTTTCAGGGGCGCGACCTGGTCGGCGTCGAGGTGTCCTCCGACGTCCTGCGGCCCGACGACCAGAAGCCGGTCGCGTTCCTCATGGGCGTCCACCACGCCCGCGAGTGGCCGGCGGGCGAGCTGATCCTGGAGATGGCGATCTACCTCGCCAAGAACTTCGGGACCGACCCGCAGGTGACCGAGCTGCTGCGCCACACGCGGGTGGTGATCGTGCCGATCATCAACCCGGACGGGTTCGTCAGCTCGCGCACCGCGTTCTCGCCGTCCGACGAGCTGGGCGCCCCGAGCACCGGGGAGGCGGCCGGGAACGGCGGCATGCTGGCCTACCGCCGCAAGAACTGCAAGGGGCCGGACCCGGAGGCGCCGTGCGACGTCAACGGCGGCGTCGACCCGAACCGCAACTACGGCCTCGGCTGGGGCGGGCGCGGCGCGAGCACGATGCCCAACTCGCAGACCTACCGCGGCCCCGGCCCGTTCTCCGAGGAGGAGACGCAGAACGTCCACGAGTTCTCGCAGCGGCACGACGTCACCGCGCTGCTGACGATGCACAACTTCGCGTCGCTCGTGCTGCGGCCCCCGGGCCGCCACACCGACGGCCTGGCGCCCGACGAGGACGCGTTGAGGGCGCTCGGCGACGCGATGGCGGCGGACACCGGCTACACGTCGCAGTACGGCTGGCAGCTGTACGACACGTCCGGCACCACCGAGGACTGGAACTACGGCGCGGCCGGCACGTTCGGCTACACGATGGAGCTCGGCCCGGAGTCGGGCGACGGGGGCAACTTCCACATCTCGTACGACCGCGGCGTCGTCGAGCAGTGGGTCGGCCCCGGCGAGCTCGAGGGCCGCGGCGTGCGGCGGGCGCTGCTGCGCCTCGTCGAGACGGCCGCGACGCGCGAGCACCACTCCACGCTCGTCGGCCGCGCGCCGGCCGGCCGGGTGCTGCGGCTGCACAAGGACTTCAAGACCGCGACGAGCCCGGTGTGCCGGATCGCCTCGGTCGTGGACCTGAACCTCGACCCGAACGGCCCGCTCGGCGAGCGGCCCGACGCGTGCGTCGACCCGGCCGACCCGATCCTCTTCGACGACGGGCTCGACTACACGACCCGGGTGCCGGCGAACGGCGTGTTCTCGTGGATCGTCACGCCGTCGACGCGCCCGTTCGAGTTCAAGGAGGGCCGGCGCGAGACCTGGCGCCTGACCTGCGAGGACGACGCCGGGACCGTGTACGAGTCGCGCGACGTGCAGGTCTGGCGCGGCGAGGTGCAGTCGTTCGAGCTGGCGTGCGGCGGGACGTTCCCCGAGGGGTCGGTGACGCCGCAGACGTTCGAGCAGGCGCAGTC
>DASZEJ010000067.1:0-7909 GCA_035940955.1 Solirubrobacteraceae bacterium
GCTGTTCGCGAGCTGGTTCCTCGTCTTCGCCGGTCCGGGCCCGGAGGTTCTCGGCGGCCGCCGGTGACCCGTGACGCGGCGAGCCGCTCGCGTCACGGCGTCCGCCCCCACTGGCGCGCCACCACCGCGCCGAGGATCCGCGCGCCGCGGTCGAGCTCGTCCGCGGGGGCGCCCGCGAAGGAGAGGCGCAGGTGCGGACTCGGCGCCTCCGCGGGGAACCACGGCCGCCCCGGGCTCACGACCACTCCCTCGCGCTCCGCGGCCGCGGCGACCGCGATGTCGTCCAGGCCGTCCGGGAGGCGGAGCCAGAGCGAGAAGCCGCCGCTCGGCACGACGTCGACGGCCGCGCCGGGCACGTGACGGCGCACGGCCGCGACGAGCAGGTCGCGGCGCTCGGTGAGCGCGGCGGCCGTCCGGCGGCGGTGCCGGCGCCAGGCCGGTGAGGACACCAGGTCGAGCGCGGCCTCCTGCAGCGGCCCGGCGACGATGAAGTCGTCGACGACGCGAGCGGCACGGATGCGCGCGCCGGCCGCGCCGCGGGCGGCGATGGCTCCGATGCGCAGGCCGGGCGCCGCCGCCTTGGTCAGCGACCGGATGTAGACCACGTGACCGTCGGGGTCCTCGGACGCGAGTGGCGGGAGCGGGTCCGCGTCGAGCGCGAGGTCGCGGGCGTAGTCGTCCTCGACCAGGAAGGCGCCCGCCTCGCGCACGACGCGCAGCAGCTCGGCGCGCCGGCCGGGCGCCAGCGAGGCGCCGTGCGGGTTCGCGTACAGCGGCTGGCACACGAGGACCTTGGCCCCGGTCGCGCGGAACGCGGTCTCGAGCAGGTCCGTCCGCGCGCCGCCCGCGTCGACGGGGACGGGCACGACCCGGCCGCCCGCCATCCGCGCCGCGGCGATCGTGCCGAGGAAGGTGGGCGACTCGACCAGGACCGGCTGGCCGGGTCTGACGAGGACCCGCATGACCGTCGCGAGCGCCGCCTGGGCGCCCGGCGTGACGACGACGTCGTGGGCGCGGAACAGGCCGCCGGCCTCGAGCGCGAACCACGCGCGGAGGCGGTCGATCCCCTCGGTCGGGATGCGTGCCCACGCGCCCGGACGGCGGCCGGCCCGCGCCAGCGCGGCGGCGAGCAGGCTGGTCGGCTGCAGGGTCTCGTCCGGGTAGCCGCCCGACAGCGCGATCACGCCGGGCGGCGGCACCCGCATCAGCGCGTGCAGCGCCGACGCGTCGCCGCCGAACTCGCCGAGGGCGAGCGCCTGCCAGTCGAGGTCCGGGGCGACCGCGTCGGTCGCGGCCGCCGGCGCGGCGACGAACGTCCCGCGCCCCGGCCGAGGCTCGACGAGACCCTCGCCGGCGAGGCGGGCGATCGCCCGCTGGACGGTCTGCGGGCCGGCGCGGTGGCGGGCCATCAGCTCGCGCACGGACGGCAGCCGCGTGCCGGGCGCCGCGACCGCCGCGATCGCGCGGAGGTCGTCCGCCACCCGGTCCGAAGCGTTATCCTCGGTCATGGAAGCGGCCGGTAACGCTATCGGGGTTCGGACGGTAACGCGACCTCGGGCCGGGGTGGCGCTCGGCTTCCTCGGCGTCCTCGGCTTCTCGTTCTCGCTGCCCGCGACGCGCCTGGCCGTCGAGGACCTCGACCCGTGGTTCGTGAGCTTCGCCCGCGCGGCGGCCGCGGCGGCGCTCGCCGGCCTCTACCTGCTCGCCGTCGGCGCGCCGCGGCCGACACGGGCGCAGTGGCCCGGCGTCGCGATCGTGGCCGGCGGCGCCGTCGTCGGCTTCCCGCTGCTCACCGGCCTCGCGCTCGTGACCAGCGAGGCGCAGCACGGGGCGGTGGTCGTCGCGCTGCTCCCCGCGGCCACGGCGCTGGCCGCCGTGGCGCGCGCGGGGGAGCGACCCGGGGCGCTGTTCTGGATCGCCGCCGGCGCGGGGCTGCTCGTCGTCGTCGCCTTCACGGTCGCGGGCGCCAGCGGCTCGGTCACCGGCGCGGACCTCTTCCTCCTCGGGGCGGTCGCGGTCTGCGCGGTCGCCTACGCGGAGGGCGGCGCGCTCTCGCGCGAGCTGGGCGGTGCGCGGACCATCTGCTGGGCGCTCGTCCTCGCCGCGCCGGTGACGCTTCCGATCGCGGCGGTCTGCGCCGCCACGACGAGCCTCGACGCCGGCCCGGACGCGTGGCTGGGGCTCGCCTACGTCTCGGTCATCTCCATGTTCCTCGGCTTCTTCGCCTGGTACGCGGGCCTCGCGCGCGGCGGCGTCGCCAAGGTCGGACAGGTCCAGCTGCTGCAGCCGCTGCTGACGTTCGTGTGGGCGGGGCTCCTGCTCGGCGAGCACATCGGCCTCGGAACCGTGCTCGCGGCGGCGGGCGTCCTGGCGTCGGTGGTCGTCACGCAGCGCGCGCGGGTCGCCACCACATGAGCGCGCCGCCATCGCCGCCTGGAGCGGAGGGGACCGAGGGATCGTCCGTCCTGATCGGCGCTCTCGCTCCGCTGTCTCCGCCCGGCTGGGTGGGTGCGGGGCACCACCTGCTCGCCGGGCTCGAGCTCGCCGTCCGCGACGTCGACGACGCCGGCGGGATCGCCGGACGACGGCTCGAGCTGGTGGTCCGGGACACCGCGGCCGATCCGCATCGGGCCGCCGCGGCCGTGGACGAGCTGGATCGCCTCGGCGTGGTCGCCCTGGCGGGGGAGTACCACAGCGTCGCCGCCCGCGCCGCCGCCGCCAGGGCCGACGCCCTCGGCCTGCCGTTCCTCTGCTCGTCAGCGGTTCTGGACGCGCTCACCGACCGGCCGACGCGATGGGTCGCGCGGCTCGCGCCGGCGCAGTCCCGCGGCTGGGAGGTCTATGCCGACTTCCTGCTCGGCGCCCGTCACAGGCGCGTCGCCGTAGCGGCCGAGTCGAGCGTCTACTGGGCATCGGGGACCCGCATCCTCCGGGACCACCTCGCTTCTCGCGGCGGCAGCGTCGTCGAGCTCGACATGCGCGCGCCCGCCCCCGCGGCGCTGTGCGACGCGCTCGTCGACGCGCGCGCGACGGCCCTCCTTCTCCTGGTCGGCCACCCCGAGCGGGCAGCGCCGATCGTCGAGTCCGTCCGCCGCGACCAGCGCCTCGCGGAGACGATGATCGGCGCTCCGGCCGGACAGCCGGAGCTCGCCGAATGGGCGACGCTGCTGGGCGACTCCGGCGCCGGGATCCCGTTCCTGCGCTACCTGCCCGAGCGCCTCAGCCCCCTCGGCGCACGAGTCGAGGCGGCCCTCCGCGAGCGGTTGGGCGAAGCGCCCTCCTTCGTCGCCTTTGAGGGCTACGACACGATCGCGGTCCTCGCCGACGTGCTGCGCTCCGGCGGGGTCGACCGAGCGCGCATCGCCGATCACTGGCCGCGCGTCGCCGTCGAAGGCACCCGCGCGCAGATCCACTTCTCGCGCAAGCCGGACATCAGCGTCTGGCAATGGGCTTGGGCGCCGATCCAGGTCGTGGATCGGGATCCGGCGGAGCCCGATCGCTTTCGGGTCCTTCGCGCGGGGTGAGGGAGGACGGCGGCTACGGGGGCGACGGGGTCGAACTTGCGACCTGTGGCGTGACAGATAGACGAGTTCTGGGCAAGTCGCCTTGCTTTCCGCCTCATTTTGCTGGATTCGCGCGGCTCGTAGCGCGATCGAGCCGGACGAGGAACTCGCTCCGGGGGTGTTCAGGCGCTCGCGCGACTCAGTGAGGATGCAGCGACGCGCTCAACCAAGCTGGGTCTCGACTTCGGCACGTAGGAACGGTGACCCGCGTGTCAGCCGCGCGGGCGACTCTGCTCCACCAACGGGCGCGCCCACGCGATCGCGTCCGCCGCCCAAGTGGCCGCCGCTGCCCGGGTGACGTCCCGGGATCCGCCGTGCCGTACCGCTGCGCGACCGCGTACGGCGTCAGTCGCGCGGCATCGGCGAGCGTGGGCGGGACCGGGAACCCCGCTGAGTCGCAGAGATCCATCAAGACTCGGAGATCGTGGGTGAACGGAAAGTCGACCCCGCGCGCTGCGAGTAGGGCCTTGAGCGCCTTCTCGACCGCCTGCTGCGCATGGAAGCCGACGATGGCGTCGGTTACGGCGGGAACGTCGACCATCGCTCGCAGCGCTGCCTCGTCCTCTGCTGCGAGCCCGAGCAGCTGCTCCGCCAGGTCGTGCTGGTCAGCCATCAGGCCGCTACGACTCGGCCCTCGGACAGAGCGGCGTTCACGAGGCTCCCGCGCACGTCCCGCCACTCGTCCACGTGGGTCTGGCTCACGACGATGACGTCGATCGCCGAGGGCAAGCCGCCCAGAACGTCCCGCAGGCGCACGGACTCGGCGGCCGCGTTCTCGACGTGGGGCTCGATGACGAGAAGGTCGAGGTCGCTGAATCTGTTGGCCTCGCCGCGCGCGTGTGACCCGAAGACGACCAGCGTCGCTCCCGGCGCCGCCTCGGCGATGCGCCTCCCGACCTCGGCGATCAGCTCGTCACTCGTCACGCCGCAAACGGTACCCGGCGACCCTGCCCGAATCGACGCCGTTCGGTACCCGCGGGGTGGTACCCGCGGCCGGAACGCCAACCGCGCGAACGGCCCCAGAAACACGAAAGCCCCGTGGCGACGGGGCGATCGCGGAGCGGGAGCGACGGGACTCGAACCCGCGACCTCCGGCGTGACAGGCCGGCGCTCTAACCAACTGAGCTACGCCCCCTCGCAAGGGAACGACGAGGATAGCGCTCTGATGGGCGTGATCGTGGGGTCGTCTGCAGCGCAACTCCGGTGCGTTCGGGTGTGTTCTCGTTCGGCCATGGGACGTGCCGCCGCCCTCGCTCTCGCTGCCCTGCTCGCCGCCGGATCGGTGGCCGCTGCCGCCGTCATCGGGGGGACGGATGGGCGGGACGTGCTGAAGGGGACGGTCGAGGTCGACGTCATCGACGCGCTGGACGGGAACGACGTGGTCGCGGCGCTCGGGGGGGACGACGTCGTCCGTGGCGGGGGCGGATCGGATCTGCTGAGCGGCGGGGACGGGCGCGACACGCTGAACGGCGACGCCGGCAACGACCGGCTGCTCGGGCAGGCCGGCGACGACCTCGGGCTCTACGGCGGCGACGGGTCCGACTACGTCGCGGGCGACGGCGGCGACGACGTCATCGACGGCGGGGCGGCGGGCGACGCGCTCGTGGGCGACGCCGGCGACGATCGCATCAACGGCGGTGCCGGCCCGGTGCCGGCGCGGGACCGGCTCGTGGGCGGCCGCGGCGACGACGTGCTCGACGGCGGCGACGGGGGCGACGGCCTGGACGGCGGCTACGGGGAGGACACGCTCACCGGCGGCGTCGGCGACGACCGCATCGGCGGCGGGGTGGGTCGGGACGCGGTGTTCGGAGGCGACGGCGACGACCACATCTCGGTGCTCGCGTGGGGCGACGTCGCGGCGATCGAGGCCGCGGACGGGAGCACCGGCGACTTCGTGTACGGCGGCGGGGGCGACGACCGCATCCGCGCCCGCGACGGCGAGGCGGACCGCATCGACTGCGGCGGCGGCGTCGATCGGGTGATCGCCGACACCGTGGACCTCCTGGTGGACGAGGCGGCGTGCGAGAGCGTCACGCGCCTGCCGGCGCCGCCGCGGCCGTCGCGCAGCCCCGGCGCCGAGCGGCCGTAGGGCACCGGCCGCCGCGCGGCCCGCACGCCACTGGCTGACCGGCCAGCCAGTCGATTACGCTCTCGCCAAGCAATGTCCCTCGCGCCGCCGCCGCCCATCTCGACGAACCCCGTCCTACGGCTCGCCGACGACCTGCGCCGCGAGCGGCGAGCGGGCGTCCCGTTCCCGCTCGGCGAGACGACGTTCAGCCCCGTCCGCACGCGGCGGTTCGCGCAGTACCCGCTCCCGCTGCTGCTCGAGGCGTACGAGCGCTACGGGCCGGTGTTCACCCTGCGGATCTTCCACGGCAACGTCGTCTTCATGCTCGGCCCCGAGGCCAACCACTACGTCACGGTCGCGCACGCCGACAACTTCCGCTGGCGCGACGGGCACATGGGCGAGCTGATCCCGCTGCTGGGGGACGGGCTGCTGACGATCGACGGCGAGTTCCACCGCCGGTCGCGCAAGGCGATGCTGCCCGTGTTCCATCGCGAGCGGATCGCGAAGGCGACCGAGACGATCCTCGAGGAGGCGAGGGGCGCCGTCGACGCGCTGCCCGCCAGCGGGCGGCTCGACCTGTACCGCTGGACGCGCCGCCTGGCGCTGCGGATCGCGATGCGGGCGCTGTTCGGCCTCGACCCGGACCGCGCCGGTCGCGGCTTCGACGCCGCCCGGGCGTTCGAGGACGCGCTGCAGTTCTACTCGCGCGACTACTGGCTGCAGGTCGCGCGCGGGCCGGGCTCGCCGTGGCGGCGGATGCAGCGCGCCCGGGCCGCCCTCGACCGGCTGATCTTCGACGAGATCGCGCGGCGGCGGGCGACCGGGGAGCGCGGCGACGACCTGCTGTCGCTGCTGCTCGACGCGCGCGACGAGGACGGCCAGGCGCTCGACGACGCGCACGTGCGCGACGAGGTCATGACGCTGCTCTTCGCCGGCCACGACACGACGACCTCGACCGTCGCCTTCCTGTTCCACGAGCTGAGCGGCAACCCGGACGTCCGCGAGCGGCTGGAAGCCGAGCTCGACGCCGCCGGGCCGGTCGGACCGGAGCACCTGACCGGCAGCGCGCTGCCGTACCTGGAGATGACGATCGACGAGACGCTGCGCAAGTACCCGCCGGCGTGGGTCGGGCCGCGCCGCTCGGTGCGCCCGTTCACGTTCGCCGGCGTGCAGGTGCCCGGCGACGCGTTCGTCAACTACTGCTCGTGGGCCAGCCACCACCTCCCCCACGTCTTCCCGGAGCCGAAGGCGTTCCGCCCGGAGCGCTTCGCGCCCGACGCGCGCGCCAATCTGCCCAAGGGCGCGTACGTGCCGTTCGGGGGCGGCTCGCGCACGTGCATCGGGATGCGCTTCGGCCAGGTCGAGGTCCGCGCGATCGCGGCGCTGCTCGCCGGCCGGCTGCGGCTCGCGGTGCCGGCGGACTACCGGCTGCGCATCCGCCAGATGCCGACGATCGGCCCGCGCGACGGGCTGCCCGTCGACGTCGCGCGCCGCGCGCCGGCCCCGGCCGCCGCGCGCGCGGCGGCGTGAGCGGCGGCGCTCGGCCCGCCCCTCGCCGCACCTCCACGAGGGTGCGACCGGCACCGCGACCATCGAGTCGAAGACGAACTTCCTGAGCGCGGTCCGCGAGGGGACGGTCACCGCGACCGCGACCCCGCTGCACGCCGGCCGGTCGGTGGTGGTCGTGGTCACCGACGTGACCGCGACGACGGGGCGCTCGTCGCGCGCGTGACGCAGACGCAGGCGGTCCACCGGGCGGGCGGCTGAGCGGCCGGCCGACCGCCTTGGACCACAAGGCGCCCGGTTCGGGTACGACCGTCCCACCACCCCCGAAGGAAGGACCCTCGTCATGACCATCGCCATCGTCGCCGGCTTCTGCGTGCTGCTGCTGGTGCTCGCGTTCCTCGCGCCCCGGCTGTCGCGCCACGTCGAGCGCGGCGGGCAGGCGCCGCTCGGCCTCGGCCGGCGCGCCGGGAGCAAGGCCCCTGGAGTGCTCGGCCGCGTGCTCAGCAAGCCGTTCGCGAGCAGCCAGAAGGCCGTGTCGAAGAGCGGCTCGGCCGGCCGCCGCGGGCGCGGCAAGCTGCCGCTCTGACCCGCGCCGCAGCAGCGGGCGCGGCATGCGCGGCCGGCGTGCTCGCCGCGCTCGCCGAGCCGGCCGCGGCCACCGCCCCGCCCGACTGGCGCCCCGCCGTCGCCGCCGCGCGCGCGTACGCCGCGCAGCGGCCCGGCACGGTGTCGTTCTCCGTCCGGACGGAGGGCCGCCACTTCGGCCACCGCG
>DASZEJ010000068.1:0-14198 GCA_035940955.1 Solirubrobacteraceae bacterium
CGTCGCCGCCGAGCAGGGCGCCGAGCCGAGCCCGGAGGCGCTGCGCCGGTTCGCGGCGGCGGCGCTGCCGTCAGCGCTCGTGCCCTCGGCCTACGTCGCGCTGGCCGAGCTGCCGCTCACACCGTCCGGCAAGATCGACCGGCGAGCGCTGGCGGCGGCGCGCCCCGCCGCGGCCCGCGGCGCGCCCGCCGGCTCCACGCCGGCACGCGACCCGATCGAGGAGGCGGTGGCGGAGATCTGGGCGCAGCTGCTCGGCCGGCCGGCGATCGGCACCGGCGACGACTTCTACGCG
Source organism: Solirubrobacteraceae bacterium (assembly GCA_035940955.1). GTDB lineage: Bacteria > Actinomycetota > Thermoleophilia > Solirubrobacterales > Solirubrobacteraceae > CADCVT01. Next base: position 293 of record DASZEJ010000068.1, read on the forward strand.
CTGGGCGGCGACTCGATCCTCGCCATGCGCGCCGTCGGCCAGGTCCGCCGGACGCTCGGGGCCGACGTGCGCCTCGACGAGTTCCTCTCCGCGCCGACCGTGGCCGGCGTCGCCGAGCGCGTCCGGCAGGGCCGGGGCGCGGCGGACCAGCGCATCGAGCCGGCGACGGACGCGGGTCCCGCCCCGCTGTCGCTCGGCCAGGAGGGTCTCTGGCGCCTCGACTCGGTCCTGCCGGGCAACCACGCCTTCACGATGACCCACGCGGCCAGGTACGCGGGGCGGCTCGACCCAGAGGCGCTCGAGCAGGCGCTCGTCCGCTGCCTGCGGCGGCACGACGTCCTGCGCACGACCTATCCCGCGCCGGACGGGCGGCCCGTCCAGGCGGTCGCGGCGGAGGTCCCGGCCTGCTTCGAGTCCCACCGGCTCGCGGAGGGCGCGGAGGACGAGGCCCGGCAGATCCTGCGGCGCGCGGCCGTGCTGCCGTTCGACCTGGCCGCTGGGCCCGTCCTGCGGGTGGCGCTCGTCTCACTCGGCACGGAGGCGCACGTGCTGTTCGTCGCCATGCACCACATCGCGGGCGACGCCTGGTCGCTGCGGCTGCTGCTGGCGGAGCTGTCAGCGGAGTACCGGGGCGTGCGCGAGGGGCGCCCGCCGCTGCCGCGCCCGGTGCTGCAGTACCGCGACTACGCGCGCTGGCAGCGGGCGGCGGTCGCCTCCGCGGCCTTCGACGGCCGGCTCGACCGGCTCGAGCGCCGGCTCGCGCCGCCGCTCGAGCCGCTCCGACTCCCCGCCGACGGGCCGCGCGACGCCCAGCCCGGCTTCGCGACGGCGACGACGACGCTGCGCCTGGGGCCCGAAGAGGCCGAGGACGTGCGCCGCTTCGCGCGGCGGATGGGGGCCACCGTGTTCATGACCGTCCTCACGGGGCTCGAGGCGCTGCTGCACGCGACGACTGGCGCCTGCGACCTGCGCGTGGGCACGGTGAGCGCGAACCGGTCGGCGGTGACCGAGGACGTCGTCGGCCTGTTCCTCAACACGCTCGTCGTGCGCGCCGACGCCTGCGGCGACCCCACCGCGCGCGAGCTGCTCGCCCGGACGCGGGCGGCCGCGCTCGACGCCTACGCCGACCACGACGTCCCGTTCGAGCTCGTGCTGCGGTCGGCCCGCGGCGACGGCCCCCCGCTGTTCGAGGTCATGCTCGTTGCCGAGAGCGCCCCGGCGCGGTACCTCGACGTGCCGGGCGTGCAGGCGCGGCCGCTCGAGGGCGCGCGGGACGCCGAGCCGGCGTTCACCGCCACGACGTGCGACGTCGTCTTCGTGCTGCGAGAGCGCCCGGACGGCCTCGACGTTGTGGCAAAATACAAAGCTGATCTGTTCCGCCCCGACACCGTCGCGGCGTGGCTCGACCGGCTCGGAAGCATCCTCCGCGGGATCGTCGGAGATCCCGACGAGCGGCTGAGCCGGCTGGCGGCGGTGCAAGCTCGACCGACAGGTGGTCCAACGGATGCACTTCGATGACGACGAAGAGGATCGGACGATCTACAAGGTGGTCCTCAACCACGAGGAGCAGTACTCGATCTGGCCGGCCGATCGCGAGAACGCGCCTGGCTGGCGCGACGCCGGCAAGACGGGGCCGAAGGCGGAATGCCTCGACTACATCGGCGAGGTCTGGACCGACATGCGGCCGCTGAGCCTGCGCAAGCACATGGAGGCGATGGAGCAGCAGGGCGGCGCCGCGCCCGCCGGCGACATGTGAGCCTCCGCCTCGTCTGCCTGCCGCACGCCGGCGGCGGGTCGTCGCTGTGCCGCGGATGGGCGGCGGCGCTCGCGGGCGTCGCCGAGCGCCGCTCGCGGACGCCCTCGCGGCCGAGCTCGTCGCGGACGGCCTTCCGGACCGCTACGCGCTGTTCGGACACAGCATGGGCGCGCTGATCGCGTTCGAGCTCGCGCGCCGCCTGCCTCGCGCGGGCCGCCCGCCGCCGATCGCGCTCTACGTGTCTGCCCACCGGGCTCCCCACGTGCCCGACCCGGTCCCGGTGGCGGCGCACCGGTTCGACGACGCGGAGCTCATCGCCCGGCTGCGCGAGCTCCAGGGGACCCCCGAGGAGGTCCTGTCGGACCCGGAGCTGCGGGCGGTCGCCCTGCCGACGATCCGCGCCGACTTCGCCGTCTGCGAGACCTACGCGCTCGACCCGGGGCCGCCGTTGGACTGCCCGGTCGTCGTCTACCTCCCCGGCGACGACGACCGCATCAGCGTCGAGGACGCCCGCGGGTGGGAGCGGCACACCACGGGCCCGTTCGCGCTGGTGCGCCTCCGGGGTGACCACTTCTTCCTCCGCTCCGACCCGGGCGAGCTGCTCGCCGACCTCGCCGCCCGGCTGCGGCAGGTCGCCGCCCGCGGTCACGCACCCTGAAGGAGCGCGTCGGCGTCGCGCGCGGCGGCGAGCACCGCCACCGCGCCCTCGTACCCCGGGCCGGGGAGCGGTCGGTCATCCGCACCGCGGGCGCGGAGCCGCCGTCGTACCGGACAACCTCCGGCGGCCGGTCCGGCGGCGTGACGACGACAGCGGAGGGAGAGACGGCCACGCCCGCGCCGGCCGCCTCGAGGACGGCCTCCTTGCGCGTCCATGAGCGCAAGAGCTCCTCGAGCGTCGGGTCGCCGGAGTGCGTCGCCGACGCGTGCAGGGAGCCGCCGGCTCGAACCGCCCGACGATGAGACTGCCGTCGAACGTCGGTTCCTCGAGGTCTTCGCCGCGTCAGCCTCGGCTCACCGCCCCGAAGTGTGCCCCGTCGTCGTGCGTCGGTTCCGCCGTGAGCGAGAAAACCCCGACCACATCGCGGCTTTCCGCAAGTCGGGGAGACGGGATTTGAACCTGCGACCGCCCGGCCCCCAGCCGGAGCGATCCCGTGTCGCTGAGGTGCGATCCGCCGGTTTCATCGGCGTTTGTTGCCGCTGAGTGCTTCTGAGTTCTGCTCGGTTTCTTCCATGGAATGTTCCATGGCCCGGCCGAGCAGGGTCGCGGATGCGATGCTCCGCGCAACTCGACGTTCTGCATGACGCGCTCCACGGCGCAGCGACGGGCCGTCGCGTCGCGCCGACGGCGTCTACATCAATCGCCTTCCTGCGGATGGACCTCAGCGCGCTCAAGTTCGTTGTCGAGGTACCAGACAGGTGCGCCGGGTCCCTGCGCGACCAGGTAGTACGTGTGCTCACCGCTCTGCGATAGCGCGATCGCAACGCCCGGCGGACCGTCGGCGATCTTGACCGAGAGATGCATCGCCAGTGGGACGACGGACGTCCCCGACGAGGGCTTATGGGGCATGGGATCACGATACCCGCGAGCCAGTCCGGCCAGATCGGCAGCATGCTCGCATGGCCGACATGCATGAGCAGGTCCACCAGCAGTGGATGAAGACACCGGAGGTCCGCACGTACTGGGACGAGGCGTATGACCGGACGGAGAGGGTCATTGCCCTACTACCCGCGGACATCACGTGGGCGGTAGTGGCGACGGAGCCGGCCGGCGAAGGCGGCGAGTGGTCGCGCCGTGTCATCGCTCACGATGGGGCGCGCTCGACGCGCAGTGCGCGTAATGGGTGGAGCGCGCTGCCCTGACCGACCCGCCGCCGCTCACGGCCCCAGCGTGCCTTGGTGGCGCGTGCCACACTGAGCCCGCGCCGCAACGAGCAGACGGGCCAACCCGGTCTTCGATGGAACCTTCGTGGGATGTCTTCATTAGCTATGCGACCAGCGATAGCGCGGTCGTAGCTCCCATCCAGAAGGAGATCGAGAATCATGGTCTAACTGTCTGGCGCGACAAATCCTCGATACGCCTCGGCGAGCGGCTGCGAGCGGCCATCAACAACGGCATTCGACGGAGCCGATCAATCGTCGTGTTCATTTCACGCCGATCGCTAGCGTCGCCCTGGGTCCTAAACGAGCTCGATGCCGCGATGCTCCGGGAAGTTCGTGAACGGAGAACTGTGGTCATTCCTGTGCTGATCGGACGGGTTGAAAGCGATGACCTCCCCGCCGATCTTCAAGGGAAACTCCACTTCGATCTCAGGAATGGGTGGAAAAAACAATGGATGCGTGAGCGCGGGAGGTTCCTCGCCGCGCTGACTGCGGCCGCGAGGGAAGCACAACCTGAGGAGCCGCCAGAGTTTCCGTTCGGAGAGGAGTTGGTGGGGCGCCTCTTAGGCCACCGGTTCAGCCGGGAAGCAGAGGCCGACGATGCAGTCAGCCTCGCCGAGGTCTTCGCTGAGAAGTTCGTCGAGGTGTACGACAAGGCTCGCCACCCCCAAGACCGCGCTTTGATTCGCCAACTAGTAGACCGGTACGGCCGTTACGGGCTACGGCACATATTTCTCTACTGGATCGATGTCACGCAACTCGATCCGCGCGGCTTTACAAGCGAAGACATGAAGGTCGTCTTCGACAACACACTGATGACCGTGGCCCTCCTTGGAGGGAGCGACGACTGGGCCGCACAGGGCATCAAACTGACAGCGCAGATCCCCGACGGGGATGAGATGCAGGTCCGTATCGAACGGATTGAAGACGGGCAAGAGCGGACGCGACCGCAGTCAAGCTGCCCCGGCTCCGACGGTCCCTGAGTCTGCGTTGCCACGCCTTGTTCCACGGCTCACGGCGCGGACAACTCTTCGCGGTAGCTCGTTCGAGGGCGTCTCGCTGAGTGGTCGGTGCCGAACCCGCGATTCTGTTCCATGAATGGCGGTCAGCGTCCCGCACCGCTTAGACGCAGAACCGCCGTAATACCAGGGCTGTCCTCAGTCGGGGAGACAGGATTTGAACCTGCGACCGCCCGGCCCCCAGCCGGGTGCGCTACCAGACTGCGCCACTCCCCGTGGTATGTCGTCCTGCAGAGCGGGCGACGGGAATCGAACCCGCCCTACCAGCTTGGAAGGCTGGGGTGCAGCCACAACACTTCGCCCGCCGGCGACGCCAATGGTACCGCCGCCCCGCGCGGGCTACGGGGCGGGCGTCCGGCGCTCCTCGGTCGGCACCTCGCCGGACTCCCCGACCAGCCCCGGCGGGGGCCAGGGGCCGTACCAGTTGTCGCGCGCGCCGTCCAGCGTCACGACCGAGCCGCTGAACGCGCGGCCGAGCGGCGAGGCGAGCATCGCCACCAGCCATGCGTGCTCCTCCTCCTCGCCCAACCGCTGGAGCGGGACCGTCCGCGCGGCCGCCTCGCCGATGTTCGCCGGGTACTTCTTCAGCGCGTCGGTACGGAAATGGCCCGCGGCGATCGCCGTCACGCTCACCGGCGCGAGCTCCGCCGCGAGCGAGCGCGTCAGCGCCTCGACCGCCGCGCGCGCCGCTCCCGAGTGCGTCATGCCCGGCAGCCCGTGATGTGGCGAGAACGTGACGTTGATGACCGCGCCGTCGGGCGACAGACGACCGCAAGCCGCGCGCGTCATCGTCACCGTCCCGCCGACGTTCAGCCGCCACACCGCGCTCCAGCCCTTCAGCGCGATCGCCTCCGCCGGGACGAAGTACTGCCCGCCCGCGTTGTTGACGAGCACGTCCATCCGCTGGCCGGCCGCCCCCACGATGCGCGCGGCGTCATCCGGATCCCGCACGTCGCCGGCGACCCAGCTGCACCCCTCCCCCAGCTCGCGCGCCGCCGCGGCGAGCACCTCCTCCCGCCGCCCCGCGATCACCACGCGCGCGCCGCACGCGATCAGCTCGCGCGCGCTCGCCTTGCCCAAGCCCGTCCCCCCGCCGGTCACGATCGCGACGCGCCCGGCGAGCAGATCCGGCGCGAAGATCCGCGACGCGCCCGCGCCCGTCACAGCCACCCCGCCCGCTTGAACCGCACGTACAGCAGCGTGCACGCCGCCGCGATCACCACCAGCACGGCGGGATACCCCAGCTCCCACCGCAGCTCCGGCATGTGCTCGAAGTTCATCCCGTAGATCCCGGCGATCATCGTCGGGACCGCGAGGATCGCCACCCACGCCGAGATCCGCCGCATGTCCTCGTTCTGCCGGACGGTGACCTGCGCGAGGTTCGCCTGCAGCAGGTTCGACACCAGCTCGTGCATCGCCTCGACCTGCTGGTCGATCCGCAGCAGGTGGTCGTAGACGTCGCGGAAGTAGGACCGCATGTCGTCCTCGACCACCGGCGGGTGGCCGTGGACGAGCCGCTCGGCGGGACCCACGAGCGGCGAGACCGCGCGGGAGAACGCGAGCACCTGGCGGCCGAGCTTGTAGATCCGGACGGTCGCCCCGCCGGCGGCGCCGCCGAACAGCTCCTGCTCGACCTGGTCGACGTCGATCTGCAGCCCGGCGACGACCGGCTCGTACCCGTCGACGACCGCGTCCACGATCGCGTGCAGCGCCCCCGCGGGCCCTCGTCGCAGGTGGTCCGGCTCGGCCTCGAGCCGGCGCCGCACGTCGCCCAGCGACCCGTGCTCGCCGTGCCGCACCGTGATGACGAAGGACTCGCCGACGAAGACCATGATCTGCCCGAACCGCACCTCCTCGGCCGCGTCGTCGTACTCCGCCGTCTTCAGCACGACGAACGTCATGTCGCCGTACCGCTCGAGCTTCGGCCGCTCGTGCGCGGTCAGCGCGTCCTCCACCGCCAGCGGGTGCAGCGCGAACTCGCGGCGCGCGGCGTCGAACTCCTCGACCGACGGCTCGAAGAGGCCGATCCAGACGAACGCGCCGTCGCCCTGCGCGGCCTCGCACGCGCGCTCGAGAGGGATGTCGCCCGGCTCGCGCCGGCCGTCCTGGTAGACGGCGCACTCGACGATCACGGCCGTCAGTGGATCACATCGGCGGCGACCAGGGCCAGCACCACCGCGCCCAGCACGACGCGATAGACCACGAACACGGCGGTCGTGTGGTTGACCAGGAAGCGCAGCAGGAACGCGATCGCCGCGTAGCCCGAGGCGAAGGCGAAGATCGTCGCCAGCGCGGTCGGGACGAACCCCACGGCGCCGTCGCCGCCGATGTCGCGCAGCTGGTAGACGCCCGAGAGCACGACCGCCGGCACCGACAGCAGGAACGAGAACCGCGCGGCGGCCTCCCGGTCGAAGCCGAGGAAGAGCCCCGCGGTGATCGTCGCGCCGCTGCGCGAGACGCCCGGGACGAGCGCGGCGGCCTGCGCGACGCCGATGACCAGCGAGTCGCGCCAGGTGACCGACTCGACCGGGCGGACGTGGTCGGCGACGCGCTCGGCGAGCAGCAGCAGGAGCCCGAGGCCGATCAGGGCGATCCCGATGAGCGTGAGGTTGCGGGCGTCCTCCTCGATCGCGTCGTCGAACGCGAGGCCGAGGACGACGATCGGGATCGTGCCGACGATCAGGTACCAGCCCATCCGCGAGTCGGGGTCGCCACGCCGCGCGGGGTCGCGCAGGCCGGCGAGCCAGCCGCGCGCGATGTTCAGCAGGTCGCGCCTGAAGTAGAGGAGGACGGCGGCCATCGTCCCGAGCTGGATCACGGCGGTGAAGGCGGCGCCCGGGTCCTCCCAGCCGGCGAACGCGGGGACGATCCGCAGGTGACCGGAGGAGGAGATCGGGAGGAACTCGGTGAGTCCCTGCACGATGCCGAGCACGATGGCCTCGAAGGCGTCCATGGGCGGCGGAGGACGGTAAAGGACGTGGCATCCTGCGCGCCGTGCGACGCCTCGGAGCACTCGTCCTCGCCCTGCTCGCGGCCGGCGTCGGCGCGGGCGCGCTGGCGTACGCCTTCCTCGGGGACGAGTCGGCCGCCGAGCCGGCGAGCGCGTCGATCGAGGACTGGCGGTGGGCGCCGAAGGCTCAGGCGCCCGCGCGGGAGGAGCGAGCGGAGCAGCGGCCGGAGCGGCCCGACCCCGAGCCCGAGCCCGAGAAGACGGTCGAGGAACCGCCCCCGCCGCCCCCCGAGCCGCCCCCGCTCCCCGACCCCTCCACCGACGACGCGGTCACCCGCGCCGAGGTCCTCCCCAACGGCGTCGCGCTCCCGCCGCTGGAGGCGCCGCCGGAGGTTCGCGCGATCATCGAGGCCGGCAACACGATCGCCCGCCACCCGTACAAGTGGGGCGGCGGCCACGGCAGGTGGCAGGACACCGGCTACGACTGCTCGGGCTCGGTCTCCTACGCGCTCGCGGCCGCCGGGCTGCTCGAAGCGCCGCAGGCGTCCGGCCCGCTGATGCGGTGGGGCAGGCCCGGCAAGGGCAGGTGGCTGACGCTCTACTCGAACCCCGGGCACGTCTTCATCGTGGTCGCCGGCGTCCGCTTCGACACCAGCGCGGCGAGCCGCGGGAAGACGGGCTCGCGCTTCACCAACGACATGCGCCCGACGGCCGGCTACGCCGTCCGCCACTGGCCAGGCCTGTAGCCGGAACCTCAACCCTCCCGCGCGCGCGCCGATGTACTTCACGTGAGGCGGCTGCGCGAGCAGCAGGACGTGACGCTGCTGGTCGGTGCGACCCAGCTGCGCTGCCGCGTGGTCGCGGTCAACGGCGACGAGGCCGCGCTCAAGCCGTCCACCGCCCCGCGGGTCAGCCGCCAGGAGCTGGAGGGCGCCGCCAGCCTCATCTTCGGCCACCGCGCCATCCTCGTCGCGCTCAAGGGCCGCGCGAGCTGGGGCGTGGAGGAGGACGACCTGCGGTTCACGGTCCGCGACGGGGTCCAGGTGCCGCAGCAGCGGTCGGCCTCGCGGCTGCGGATCCCGCTCGACGTGACCGTCCTGACCCCCGAAGGCGGCCGCGTGCAGGCGCACACGATCGACGTCTCCTCCGCCGGCCTGTCGCTGGCCGGGGGCGGGTTCGGCGAGCGCGACGCGGTCGTCGGCCTGGAGATCGACGTGCCGGACCACGACCCGCCCATCGCCTGCCACGGGCGGATCGTGCGGGCGACGATCGAGATGACCGCCGTGCACTTCACGGACCTGGACGGCGCCGACCGCGACCGCCTGGCGCGCTTCATCTTCGCGGTGCAGCGCCTGCTCGCGAGCGGCGAGTTGCAGGCCTCGTAACCTCGCGAGCTCTCGGGTAGAAGGGAGCGAACATGGCTCCCAGATCGATCTGGAACGGCGCGGTGGCGTTCGGCGCGGTCAACGTGCCGATCAAGGTGTTCGGCGCGCTGGAGGACAAGGCGATCCGGTTCCGGGAGCTGCACGTCAAGGACGGCAGCGAGGTCGGGCACCGGCTCGTCGGGCCGGACGGCGAGGAGGTCTCCCGCGACCGGGTCGTCAAGGGCTTCGACGTCGGCGACGAGGAGTACGTCGTCCTCTCCGACGACGAGATCAAGGCCGCCGACCAGCCGGCGCGCAAGGCGATCGAGCTGGCCGACTTCGTCCCCGCGGAGCAGATCGACCCGGTCTTCTACGGCAAGCCGTACCACCTGGCGCCCCAGGACGGCGCCGAGGCCGCCTACGCTTTGCTCGTCAAGGCGCTCGAGAAGTCCGGGCGCGTCGGGGTCGGACGGGTGTCGCTGCGCCAGCGCGAGCAGCTCGTCAGCGTGCGGCCGGTCGACGGGGTGCTGCGGATGCAGGTCATGCGCTTCGCCGACGAGCTGGTCGCCGCGGACGCGCTGGACGTCGACGAGCCGTCGAAGGCGCCCGGCAAGCGCGAGGTCGACATGGCCGGGATGCTGGTCGAGACGCTCGCGGCGGCGTTCGACCCCGACCGGTACGAGGACACCTACCGCGAGCGGGTGCTGGAGGTCGTGCGGGCCAAGGAGCGCGGCGAGGAGCCGGACCTGGCCGAGCCGGAGGAGGCCGACTCGCCCGACGACCTGATGGCCGCGCTCGAGGCGTCGCTGAAGGCGGCGAAAAGCTGATGCCGCGGTCGCTCTGGAGCGGGTCGCTCTCGTTCGGGCTGGTGAACGTCCCGGTCGCGCTCGTGTCGGCCGTGCGCGACGTCGACGTCCACTTCAACCAGCTCGACTCCGAGAGCGGCGCCCGGCTGCACGTCGAGCGCTACTGCAAGGAGGAGGGCGTCGCGATCCCGTACGAGGAGGTCGCGAGCGGCTACCCGCGGTCGGACGGCGACGGGTACGTGCTGCTGACCGACGAGGAGCTCGAGGCGGCGCAGCCGGAGAAGACGCGCACGATCGACATCTCCGAGTTCGTCGGCCTCGACGAGATCGACCCGATCTTCTTCGACCACCCGTACTTCCTCGTCCCCAACGCGGACGGCGAGGGCCCGCTGCGCGCCTACCGGCTGCTCGTCGGCGTAATGGAGAAGACCGACCGCGTCGCGGTGGGCCGGTTCGTGCTGCGGACCAAGGAGCGGCTGGTCGCGCTGCGCGTGCGCGACGGCCTGCTCTCGCTCGTGACGATGCACTTCGCCGACGAGATCCGGCCGACCGACGGCCTCAACCTGCCCGGCAAGAAGGAGCAGCCGTCGAAGGCGGAGGTCGACCACGCGGTCGCGCTCGTCGAGGAGCTCAGCTGCGACTGGGACCCCTCCCGCTACGAGGATCGCCATCGCGAGCGCCTCAAGCGGATCATCCGCGACAAGCGCAAGGGCAAGACGATCAAGGCCCCCGCGGCCCCGGAGGTCCCGGCCGCGGTCCCGGACCTGATGGCGGCGCTGCGCGAGTCGCTGGAGGCGGCCCGCGGCGGGGACAGCGGGGACGGCGGCGGCGGGGGCGGGTCCGGCTCGAAGGCGAAGGGCGGCGGGTCGAAGGCGAAGGGCGGCGGCTCGAAGGCGAAGGGCCGCGCGAGGGCCAAGGCCTAGCTCTTCGGGCCGACGACGTCCTCCAGGATCGCGACGCTGCGGCGGTCCGCGACCGACACGTTGCGCGGGTTGGACAGCGTCCAGCGCACGCCGATCGCCTCGCACGCCTCACAGAACAGCGCGCGGATGTCCGCCGACAGGTTCGAGAAGAAGTACCGCGGATATGCGTACTCCGCGACGCGCCCGCTCGGCAGCCGCGTCTTGAACCGGTTGACGGTCCGGCAGCCGTCGGAGTGGATGAGGCCGCGCACGAACTGCCGCGGGCGCGCCGCGACGGTCTCGCGCTGCCAGTCCGTCAGCATGATCGGCCGCAGGTGCTTCGGGCCGGGGCCGTGCTGGGGTAGCGCCTCGGGCCAGCGCTTCCAGGACGACTGCACCGTGTTGACGCGGCTGCCCCGCCGCAGGAGCACATGGGTGCGCCCGCCGAGGGTCGTCATCTCCATCGCGAGCCGGCACTCGTTCACGATGCCGGGGTACGCGGCGTCGAGGTGCACGCGAAGCAGGCAGGCGCCCCTCTTCGTGACGTACACGTGGCCGTCGCCGAGATAGAGGCCGAGGAGGTACGAGTAGCTCCAGTCGTCGGGTGGCCGCCAGGGCCGGGGCCGTGGCCGGTTGCCGAACGCGCGCGTCCGTCCCTGGCCCCACCGGACGACCGTGCGGAGCGGAACCCGCGTCTCGGCGGCGATCGAGCGGGCCGGGACGCCGTCGGCGAGGAGGCGCCGCACGGCTTCCATCTCCGCGAGGCTCCGCATGCGAAAAGGATCTCAAGCGGATCGGCCGGATCGAGGCGGCCGACGGGGAACCGAGGAATCGAACCTCGAGCTGCGGTTTTGGAGACCGCCGTGTTACCACTACACCAGTCCCCCTGCGAGCCGGGGTCAGTGTATCTGCGTCGTCGCCCGTTCAGGCGGCCCGGCGCTGCGCCGCGCGCCGGCGGACCGGCGTGCGCTTCGGGAAGACGACGCCCGGGCGGCCGCGGCGGCGGCGCAGGTCGCGGGCGGTCGTGCGGATCGCTCGCTCGACGACCTGCTCGCGGCGGTCGCGGGCCATGAAGTTCGTGCCCATGACCGCGAGGTCCTCGGCGGATGGCTGGAGGATGAGGACCTCGGTCCCGCGCTCGCGGAGCTTCCTGGCCTCGCGGCCCAGGCGCCGGCCGCTCTGCGCGCGGACCGCCGCGGCGACGCGGTCGCCCGGCGAGCGCGTCGTCACGCGCGCGAGCGACGACATCGGGTTCAGGCACACGACGAGGTCGAGGCCCTCGTCGCACAGCAGGTCCAGGTTCGAGGGCGAGCAGACGCCGCCGTCGATGTAGCGCCGGCCGCCGATCTTGACCGGGTGGTAGAAGCCGGGGATCGCGCACGACGCCGCCACCGCGTCGCGCACGTCGGCGGGCGGCGCGCCCTCGCGTCCGAAGACGACGCGGCGGCCGGTCGCGTAGTCGGCGGCGACCGCCCAGTAGCGGCCCTCCGGCCACTCCGCGTCGACGAAGCGGTCGACCAGGTCGCGGATCGGCCGCGTCGAGACGAACCCGCGCGGCAGCCAGCCCGCCATCACCGCCGACGGCGCGTGGCTGAGCGGCCGCAGCAGGGTCGAGATCGCCATGCGCCACGAGCCGGGGCCGATCGGCGGCAGCGCGACCTGCAGGCGGTACGGCATGTCGCCGAGCCCCGCCTCCAGCACGCGGTCGCCGCGCGCCTCCAGCTCGGCCAGCTCGTCGGCGGCGCCGCCGCTCGCGTACGCGGCCATCAGCGACGGCCCGACGCCCGCGGCAGTCAGCGCGCCGATCACCGACCCCGCGGACGTGCCGGCGATGACGTCGGCGGTCGAGGGGCTCCAGCCCGTCTCGGACTCGAGCGCCTCGAGCGCCCCGATCAGCCACGCGCCGCCGACGACGCCGCCGCCGCCCAGCACCAGTCCGATCCGCATTGGGTTGCCTGTCTCCGTTCTGACGGGCCCCATCCCTGGGACCTGAACCGGGTGCGCCGCCTACCCGGGCCCGCCGCGGCGAGACCGGGGTCGGTGCGTTCCCCTACCGCTTGCCGCGCTTCCCGTTGCCGGAGCTGGCACCGCCGCCCTCGAAGAGCATGAGCACCGCGGCGCTCGCGATCTTCTCGTCGCCCTTGCGGTCCTTGGCCTTCGCGGCGATCTTGTCGATGCGCTGCGCGACGTCGTCGAGCAGCTTGCCCAGCTCGTCCCACCCCTTCTTGTCGAGCTTCAGCTCGAGCCGGTGGAGGCGGGCCCCGTCGCGCTCGAAGGCGCCGGCCTTGGCGGCCGCGGTGAAGTCGTCGAGCACCTGGCGGCCGGTCGTGTCCGAGAAGGAACGGCGGACCGAGGGCGGCAGCGTCGCCCAGTCCTGGGCGGGAAGGTGCGGGCGCTCGACGGCCCGGTAGTAGTGCTCGACCGCGCCGCGGCGCGGCTCGGTGCGCACGAGCTCGACCATGCCGAGGTCGGCGAGCGTGCGCATGTGGTAGCTGACGTTGCCGATCGGCTCGTCGAGCTCGCCCGCCAGCTCGCTCGGACTGGCGACCCGCTCGTTGAGCACGGTCAGCATCCGAATGCGCAGCGGGTGCGCAAGTGCCTTGACGATCCGCTGGTCGATGACGTGGTCCGGCGTGGCTCGGCCCTCCTGTTGGCGCGATCCTTCGCGCGCATCGGCGTGGTGTGACGGCGCGGACCATATCCATTTCAGCGGCGGTCCTGCTGTCTCGTTTGCCCTGCTAATCCCGGTAAACCGCCAGTAAGTGGCGCAGACAGCGCAAAATGGTATCTACATTTACTCAGTTGCGTTCCATGCGTTGAGCGCGAAGTCCCTGCAAACCGGGCATGAGCGGCGGCGCGCCAGAAGTGCGGGCGGAGGGACTCGAACCCCCACGGCTTGCGCCACCGGCTCCTAAGCAAGCCCGATCGCCGTCAGGTCCGATGGAACCTGGGCGGTCGGTTCCGGTTCCGGCCGGTTCGTCCGGCTGGTTCCGGTCGGGTTGGTAGACGGAGTGGTAGACGCGGCGCGCCGTAGCGAGCGTGAGAGCTGGTCCACCCGCACGCCGAGGAGGCAGCGTGCAGCGCAACGATCAGGTCAACGGCGTGCTTCTCGTCCGCGAGCGGCGGGACGGACCGGCGGTCTTCGCGAAGTGGCGGGACAGCGACGGCCGGCAGATGATGCGACGGTTGGGCGAGGGGTGGCTCGTCGCGGAGGGCTCGCGCGGCGGCAAG